>JBEVNC010000005.1:0-24484 GCA_040508315.1 Sphingobium sp.
GCCGATGGTACCTGCGAAGTCTATTGGGGTCTCAGCAAGATCGGTCCCCAGGAGCTTCTCGACCGCGCAGTCGCCAAGCTTCGCTTGGAGATCGACAAGCAGGGTGGACCTACCGCACCGGGCATCGAGCTTCCCGAGGTTCACATCCGTGCCGACGTCAATACGCCGTGGCGTTGTGTCGGCGGTGCGATGACCAACGTCGCGCGTGCGGGCTTCGCCCGGGTAGGCTTCATCTCGCAGCCGGAACCCGGCGCCTACCACGCCGAGCGCTGATCCCAAGCCTGCCTTCGAAGGAGTAGTTTTCCCATGGCCATGAGTGCAGGCAGCGCCGAAGGCGAGCCGATGATGGACATCAACACGACGCCGCTGATCGACGTCATGCTGGTGCTTCTCATCATGTTCATCATCACCATCCCGCCGCAGACCCATGCGGTGAAGATCGATCTGCCGACCAACTCGCCCCCGAAGGACGAGAACACGATCGATCCGGTGAAGAACAAGCTGACCACCGATGCGGCCGGTACGATCCTGTGGAACGGTTCGCCGATCGACATCGTAACGCTGCGCCAGTATCTGGACCAGACCAAGGGCATGTCGCCCGAGCCTGAGCTCCAGTTCGAACCCGATGCGCAGACGCGCTATGTCGTCATCGACAATGTGCTCGCGGTCATCAAGCGTAGCGGCGTGTCGAAGATGGGCTTCGTCGGTAACGAGCGTTACGGGAATTTCTGAGCCGGTTTAGGTTCGGTTGGTAGATCAGCGCTGCCTTTGGGCGGCGACGGAGAAGGGGCCTTACGGCCCCTTTTTTGCGTTGGAGCGCTATCCGGTCGAGGATGTCTTGCAGTTCAGAAACGACAATTGGCTCTGACCCGGATTGTCTGATCCTGTGACAATATCTCGCATTACCATCGCTTCGCCTGAACGCCCCGGCGGTCAGTCATGGCGCGTCACGTCGGTCTGTCCACATGGAGCGGGCAAACGCGTCATGAGCGATGGGATGTGGCATTGGATGAGTTGTGGATGGCGAGATCGTCGAACTTCAACAGCGCGGGTTGTTCCGGTGGAAGCATGAGGGCGATATGTTGCGCGATCATCTCGGCCTGCCGCGGCTGCCCGGTCGCTTCTTCGATATGGAAGCGCAGGAGGGACGGACTGATAGTGGAACAGTCCCTCCGCTGATCGTCTCGAAAAGTCGTTGAGCGACGTCGAGATGGCGTAGCGAAGGTTGGGCGCTGCGCGTGACGCTTCGATACAGGTCTTCGACTTCTCTCAGGCTGTACTCCGCAAGAACGGACGCCTAGCGCCTAGCGCACCACACCGATCAGGAAGCCGTCATGGCCCTTGAGGCCCACCGTCTGGATCGCCGTGGCGTCGAGGCTGCCTTTGGCCGACAGCAGTTCGAACAATCGCCGTGTGCCCTGCACGGACGGGTCCAGCGAGTCCGCGTCCACGACCGCGCCGCCGCGAACGACATTATCGACGATGATGACGGTGCCGGGACGGGAGAGTTGGAGGGCGCGGGTCACATATTCGACATTGCCGGGCTTGTCGGCGTCGATGAAGACGAGGTCGAACGGCTCCGCCGCGTCAGCGACCAGTTTCGCGAGGCTGTCGGCCGCCGGCCCTTGTCGAACGTCCACCACGGGCTCCAGCCCGGCCGCCGCGATATTGGCGCGGGCGACGGCGACATGATGCGGGTCGATCTCCAGCGTGACCAGCGTGCCGTCCGCAGGCAGCGCTCGGGCAAGCCAGATGCTGCTATAGCCGCCCAGCGTGCCCACTTCGAGGATGCGCCGAGCGCCCGCGATCCGCGCGAGCAGGTTCAGCAGTTTCCCCTGCGCGGGGGACACGTCGATGGCGGGCAGTCCGGCCGCCGCGTTCGCCGCGAGCACCGCATCCAATATGGCATCGTCGCCGAGCAGGTGGCTGGCGATGTAACTGTCCACTGATTCCGGTACGGTGTTGGTCATATCTGGCCTTCGGGGAAAAAGAGCGGGGCGGCCATGCGGTCAGCCGCCCCGCAAGAGGTCAGGACATGGCAGAGAGGTGCCAGAAAAGGGGTGTCCTGAGAAATGGCCTAGCGCGGAACGGTGCTGATATGCTCATGGGTATTTTCAATAGGTCGAAATCATTGAGTAATGCTGCATTGATAGGTCCAAATGTTTCGATGAATATTTGAAATTATTAGAATAACTGCTTTGGAAAGGATGGTTCGTTCTTCCTACCCAAGGGCCGCCGACTTCGACTGCGCAAGCAGCAAGCGGCTGCGTAGCGCCCACAACCGCGCGCACATGTCCAAGGGGGAATATCATGACGAGGCGAACCATCTATCGTCTGGCCGGCGTGTCGACGCTGGCGATTCTGGCTACCGGCAGCGCTATCGCCGCCGAGGAGGAGGAGGCTCCGGGCACGGTCGCGGCGGCCGCCGCTGCCGCCTCCGCCGACTATGGCGAGGCCATCGTGGTCACGGGCACACGCCAGACCGGGCTTCGCGCCATCGACAGCCCGGCACCCATCGAGATCGTGGATTCAGCGACGCTGGAACGCGCCGGCCGCCCCGACCTCATCAGCGCGTTGAGCGCGCAGGTGCCGTCCTTCACGACGCAGGGTTTCGGCGGCGACGCGAGCAACCTCAAGCTATCGGCGCGGCTGCGCGGCCTCAGCTCGAACCATGCGCTGATCCTGGTGAACGGCAAGCGCCGCCACGGCGCGGCCAGCCTTACCGTGTCGGCGACGGGCGGTTTCAGCGGCGCGGCGTCGGCCGATCTCAGCTTCATTCCGGTCGGCGCCATCGACCATGTCGAGGTGCTGACAGACGGCGCAGCCGCGCAATATGGCACCGACGCCATCGCAGGTGTGATCAACATCATCCTGAAGGACGCCCATAAGGGCGGATCGATCTCCGCGACCGGCGGCGCTTATGGTGCTGGCGACGGGGAAACCTATGCGGCCAGCGCGAATGTCGGCCTCGGGTCGGACAATGCCTGGCTGAACGTGACGGCGGACTATCGTTTCCACGATTATAGCGATCGCGGCGGACCCGATCTGCGCCTGTTCACGCCCGCCAATCTGGCCAATCCCGCGCTGCCTACGCTGCCGGACTATCCCTATGTGAACAAGATTTTCGGCGATGCGCGCTATCGTCAGTGGCTGGTCAGCTACAATGCGGGCCTGCGCCTGTCCGAGACGGCCGAGATCTACGGCAACGGTACGGCGGGCTATCGCAAGGGCGACGCCAACCAGAATTACCGCCTGCCCAGCATCGCGCCATCGCTATGGCCGCAGGGCTTCACGCCGCGCATCCAGACCGAGCAGGAGGATTATCAGTTCACCGGCGGCATTCGCGGTACGGTCGGCGACTGGCGCTGGGATGTCAGCACGACATGGGGGGCGGACTATAACCGGCAGAGCACGCTGGATTCGGTCAACACCTCGCTCCTTGCCGCGACGGGCAGCAGCCCGCGCGACTTTTTCGTCGGCGAATTCGTCAACAAGCAGTGGACGACCAATGTCGACCTGGGCGGCGAGTTGGACGTGGGTCTGTCCAGCCCGGTCACGCTGGCCCTGGGCGGCGAGTATCGCGACGAGAGCTACCGATTGGTCGCGGGCGACCCGTCGGCGCGGTTCGGCACCAGCGTTCAGGCTTATCCGGCCTTCAACCTGACTGACGCAGGCAAGCATTCGCGCGAATCCTATGCGGGCTATGTCGATGTCGCGATCAAGCCGGTCGAGAATCTGCTGATCGACCTGGCGGGCCGTTATGAGCATTATTCCGACTTCGGCGATGCGAAGGTCGGCAAGGTGACAGCCCGCTACGACTTCACGCCGGGCTTCGCATTGCGCGGCACCGCCAGCACGGGCTTCCGCGCGCCGACGCTGGCCGAGCAATATTATTCGGCCACCAACGTCTCGCCCACCACGGCAGGCGTCAAGCTGCCACCGAACCGCCCGGCCGCGCGTCTGCTCGGCATCGACCAGTTGCAGGCGGAGGAGTCGACCAATTTCAGCGTCGGTTTCGTCTTCCAGCCAGCGCCGCGCCTGCATGCCACGATCGACGCCTATCAGATTTCGGTGGACGACCGCATCGTCCAGACCGGCGCGATTTATGGGGTGCAGAATAATGTCATCCGTTCGCCGCAGGTCACGGCGGCGATCATCGCGAATGGCAATAATCTCGACCCGACCGTACGCACGACGCAGATCACGACCTTCGTCAATGGCGCCGATACGCGGACGCGGGGTGTCGAGTTGATCGTGGGGTACACCACGCCGCTGGGGGTGTCGGCCATCGACTGGTCGCTGGCAGCCAATTATAACGAGACGAAGGTGCGCAGCATCGCCACGCCGCCGCCGCAGATCGCGGCCTCGGGGCAGACCTATCTCGACGCCAATGCCATTTCGTTCCTGGAAACCGCCGCGCCCCGCTTCAAGGCGGTGCTGGGCGCGTTGTTCCGGGGGGAGCTATGGACGATCAACCTGCGCAACACCTTCTACGGCAAGTCGTCCGTCCAGACGGATGGTGGCAGCATCGGCCATTATGTCGAGAATATTGTCGACCCTGCGGTCATAACCGACCTGGATATCAGTTATGAAGTCACGCAGGGCCTGCGCCTGACGGCGGGCGCCAACAACCTGTTCGACCTGAAGCCGAACAAGATCCATCCGGTGACCTTCGCGGAATCGCTGGCGTCTGGCGGAAATGGCGTTGCCACCCGCCAGAGCTTCGGTCCTTACGGCATCAACGGCGGCTATTATTACGGAAAGGTCTCGCTGGCCTTCTGACCGCAGCCAGCCCGGCCCCGTAAGGGGCCGGGTCAGTTCATGGTGGAGACCGCGCTATTGTCCGCGTTCACCTGATCGGCACCGGTTTGCGATGTCTCGAAGAAACCGAAGCCCAGCGCGATCACGAAGAGGATCACGACGAGGGACAGGCTGATGACGAGGATGTTGCGCGTGACCGGCGTGCGCGACGCGCCCTTGGCCTCGACCTCGGACAGGTGGGTGACGACTTCGCCGTTTTCTTGTTCCTTGTGCATATCAGGCTCCTTTGCCCATAGAACCAGCCCATGGCCGCGAGGGTTCCGCCCGGCATGCGCGCGATAGCGGCGGGGCGATGGATCGCCTCTGTACCTTCCCCGGCATGGATGGCAGACTTCGCGGCAAGATCCGGTCCGCGTGGGCGGCCGGACGGAGGGGACTGCTGCACATGAGGACAGACGTGAAAGCCGCTTTCGAGCCGGTAGCGAAGGGCTTCTACCTTGAGGGCCTGCTGATCGACGGCGACGATATCTGGCTGACCGATGTCATCACCGGCGGGGTCAGGAATGTCGGAACGGGTCAGGTCGTCCTGCCGGATCGGATGATGATCGGCGGATTGCAGTTGAACGAGGATGGCAGCCTGCTGGTCGCGGGCGCTGACGGGATCGCCTGGGTCGATCCGGCCACCGGCCGTTCGGGCATGCTGGTGGAGGGGATTGGCGGCGTCAACGAGATGCGCGCCGATGCCGCGGGCGGCATGATCTTCGGCACTATCGATCTGGCGGCGATCCTGCGCGGCGAGCGGCCGGGGCCGTCCACCATCCAACGGCTTTCACGCGATGGGACACTCACCAAGCTGTGGGACGGGCTGAGTTTCGCCAACGGGCTCGCGATCAGTCCGGGCAACGACACGCTCTATTTCAATGAGAGTTTTTCCGCGTCGCGCGCCTTTCCCGTGGGTGCGGACGGATCGCTCGGCGCGCCGCGCATGCTGATCGATATGCCCGATTGCGACGGCATGGCGCTGGATGTGGACGGCAATATCTGGATCAGCGGGTTCAGTTCGGGCGAACTGCGGTGCGTCGCGCCGGACGGTAGCGACGTTCGCCGCCTCGACCTGCCGGGGGAGGCGTGCACCAATGTCCGCTTTGGTGGCGCAGATATGCGCGATCTCTATGTCACCATCGTCGATCCGGGGTCGGTTCAGGCGCTGAAGGACGGGCGGCCGCTGGAGGCGCAGAATAGCATCCTCTATCGCACGCGCAGCCCCGTGGCGGGCGCCGCGGTGGCGCGGACGCGCTTCGCGCTATAGTTTTGGTCTGGATCATTATATTGCGTTGATCCGGCATAGTGGCGAGCAGGCAGGCATTTGACAGACAAGCAGGATGACACCGGGCCCAAAGAGAGGCGCAAGCGTCGCGACACCGGCGCGCTGACCGACTTGGTGCTGGAGGCGGCGAACAAGGAGTTCGGGACGCATGGCTATGCTGGCGCGACCACTGCCGCGATAGCGCGCCGCGCCGACGTCACCGAAGCCCAGCTTTTCCGCCTGTTCGGGTCGAAGGATGCGCTGTTCCGGGCGGCGATCTTCCAGCCGCTCAACCGCCATTTCGCCGAATTTTTCCGGACGGTGGCGGAGAAGCCGGGATCGATCCGCCATTCGGCACATGACTATATCGACGCGCTCCAGGATTTCATGGAGCAGAATAGCGGCATGCTCCAGTCGCTGATCGTGGCGTCGGCCTATTCGCCCGATTTCAGCAAGCAGGTCAGGGAGATGGATGGTTTGCGCGAATATTTCGATACGGGCGCGCAGACGATGGCCAAGCGGCGGGGCGGCGATCTGGGGTTCGATCCCGCGCTGATGGTGCGCGTGTCCTTTGCGGCGGTGCTGGCCAATGTGATGTTCAAGGACTGGCTGTTTCCCGCCGATGTTCCGCCGAGCGACGTCCGCCGGGCGATCGCCCACTTCGTGACGGACGGCATCGCCATCGCGGATGAGTGACCGCCTCCCGCCGAAATGGCTTGACCCTCTCGATCCGTTATAGATAGTATCTACTATCAAATGGACAGCCGGACCGCATACCGGCGAGAGAGGCTGCTGACCGTGACGACAGAACCCGCGATCCTTCCCTATCTGGCGGACCTCGAAAAGTCGGTCGCGAACCTGCGCAATAGCTGGCGTCCCGACGATCCGGCGTATCAGGCCGATCTCTATCGGCAGACGATGACCAGCCTGTCCTATGCCTATTTTGCCTATTTCCACGCGGATGCGGAGCATCCCGACTGGGCGCCTCTGTGGAACCCGGTCTTCACGCTCCAGCCCAATCCGGACGACATCTACGTTCAGTCGCCGATCAGCGGGAAGTATAGCTACCGCGTCAGCGGCAATCGCGGCACCTGCCGGATACTCTCCTTCACCAGCCAGAAGGTGCAGTCGGGATCGGTGGACGAGATGCCCCGGCCAAACGGCCATAATGAGCTCGACACGAACGATCTGGGCATCGGGCTGGGCGAAGATTTCGAGATATTGTTCAGCGCCGAGAAGCCGGAGGGGCATGTCGGCCATTGGGGCAGGATCGATCCCGAGGCGGGCTATATGTATTTGCGTTACCGCAGCTACGACTGGCTGAACGAGGTCGATCCGCAACTGTCCATCGAATGCCTCGACCCCGTGCCGCCCAAGCCGCGCCTGACGCCCGAGGAAATCCTGTATCGCATCGGGGAGATGGCGAAATTCCCCGGCCGCAAGACCAACCTCTATTATCCCATGCAGAATGGGGTGAAGGACCGGGTCGGCTCCAACATCTTCGAACCGATCCGCATGCCGGGCGCACTGGTCAAGCAGGTCTATTGGCCGGCATGCTTCCAGTTCGAGCCGGACGAGGCGCTGATCATCGAGACCGATATTCCGGCCCATGCGCCCTATTGGAATATCCAGCTGAACGATCCGCTCTTCAGCGCGCTGGAATATGTCTACCGCATCTCCAGTTCCAACGGCCATTATGCCAAGCTGGACACGGACGGCAAATATCGCGCGGTGATCGCGCTGGAGGACCCCGGCGTGCCCAACTGGCTCGACCCGGCGGGCTATACCGAGGGCGGCATCTATGGCCGCTGGTATGATTGCGACAGCGAGCCGACGCCGACCATCAAGCGGGTGAAGCTGGCGCAGCTGCGCGACCACCTCCCCTCCGACACGCCGGTCGTCACGCCGGAGGAGCGGGCCGAGGAACTGCGGCAGCGCGTGCGGGCCTGCCAGCGAAGGAGGCGGTGGTGACGGGGGCCTAGACGATGGACCTCGATTACGATCCGCCGTCGCAATTCCGTACTGCCATGGATCGGGCGCATGCCGTCGTCGCGGCGGAACTGGGCCATGACGATTTCGGGGCGGACGATTATCTGCCGGGGCTGAAGATACTGCTTCAGTCGATGGATTACGATCCGCATTTTACCGAGCAGGGTCGCCGCGCGGCCTGGGGACAGGTGGTCGGCGTGCTGAAAAGCCGCGCGGTCGCGGTGCGGGCGATGAAAAATCATCCCGGCTTCGACGCGGCCGCGATCCGCAGCCCCGTGGTCATCACCGGCGTCCCGCGCACCGGCACGACCGCGCTGCACCGGCTGATGGCCGTCGATCAGCGCTTTCAGGGCCTGCAAAGCTGGCTGCTCGATGCGCCGATGCCGCGTCCGCCCATCGACCAGTGGGACCGGCACCCGGAGTTTCACAAGTCCGTCGCGCGTCTGGAAGCGCGCAACCTCGCCGCGCCGCAAAAGCAGGCCGCGCATCATGTCGCGGCGCAGGAGGTGCATGAATGCTGCATGCTCCTGCGCCACAGCTTCGTGTCCAATCTGTGGAATTGCGGCTGGTCGGCAGCAAGCTACGACGCATGGTGGCAGTGCCAGAGCGAGGCGGCGGCCTATGACCATTATCGCCGATGCGTGGCACTGATCGGCAGCAACGATCCCGACAAGCGCTGGTTGCTCAAGAACCCCGGCCATATCGAGAATCTGGACCTGCTGTTCGCGGTCTTTCCCGATGCCAGGGTCATCCAGACCCACCGCGACCCGGCCAAGGCGCTGCCGTCGCTCGTGTCGCTGCTCATGGGGCTGCATCCGGTGCTGGAGGTCGGTCGCGCGGAGGAGCGGGCGGCGATCATGCTGGAGCGCGAGGTGGCGAAATGGGCCAATGCCGTGCGCAAGGCCGACAGGGTGCGCGAGGCGCATCCGGGGCAGGTGATGGACGTCGCCCATCTCGACTTTCACGGCGCGCCGATGCGGGTGATCGAGCGGATTTACGACTTTATCGGCATGGATATCCCGGATGGGACGCGCGCGGGCTTTGCGCGGCGGATCGAAGAGAAACCGGAGCTTCAGCACGGCGTGCACCGTTATTCGGTGACGGATTATGGCATGACCGGGGACGAGGTGCGCGCGCCCTTCGCCGATTATATCGCGCGCTACGACCTGCTGGAGAAGGCGCGATGAAGGCGGCGATCTATCCCGGCGAGGGCAGGCCCATCGTCATCGAAAGCATCGCCGATCCCCGGCCCGGTCCCGGCGACATACTGATCCGCGTCCATCGCTGCGGCATATGCGGCACCGACCTGTCCATGACCAAAGGGGGCGTGTGGGATTATGGCAAGGGCGTGCAGTTCGGCCATGAATATGCGGGCGAGATCGTGGAGGTCGGCGGCGATGTGGAGGGTTTCCGCGTCGGCGAGACTATCGCGGTGCTGCCCTCCGTCGCCTGCGGCCAGTGCCGAAGCTGTCAGGCGCATGGCAATAATGTGCTGTGTCACGCGACTTCGGTTCTGGCGGCCAAGGGTTTCGCCGAGTTTGCCACCATTCCCGCCAGTGTGGCGACGAAGCTGCCGTCTACGCTCAGCCTGAGCGACGGTGCATTGATCGAGCCGTTGGCGATCAGCCTTTACGGTGCGCAGTTTGCGCGGATCGTGCCGGGCGAGCCGGTGCTGGTGCTGGGCGGGGGCCCGGTCGCGCTCTATGCGATCTACTGGGCGCGGCGGCTGGGGGCTGGGCGGATCGTCGCCCTGTCGCGTTCGGGACGTCGCCGCGATCTGGCGCTCGCCATGGGGGCGGATGCGTTCCTGACCTTTGGCGATGACGAGGTGGGGGCGGTGCGCGAGGCGCTCGGCGGGCCGCCGCAGGTGGTGCTGGAATGCGTCGGGGTCGAGGGCATGTTGTCCAAAGCGATCAACCACGCCGACCAGTTCGGGCGGATCGTGTCGCTGGGCTTCTGCACCGCGCCCGATCCGATCATTCCGGGCGTCGCTTCCTATAAATGCGCGTCGATCCAGTTCAGCGTCGGCTATACGATGCGGGAGTTCCTCTACATCGCCGACCAGATGGACCAGGGGCATGTCGATCCCAAGGCCATCATCACCAACGAGATCGACCTTGCCGACCTGCCCGCCATGTTCGCGACGCTGCGTGGGCCGAATGACGAGACGAAAGTGCATGTCCGCTGCGGCGGCCTCTAGATAATCGGGAGAGAGTGGATGGCGACCGACAGAGCGATTGTCGTCGGGACGGGCTTTGGCTGCAGGGTCCATGTTCCGGGCCTGCGCGCGGCGGGGTTCGAGGTGGCCGCGCTTGTCGGCACGCGTCCCGACGCGCTGGCGCGCAAGGCGGCTGACAGCGGCGTTGCGGCTTTCTTCACCGATCTGGACGAGGCCATCGACAAGACGGGCGCGACGGTCGTGACCATCGCCACCACGCCCGCGACCCATGCACCGCTGGCGCTGCGGGCGATTGCGCGCGGATGCCATGTGCTGTGCGAGAAGCCCTTCGCGTTCGATGCGGCGGAGGGGGCGGCGTTGCTCGATGCGGCGCAGCAGGCGGGCATCGTTCACATGGTCAACCACCAGTTTCGCTGGCTGCCCGACCGCGCCCTGTTCGGCCGCGCAATTGCCGATGGCCTGATCGGGGAGCCGCGCTTCCTGGTGATGGACCAGTTCATGCCCTTTTGCGCCGACCCGGACGCGCGCCTGCCGAAATGGTGGTTCGACAAGGATGCGGGCGGCGGCTGGCTGGGGGCGGGGGGATCGCACATGCTCGATCAGATCCGCGCATGGCTGGGCGATTTCGAGTCCGTGTCGGCGAGCCTGCTGACCGTGTCCGACCGTCGCGACGTCGCCGATGACAGCTATTCGCTGCGCTTTCGCATGGCGAGCGGCGTGGAAGGGTCGATGCAGCAAAGCGCGGGCGCCTGGGGGCCGCATGTGACGATGTGGCGCTGCGCGGGATCGACCGGCACGGTCTGGATCGAGGGCGGCAAGGTGATGGTCGCGGACAAGGCGGGCACGCGCGAACTGCCGGTGCCGGACGACCTCCAGCTTCCCCCGCTACCCGAGGGCGTCCAGAGCTTCGAGCTGCGGCCCTTCATCCGTCTCGCCGAGGCGCTGCGTGCCGCCATCGAGGGGCGCGATGCAAAGGCTGCGGTGGCGGTGCCCAGCTTTCACGACGGGCTCGCCTGCATGAAGGTGATGGACGCGATCCGTGCGTCCTCGGCGGCGGGGGGCGCCCTCCAGACCCTGTGACCGGTCAGCCGCGGAAGCGCGCTTCCGACAGGTCCAGTTCGCGGGTGATCTTGCGCGCGGTCTCGCTGCCGATGCGGCGGCTTCGCACGAGGCCAGCCAGCGCGGCCCGTTCGGCCTTCACCCCGACCAGACGCAATTCGCCGAACAGGCGGTCGCTGGCGCGGCCTTCATCGGATTGCTCGCTGCTGAGGCTGTCGATCCGCTCGCGATAAAGGTCCATGACCCGCCCGCCCGCGGCGACGTAAAGGTCCGCCTTGGCATTGCCTTCGGCCAGCGCGTGCTGATGCCGTTCGATCGCCTTGATGGCCGCCTCTGCCGTGGCGACGCGGGCGGTATCCTCCTCCGCCTGTTTGGAGGGTTCGGGCGGCATGGTCAGCCCCTTGAGCAGGATCGGCAGGCCGACGCTGGCAAGCAGGAGCGAGAGGACGATCACGCCAGCGGCCAGGAAGATCGCCAGGTCGCGGCCGGGAAAGGGCGTGCCGTCGTTGAGCGCGAGCGGCAGGGTCAGCACACCGGCAAGGGTGATGGCGCCGCGCACACCGGCGAAGGATGTCGCGGCGACCAGACGCCAGTGCGGGCTTTGCGCGCCGAGACCCTTGCTCGTCTGGCGCAGGATGGTGAGTTTCAGCGACGCCCATACCCACAGGAAGCGCAGCACGGCGAGGCCAGCGACGATGGCGAGGACATATACCGCAAGCCACCATGGCGCGCTGTGCCCGGTAAGCGCCACCGTCTGCTTCGCGCCCGCCAGGATACCGGGAAGCTGCTCGCCCAGCAGAACGAAGATGATGCCGTTGAGCGCGAACTGGATCGTGTCCCACACCGAATTGCGGCGCATGCGCGTGACGGCCATCGTCTGGCGCGTGCTTTCGGCAAAGGTCATCGTCACGCCCGCGCTGACGGCGGCAAGAATGCCCGACGTGTGGATATGCTCGGCGATCAGATAGGAGCCGAAGGGGATCAGCACGCTGACGAGGATCTGCGAGCCGGTATCCTCGCCCCAGCGCTTCGTCACCCACCCCTTGGCGCGCGACACGATGAGCGTGACCGCGATACCGATGATGAGGCCGCCGCCCGCGACCCACAGGAAGTTGAGCGCGGCTTCCCCGGCGGAGAAGGTGCCGGTAAGCGCGGCGGCGACCGCGAAGCGCAGGCAGACGAGGCCGGACGCGTCGTTCAGCAGCGATTCGCCCTCGAGGATATGCATCATGCGCTTGGGGATGGGTACGCGCGCGGCGATGGCGGACACGGCGATAGGATCGGTCGGCGAGACGACGGCGGCCAGCGCGAACGAGACCGCAAGCGGCATGGCCGGGATCATCCAGTGGATGAACAGACCCATGCCGATCACCGTTATCAGGACGAGGCCGAGCGCAAGCTCCACCACGGTCGACAGATCCTTGAGCAGTTCGTCCTTGGGGATGCGCCAGCCGTCGAGGAACAGGAGAGGGGGGAGAAACAAGAACAGGAAAAGTTCGGGATCGAGCTCGACGCGGTAGGACGTGGACAGGCCGATCAGCGCGCCCAGCAGAATCTGCACGAGAGGCGTCGGGATGGAAAATGGGAGCATCCGGGAAACCGCCCCGCTGACGACGACTGCCAGCAGGAGAAAAAGCACGATCGAAACGCTCTCCAAAATTCTTTCTCCCTTTCCATGAGTGGACAAGAGTAAAGGGATTGGGTCGGTGGGGGCAACCCCGGCGGCCAGATTCTGATCGGGATCAATATAATGGAACAACTGGACGATCTGGGAATTGTGGCCATCGCGTACGCAACGAACCGACAAGATTCGGGCGATAGGGGTTTCCGGCTTTGATGAGCAATAAACCGGCAGCAGGTGCGGGCGCGCTTGCTGCCCTGACCCTCTTGTGGTCTTGTGGCCCCTCCAAAGATCAGGCGGCCGCGCCGCCGCCGGTGATCGTGCAGACCGTTGTCGTCCGCGAACAGACCGTACCCAATATCGGCGAACTTCCGGGCCGCATTCAGGCCGTGCGGACCGCAGAGGTGCGGGCGCGCACCGACGGCATCGTGCAGCGCCGCCTCTACGAGGAGGGCTCCATCGTTGCGGAGGGGGCACCCTTGTTCCAGATCGACCCGCGCGACTATCGCGCGCAGCTGGATCAGGCGCGGGGCACGCTGCAGCGCGCGCTTGCGCTGAGGAACAATGCGGCGTCGGTCGTGCGCCGTTATAACCCGCTGGTCGGCCAGCGGGCGATCAGCGGGCAAGAGTTCGACTCCGCCCGGTCCGATCTGGCGCAGGCCGAGGCGCAGGTGACGGAAGGGCGCGCGGCATTGGCGCGGGCTCAGCTTCAGCTCGATTATACGATCATCCGCGCGCCGATTTCCGGGCGCGTCGGCCGGGCCGAAGTGACCGAGGGTGCTCTGGTCAGCGCATCGCAGGCGACGCTGATGACGCGCGTCGACCAGATTTCGCCGGTCTACGCCGTATTCTCCGAATCCAGCTCGGCGATCCTGACCCTCCAGCAGCAGGCCCGGTCGGGCGAGCTGAAGATATCGTCGCCATCGGCGGTGACGGTGCAGCTCGTGCTGGAAAACGGATCGACCTATCCGATACCGGGCCGAGTGGACTTCACCGACACCACGGTCGATCCCACGACCGGCAGCCAGACGATCCGGGCGCAGTTCGACAATATCGGCGGCCTGCTCGCGCCCGGCCAGTTCGTGCGCGGACGGCTGGAGGCGGGGACCCTCGCCAACGGCATCATGCTCCCGGCCCGCGCGCTCCAGTTCAAGGGCGAGCAGGCGAGCGTCTCCATATTGGGCAAGGATGGCAATGTGACCGCGCGTCCGGTGACGCCGGGCAGCATGGCGGGCAAATATTGGATCATCCGCTCCGGCGTCAGGCCGGGCGAGCGCGTGATCGTGCAGGGCTGGCAAAAGGTGCGGCCTGGCCAGAAGGCCATGGACGCCGCAGACGCGAAGAAAGCGGCGGCGGCCGCCGATCGCAAGGGCGGCTGATATATGGACCGTTTCTTCGTCTACCGGCCCGTCTTTGGCTGGGTCATCGCCGCCTTCATCGCGCTCGCCGGCGTCATCTCGCTCCTCAGCCTGCCGGTCGAGCAATATCCCAACGTCGCGCCCCCTTCGCTCACGCTGAGTTATAATTATACCGGCGCGGATGCGGAGACGCTGGACCGCAATGTCACCTCCGTCATCGAGAAGGAGCTGAACGGCATAGAGGGCTTCCTCTATATGAGCGCGACCAGCCGGGCCAATGGCACCGGGCAGATCGTGGTGACGTTCCAGTCGGGCACCGATCTCGACGTCGCGCGAACGCAGGTGCAGGATCGCCTCAACCGGGTCGAACCGCGCCTGCCGCAGGCCGTGCAGCAGCTTGGCATCCAGATCAGCGACAATGCTTCGGGTTTCCTGATGCTGATCGCCATGTCGTCGAAGGACGACAGCATGACCGCGCTGGAAGTGGGCAACTACGCCAGCAACATGGTAGTGAACGAGCTTCGCCGCGTGCCGGGCGTGGGCAATGTCCAGCTGTTCGGGTCGCAATATGCGATGCGCATCTGGCTCGATCCAGATAAGCTCGCCGGTTACGCGCTCTCGCCTTCGGACGTGCTGACGGCGGTGCAGGAGCAGAACAGCCAGACCGCGGGCGGCGGGCTTGGCGAGCAGCCGGTCACGCAGGAAACCGAGTTCAGCGCCAAGATCGTGACGCAGAGCCGCTTCGTCGATGCCGAGCAGTTCCGCCAGATCATCGTGCGCTCCAATGGCGACGGCTCCACCATCCGGCTGGGCGACGTGGCGCGGGTGGAACTGGGCGCGGAAAGCTATGGCTTCAAGGCGCGGCTGAATGGCAAGCCGATTGCGGGCATGGGTATCCAGCTCGCGTCGGGGGCCAATGCCGTGACGACGGCCACCGGGGTCAAGGACCGGCTGGACGAATTGTCACGCAACTTCCCCGCCGGTGTGCAATGGCAGGTGGCCTTCGATTCGACGCCCTTCATCAACGCCTCCATCGAGAGCGTCATCCAGACGCTGATCGAGGCGATGGTCCTCGTCTTCCTGGTCATGTTCCTGTTCCTGCAGAACTGGCGATCGACCCTGATCCCGGCGCTGGTCGTTCCCATCGCGCTGCTGGGCGCATGCCTCGGCCTGTTCCTGTTCGGTTTCTCGATCAACACGCTGTCGCTGTTTGCGATGGTGGTCGCCATCGGCATTCTGGTCGACGACGCCATCGTCGTGGTGGAGAATGTCGAGCGCATCATGGCGGATGAAGGCCTGCCGCCGCGCCTCGCCACGATCAAGGCGATGGGGCAGATCAGGAGCGCGATCATTGGCATCACGCTGGTGCTGGTCGCGGTGTTCGTGCCGATGGCCTTCTTCCCCGGATCGACCGGCGGCATCTACCGCCAGTTCTCCGTCACATTGGCGGTGTCGATCTTCTTCTCCGCCGTGCTGGCGCTGACGTTGACGCCTGCGCTGTGCGCGACATTGCTCAAGGCGCATCCAGACCATGGCGCGGATCATGAGAAGACGCCGCCCAAGCCCGGCATTCGCGGCTGGCCGGTGCGCTTCTCCCGTTGGTTCAACAATCGTTTCGACCGGGTGACCCAGCGCTATGGCGGCAAGGTCGGGTCGATGATCCACGCGCCGATGCGCTGGCTGGCGATCTTCGTCGCGATGGCGCTGGTCACGGTGCTGCTGTTCATGCGCCTGCCCGGCGGCTTTCTGCCGACCGAGGATCAAGGCTATTTCATGGTCAATTACGATGCGCCCGCAGGCGCGACCATGCAGCGCACGGAAGCCGCCGTGGTCACAACCGAGGCCTATTTGCGCAAGCTGCCACAAGTGCGCAATGTCATGACCTTGCAGGGCTTCAACTTCTTCGGGCAGGGCCAGGGCGCAGCGCTGTCCTTCGTCGACCTCAAGCCCTGGGGTGAGCGGACGGCGGAGGCGGACAGCGTGCCGTCGCTCATCGCCGGGCTGCAAAAGGCGGTTTATGGGGTGACGGACGCGACCATCTTCGCGCTCAATCCGCCCGCCATTCAGGCGCTGGGCAATGCGACCGGCTTTTCGCTGAAGATCGAGGATCGATCGGGCAACGACCGTGCGGGCCTGATCGCCGCGCGCGACGCCATCGTCGCGGCTGCCGCCAAGAATCCCTCCATGGCCGGGGTGCGCGGCGAGGGGCAGGGCGATGCGCCCGAACTCTATGTCGACATCGATCGGGTGAAGGCGCGCGCGCTGGGCCTGTCCATCGGCGCGGTCAACCAGACCCTGGCGATCAATTTCGGTTCCTTCTACGCCAACGACTTCAACCGGGAAGGCAATACGCTGCGTGTCTACCTGCAGGCCGATGCGGGATCGCGCATGACGCCCGAGGATGTGCTTCGCCAGCGCGTGGCGGGGGCGGACAGGCAGATGGTGCCGTTCAGCGCCTTCACCACGGTTCGCTGGCTGTCGGGGCCGGTGCAGCTGGAACGCTATAATGGCTATCCGGCGCTCACCATTTCGGGGCAGGCCGCACCCGGTGAATCGTCGGGCACTGCGCTGGCCGAGATGGAGAAACTGGCGCAGCAGAATCTGGGCGGCGGCTCCTTCTCCTATGAATGGACCGGCACGGCCTTCGAGGAAAAGCAGGCCGGGGGACAGATCGGCGCGCTGCTGGGCCTCAGCATCGTGGTCGTGTTCCTGCTGCTTGCCGCGCTTTACAATAGCTGGGCGATACCGCTGGCGGTGTTGCTGGTCGTGCCGTTCGGCGTGCTGGGCGCGGTGCTGGCGACGATGCTGCGCGGCTTGTCGGCGGACGTCTATTTCAACATCGGCCTCATCACCATCATCGGCCTTGCCGCGAAGAATGCGATCCTGATCGTGGAATTCGCGCTGGAGGACGAGACTGGCGATCGCACCGTGATGGAGGCGACGAAGGAAGCGGCCATCCAGCGTCTTCGCCCGATCCTAATGACCAGCCTTGCGTTCATCCTGGGCATGGTGCCGCTCGTCATCGCCTCGGGCGCTGGCGCAGCGAGCCGCCATGCGGTGGGTACGGGCGTCGCGGGCGGCATGATCGCGGCGACGATCCTGGGCATCTTCTTCACGCCGGTCTTTTACGTCGCGGCGCGGCGCTATCTCAGCAAACCGACTGATCCGGAGGGGGACGATGAGCGCTGGCTGGCCGAGCATGACGGCAAACGCGAGCGGGCGGAGGGTGCGGGCCATGAATAGGCGTGCCATCCTCCTGACCGCGCTGATGCTGGGCGGATGCAATCTTTCGCCCGCCTATCGGCAGCCGGAGGTCGCGTTGCCGCCCAGCTACGCCGCCTTCGGACAGCCGTTCGACAATGGCGCGCGCAAGCTGGTGAGCCAGGTCAGCTGGCAGGAATTCTTTATCGACGAGCGGCTGAAGGCGCTCATCGACCTGTCCGTCGAGCGTAACCGCGACCTGGCGCAGTCCATGGCGCGGGTGGCGCAGGCGCGGGCGCAATATCGGGTCGACGCCTCGCAGCGTCTGCCCGCCATCGAGCTCAATGGCGGCGCGACGCGCGCGCGGCAGCCGCTCAGCGCGCTTGGCGCGGCCGGAGCAGCGGGCGGCACGGACCAGGCCGCTGCGGCGGGCGTCACCGGTATCGAATTTTCGCAATATACCGCCAATGTCGGTGTCTCCGCCTTCGAACTGGACCTGTGGGGCAGGGTGCGCAATCTGGCGGAGGCGTCGCGTGCCGCCTATCTGGCCAGCGAACAGGGCGCGCGCGCTTACCGCCTGTCGCTGATCGCGCAGGTCGCCGCCACCTATTACGATTTGCTCGGCGGCGAGGAGCGGCTGGGCCTTGCCCGGCGTACGCTGGAGGGACGCAAAGAGGGTGTTCGCATCGCCCAGATACGGCTCGATGCCGGCGTGACCTCGACGGTGGACTATGACCAGTCGGTCCTACTGCTCACCCAGGCGGAGACGGAGATCGCCGAACTCAGCCGGACGCTGGAGCAGCAGCGCAACTTCCTGATCGTGCTGATCGGTGGGCCGATCCCCGACGACCTGCCGCCGCCGCGGCGTTTCAGCTTTCAGGAGCAGATCCATCCGGTCGAGCCGGAACTGCCCTCCACCCTGCTCACGATCAGGCCGGACATATTGGAGGCGGAGTATAATCTGCGCGCCGCCAATGCGAATATCGGCGCGGCGCGCGCGGCGTTCTTCCCCAGCATCTCCCTGACGGGGGTGTTCGGCTTTGCCTCCCAGGCGCTGGAATCCCTGTTCGACAAGGGCAACCGGAGTTGGAGCTATGGCGGCAGCGTCAGCCTGCCGATTTTCGACTGGGGCCGCCGGTCCGGCAATCTGGCGGTGAGCAAAGCGCGGGCGGACGAACTGACCGCCGCCTATCAGCGCACGGTGCAGGGCGCGTTCCAGGAGGTCGCCGATGCACTGGTCGCCCGGCGGCGGCTGGGTGAACAGGTGCTGGCGGTCACACGGACGGTCGAGGCGCAGCGGCGGCTCGCGACCACGGCGCGGCTGCGCTACGACAATGGCATCGCGATTTACCTCGAAGTGCTGGACGCCGAGCGCAACCTGTTTTCCGCCGAACAACAGCTCATCACCCTGCGCGCGACGGCGTTGCAGAATGGCGTTTCGCTCTATACCGCGCTGGGCGGAGGGGCATAACGGACCCTCAAGGAGCTGGGCTTATGATCCTATCCCGAGTTTTGGCGGCAACCGCTCTGCTGATGTTGTCGGACTTGGCGCTGGCGCAGGAGGCTCCCGAACGGACCGCGGCCCTGCGCGACGCGGCCTTACAGGATGATCTGGCGTGGGACATCACCGAGGGCCTGACCACGGAGATCGGCCCGCGCATGGGCGGCAGCGACGCGGAGGCGCGGGCGCGCGACTGGGCCGTGGTCAAATTGAAGGCGCTGGGTTTCGCCAATGTCCGGATAGAGACATTCGACATACCCTATTGGGAGCGCGGGACAGCCGCGGCGCAGATTGCCGCCCCCTTTCCCCAGTCACTCACCGTCACGGCGCTGGGCAATAGCGGGGCGACACCGGCGAAGGGGCTGACGGCACAGGTCATCGCGTTCGACAGCATGGACGCGCTGAGGCAGGCCGATCCCGCGACGGTCGCGGGCAAGATCGTTTTCATCACCCACCGCATGGCCCCCACGCAGGACGGGTCGCCGTACCGCCTGGTGGGAGAGATCCGCAGGGCCGGTGCATCGGTCGCTTCTGTCAAGGGAGCATCCGCTGTGCTGATCCGGTCCATCGGCACCGACCATCACCGCACGCCCCATACTGGTGCGATGGCGTGGACCGACGGTGCGAAGCCCATCCCCGCTCTTGCCCTGTCCAACCCGGATGCCGACCAGCTCGAACGCGCGCTGAAACGCGGCAAGCCCGTGTCCATCGCATTGACTGTTACGGCGCGGCAGGCGGGCAGGCGACCGTCCGGCAATGTTATCGCGGAGGTGCCGGGGCGCGATCCCAATGCGGCCATCGTCGTCGTGGGTGGCCATCTCGACAGCTGGGATCTGGGCACCGGCGCCATCGACGATGCCGCGGGCGTCGCCATTACGACCGCCGCCGCGAAACGGATAATGGATGCGGGCCGGCCGCTGCGCACGGTCAGGATCGTCTGGTTCGGATCGGAGGAAACCGGGCTGTTCGGCGGGATCGACTATCGCGACAAGCACAAGGCCGAGCGGCATCATGTGCTGGCGGAGTCCGATTTCGGCGCGGACCGGATATGGCGGTTCCGGACGACCGTCTCGGACAAGGCGTTGCCTGCGCTCAAGCCCCTTGCGGCCGCCCTTTCGCCCCTGGGGATTGTTCAGAGCACTAATGGCGAGGCGGAGGGGTCCGACATTTCGTCTCTGAGTGCAACCGGCGTTCCGGTAATCGAACTGAGCCAGGACGGAACCCGTTATTTCGACCTGCACCACACGGCCGACGACACGCTCGACAAGGTCGACCCGGTGCAACTTCGCCAGAATGTCGCAGCCTGGACGGCGATGCTTTCCGTCGTTGCGAACGATCCTGCCGACTATGGCCCAGTGGCTCCGAAAAAGCCGTAACAACTCCGAGTTCCGACCTTGCAGAACGACAGGTCCATGCCCGAGTGATATTTTTACAGTAATGTGACAAAAAAATGTAAGGGCAATGAAACTTTTAAGGCGATTCGACATCGTGTTTCGCTTATAGGTTTCACATTGGAACTTACGTGGGGGCATCATGTTTCGGGGTGTTGACGAGGGGGATCGCGATCCGCCGGTTTCGGTTGTCGTTCGCGGTCAGCAAAATGCAGTCCCGCGCAAGCCCGTCGTGCGGTCCACGCCCCTCATCCGCGTCGGCATCATCAGCAATCCGCGCAGCCACATGAATCAGCGTCGCGAGCGCACTCTCGCCGTCGAAGAGGGTGTCGTGTTCAAGCGGCGGCCGAACTCGCTGGCAGAACTTCACAACGCGCTGCGCTCGTTCGCGGCCGAGCGAGTCGACCTGCTCGTCATCGACGGTGGCGACGGCACGGTTCGCGACGTGCTGAGCGCGGCGACGACCATATTTCCCGACGGCCTGCCACGCCTGGCGATCCTGCCTTCGGGCAAGACCAACGCGCTTGCGATCGACCTTCAGATGAAGCCGGACACGACGCTGGCGGACCTTATGCGCGCGCACCGGGAGAACCGGGTGGTGTCGCGTACCGCCATCGACATCCTGCGCGACGGGCAGAGCCAGCCCAGCCAGCGCGGCTTCCTATTCGGTTCGGGCGCCTTTGTGCGTGCGACCGAACTGGCGCAGCGTGTTCACCGTTTCGGCTGGTTCAACGGGTTCGCAGTGGGACTGTCGATCCTGTGGGCGGTGCTCCAGACGATTTTCGGCACGGCCAAAAATCCCTGGCGGATCGGTGAGCGGATCACTTATGTAAAGCCGGACAATAGTCTGACGGCGAGTGATTTCTACATGATCCTGGGTTCGACCCTGCAGCGGTTGCCGCTGGGCATCAAGCCGTTCGGCGGCATTCGTCCCGGCCTTAAATTCGTGAGCGCAAAGGCGCCGCCGCGCCTGCTGGGCGTCGCGATGCCGCAGATCCTGTGGGGCAGCACGTCGGCCTGGCTGCGCAAGGCGGGCTATGCGTGGTTCGACACCAGCGTTTTCCGGCTGTCCTTCCGCAGCAACTTCATCCTCGACGGGGAGCGTTTTCCTGGCGGCTCCATCCTGATCCGCGAGAGCGAGCCGATGGAATTCGTCGTTCCATGACGTCGCTGACGCGTGCTGTGGCGCGCGTGCTGGACGCGGATGTGCATCCCGATGTCGTAGAAGCGGCGCATCTGCTGTGCGCGCGGATCGGCGGCGATGCGGTGTTGTTCTACGGGTCCATCCTGCGGACGGGCGACCTTTCCGGGGTGCTGGATTTCTATGTGTTGCGCGGTGACGGGACACCGCGTCCGGGCGTCGTCCGCCGTCTGCTTTGGCCCGATGTCAGCTATCATGAATTCGTCGTGGCCGGGCAGACGTTGCGGGCGAAGGTCGCGGCGATGCCGCTGGCGACGTTCGAGCGGGCGGCCGCGGGCGAGACGATCGACACCACCATCTGGGCGCGCTTCGCGCAGCCCGCCCGCCTCGTGATCGCGCCCGATCCTGCGGTGCGCGAGCGCGTCGTGGCTGCGGTGGCGGCGTGCCTGACGACCGCCGCGCGCTTTGCGGCCGTGCTGGGGCCGGAACGGGGGGAAGCGCTCGATTATTGGCGGCATCTTTTCTCGCAGACCTATCGCACGGAGTTGCGGCTGGAGAAGGTCGGGCGGGGCGACAGCATCGTCGCGTCCGATCCGGGATATTTCTCCGCGATGCTGGTGGCGGCTTGGCGGGCGCTGGGCTGGATCGGGGATGACGAGCAGGTCGTGCTGACGCCGCGCGTGCCTGCGGCAGAGCGCAAATTGTGGCGCTCGCGCTGGCGGCGTTCGACGCGGGCGGGCAAGCCGCTGAATGTCGCGCGGCTGGTCAAGGCGGCGTGGACGTTCGAGGGGGCGTCGCGCTACGCCCTGTGGAAGATCGAGCGGCATACCGGCGTCCATGTGGCGCTGACGCCCTGGCGGGAGCGTCACCCCGTCCTCGCCGCGCCGGGCATACTGTACAAGGTGTGGACCGCGCGATGAGCGGCTGGAACGCGCTGATCCTGGCCGGGTCGCGCGGAAATCTGGACTGGGTCGCGGTGGCGGCGGGCGTATCCGACAAGGCGCTGGCCGAGGTGGGCGGCCTGACCATGCTGGAGCGGGTCGTGCGCGCGCTGCGGGAGGCCGGGGCCGGGCGGATCGGCGTCGCGACCGGGAGCGAGCCGGTGATCGCGCTTGCCATATCGCTGGGCTGCGAAATCGTGCCAGCGCGTTCGGGCCCCAGCGAGAGCGCCGCCGCCGGGCTGGCGCAAATGGGTGCGCCGATGCTGCTGACCACGGCGGATCATGCGCTGCTGCGCGCCGAGTGGGTGACGGATTTTCTGGAGCGCATTCCGGCGGGCGTGGACATCTGCGCATTGCTCGCCACGCAGGAGCGGATCGTGGCGGCGGTCCCGGACGCGCGGCGGACCTGGCTGCGCTTTGCCGATGCCCGGCGTTCGGGGTGCAATCTCTTCTATCTCGCCACGCCAGAGGCTGGGGCCGCGCTGCAATTCTGGCGGGCGGTCGAGGCGGATCGCAAGCAGCCGTGGAAGATCGCGCGGCGGCTGGGGCTGGGGCTGTTGCTGCGCTATGCGGTGGGGCGGCTGACGCTGGCCGATGCCTTTGCGCATCTCGGGAGACTGGCGGGGGTGCGGGCCGCCGCCGTCGATACGCCGTTCGGCTTGGCTGCCGTGGATGTGGACAAGCCCGACGATCTGGTGCTGGCGCGGTCGCTGGTCGGCTAGGGCGAACAGTGTTTAGGCAGGCGCGATCCCGTCATGCCGCCGGGCATAGCGCCACAAAACCCCGCCCAGAAACAGCGCGGCGAACAGCGAGCCGATCACAAGCGCGATGCAGGCGCCCAATGCGCCGTAGCGGGGCAGCAGCAGCAGCATGAGCACGATCTGGATGGCGATGGCCGCGGCCTTGGCGATCATGGCGGTTCCAGCGCGCTGGACAGCGAGCAGAATCGGCTCGAAACTGACCGCCGCAATCTCCACGCAGCCAGCGCCGCCCAGCCATAGCAGCAGGACATAGGCATCGACATATTCGAGCCCCCCTAGTGCCATGAGCAGATATTTGCCGAGCAGCGCAATGAGCAGCATCACTGCCGCCGCGCCCGCGATGCTGCTCATCGCGATACGGCCGATCAGCCAGCCGAACCGCTCCCGTGTGACGCTGCGGATCGAGCGGACGATTTCGGGGAAGGCGGCGCGGGTCAGCAGGATCGAGATTTTGGACAGGGCGTTGGCCAGCTGGAGCGCCAGCCGGAACGCGCCTGCGGCCTTGAGACCGGCGAAACTGCCGACCAGCAGCAGCGGCACCTGCCGCCCGGCGAGCCCGAGCGAAGTCTGGACATTGGTGCTGAGGATGAAGCGCAGCAGGCCGGGATTTTCGGCATGGATCGTCCGGAATGTGCCGGTGGAACGCAGCAGCGCACGAAGGTCGACCACGCGCGTCACCATCAGCCAATAGGCGATGGCGGTGAACACCTCCACCGTGGCCCATGCGACGAGAAAACCCTTGAGCGTCGGCCAGAAGGCGAGCGCCAGCAATGCGCCCGCCATGCGGCCGATGGAGGTGGTGCTGTCGGCCAGCGCCTCCAGCCGGAACTGGTCGCGCAGGCGCAGGATGCCGATGGGGGTCGAACGCAGCGTTACCAGCTGAATCGCCGCATAGCCGATCAGATAGGGGCGCAGGCCATCCTTGATGCCGAAGGCGTCCGGCCACAGCGTGAAGAGCGTCGCCAGCAGCAGGCCGCCCACCGTCATGCTGAGGAGGTCGAGGAAGATGGTTGTGCGCAGCAGGCGCCCCAATGCGCCCGTCCGCCCGCTCGCCTCATGGTCGAGGCCGTAGCGTACGATGATCTGCCATGTTTCGAACCCGACCAGCGTGGCGATGGTCTGCGACGCGCCGGTGACGAGGGCGAAGCGGCCGAAGTCGGCCATGCCCAGCGTGCGCGTCGCGATGCCCAGATAGACGAGGGACAGCAACGCCATCAGCCCGTTGCTGGCGAGCAGCCAGCCGAGGTTGCGGATCAGCGAATCGATCCGTCCTCC
>JBEVNC010000015.1:0-26375 GCA_040508315.1 Sphingobium sp.
CGTGGCGGCGAAGGAAAAATCGGTCGGCGCGTACTGCCCGGTGCACCCGAGGCTCGACGACTTTGGTAACGAGTGTCGAAGTCGCGTCGAGACTTCTATGGCTGGCGGTCGTCCCTGCTCGTCACATCGCAGAAGATTCCTGACGGGCAATTATGGTTGGCCACGGTGGCCGGGGGGAGGCGGACGCGCAGCGGGCGGGCTTGATGGCCCTTCAACCCAGTGTCTGTCCGGTCCCGCCGGGCGCAACGCCCCTACAGGTGACAACCGTTCGCCGATTGTGCGGATATCCGACTATCTCCCGGATGGCTCCGCGCCGACCGACCCGCCGGTGTGTTTTTGCACCCAGCGGCATTCCGCCAAGGGGCGGGATGTGGCCTGCATCCGTTCCGAAGGCGGGAGGGTGAGTGGCATGGGTGGTGAGATGTAGGACAGGGGAATTTGGCCGATAGGCGACTGTCTGGTTTGGAGCGGGCATCAGAAAAAAGAAACCCTACTTGCGGGACCGGCCTGTGCAACGACAGTCAAGATGAAAATTACCAGTTCGCACTTTCGAGAAGCACAGATCGTGCCTCCGTAACCTTACCGTACAAATGGTCTATAGCCGAAACCAGTCCAACGTGATTATTATTCTCTTTTTCATAGCAGAGCGTCTTTAGGTTTCTATTTTTGCGCAAAGACCTTTTCATATCTTCTGCAATTTCATCAGATGTCAGAAAGTAATGTGGATTTATCGATCCAGGCTGCGCACTAAATGCTTGGTTTTCAAGAAGTAAGTTAACATCTGGATCACCATAGCCACAGCCAATAAACAGAAACGTATGTGTCATTAGGGCCGCGTCAAACGCTGTGTAAAACAAGCTATGTTTTATGCGTGCCCGCGCGTAATCCTCCTGAGTGAAAATCAGCGTCGCTGGGGATGCCAAATTGCCATGCACTTTAACAACATATCTAGCATCGTTTCGCAGGAACTCACAGACATCGACATCACTGTAATTCTTAGTGAATTGCGATGCCTCATTGATCTCGCGACTTTTATTTTCGTATATATCATCAAAATTTAGGGAGAAAACGACGCGCGTATCTAGAAGGGCTATCAACTCATGTAGTCGGCCCGGCGTGTATCTGGGGTCTGTAAACCGGGATCGAAAGTATGCTGTCCAGTCTTCGTCATAACGGTTCTTGAGCCACTCACAGGCATGCAAGAGATCACCATCATCGATCGCTCTGAAGATGTGTTCAGTCTCAGGCGCCCTAGGGAAGCGCCGAGCCGCATCACTGAGAAAGCCTTTCCACACTGGCGGGCGCGTAACTTTGTCCGCTCCTATAGCGTGACGCGACACGCCTGATCCAATAACAAAAATTGCTCGCCGTCGAGCAATGTCTCGTACCAGTGGTTCTGGCCATTCCTCTTTAAGCATACGTCATACGAGCCGCTTGCGAATTTCGTCTGAAACTTTACCGAAAATTTCTTTCGCCTCTTTAACTTTTGCGAAGTGGGCGCCCACGATCCCGTCAGCAGCTAGCAACGAAAAAATTGGTTTCCTTCGAGACTGCGACATAGGAGCGAGGCTATGCAAGTTCGGTATTTTTCCGATTTCGTAAGGCTTTGGTGGCAATAGATGACCACTAAAATGCTTATTAATTTGACCATCAATCTGCTTTATAATTTCGTCATACGATTTAACCGGCCTTCTTTCACCGCTGGAATCGCGCTTTGCAATGTACTGCTGCGACACATAACCAATGAAACTTGCCCCATCTATTGTCTTGGCATCTATTACTGTCGGATTGCTCGCGTCCAACTGGGGGCTATTTACGGAATATGTCCAGTGCGATTGCCACTTTGCCATCCACCGACTGATATTTTCGAAAGCCTTTAATGAAAATATATCTATGGACATCGGACTAACGAAATAGTCAGATGACAATAAAACAGTTCTATTTATGGCTCCAAGTGATGGACTGACATCGAAGAAAACGAAATCGTAATCAGTTAGCGACCTTAGCATTCGATGGAATACCATTGTGCTAGACAATCCACGTTGAGTATTGAGGCTTGCCCATTCTTCGGCCAAAAAATCCTCTGCCATCGATAAGCCTGGACTCCCGCACACGACATCTACCCCGAAAGCGGCCGAGCGTTTCATAGGCACCCGCGCAGCATGCCCCTCACCGGCCATCAGCCCAGTAAACAAACTTTCGATATTTTGCTGCGGGTCTTCAAACGTGCTTTCTAGGAAATCATCGTGGAAGAGGTACTGGGAAGCGTTGCACTGCGGATCGCAGTCAACCACACACACTCGAAAACCCGCTTGCGCGAAATAGGCTGCCACATTGCAAAGAAGCGTGGTTTTCCCAACGCCGCCTTTGTTATTGAAAAAGGCTATGGCCTTCATTCTATTCTCCGCAGTTCTTCACGCAGCGAGGGGCCTCCTCGATGACTAAGCCAGTCTATGGATGCCTCTTTGTCCCTTAGCAAGGTCGCCATGACGTCCCGGAGTAGGCCCTATATGAGTGTAAGCTTCGCGCGTATCAGCCAAGCAATTTTAGTGACGTGATTTGGCGCAAACTCGCCCACCAACCTACCCCCGCCCCACCTCAATCGCCGCCAACAGCTTCGCAGGCGTCAGCGGCAGGTCCAGGCACTCCACCCCGAACGGCGCCAGCGCGTCGTGGATTGCGTTCACCAGCGTCGGCGGGCCGATGATTGCGCCGCCTTCGCCCACGCCGCGAAAGCCGCCTGCGCCTTTCGCCGGGGTGACGACATGGGTGTATTCGAAATCGGGCACGTCGCTGATCGAGGGTAGTAGATAGTCCTTGAACGTTGCCGAGGTCGGGTTGCCGCGTGCGTCGAAGTGCATTTCCTCCATCAGCACCATGCCGATGGCCTGCGCCAGTCCGCCCGCGATCTGGCCCTCCACGATGCCGGGGTTGATGACGACGCCGCAATCCTCGCTGCACACCCAGCGTTCG
The DNA here is from genome assembly GCA_040508315.1 of Sphingobium sp. Taxonomy (GTDB): domain Bacteria; phylum Pseudomonadota; class Alphaproteobacteria; order Sphingomonadales; family Sphingomonadaceae; genus Sphingobium. Next base: position 2,974 of record JBEVNC010000015.1, read on the forward strand.
ATGGACACGAAGCCGGTGTCGACGTCCACCTCCACGATGCAGGCATGGGCCGCGCTGGCGAAGGTCACAGGCGGGGCGTGGAAGCGGAATTGCGCTTCCAGCCCCGGCTCCATCCCTTCGGGCAGGCGGCGCGGTTCGCCATAAGCGACCTCGGCGATTTCGCGCAGGCTGCGCGTCATTTCCGGTGCGCCCTCGACATGGACCATGCCGCCCTCCACGCGCACCGACTCCACGCTGGCGTTGAGCAGGTGCGCGGCGAGCAGCTTGACCTTTTCGAGCAGGCGTTCGCTTGCCTTCACCGCAGCGCCGCCGCCCGCCACCGCCTGACGGCTGCCGCCCGAACCCGCGCCGTAACCGACATTGGTCGAGCTATCCTCGAACACCGACACATGCTCGAAGGGCACGCCGAGCCGGTCGGCGACGATCTGCGCCATGGTCGTCTGGGTGCCCTGCCCTTGCGAATGGGTGCCAAGTGCGGCGGTGACCCGGCCGGTCGGCTCGATGCGGACCGCCGCGATCTCCGTCGCGCTGGGCGGGAACATGCTCGTCGCCGTCGGCTCGATATAGGTGCAGATGCCGAGGCCCAGATAGCGCCCCTGCGCCCGCGCCGCCGCCTGCCGCTCACGAAAGGCAGGCACATCGATGTGCCTGAGCAGTTCGTCCAGGCATTCGGTCGGCGTGATATCCTCCAGCACCCGGCCGCCCGTAGTCGTATAGGGCTGGTCGGCGGCGGTGACGAGGTTGCGGCGGCGTATCGCGATGGGGTCGATGCCGATCCGGCGCGCGGCGATGTCCAGCTGCGTCTCGCGCAGCAGCGATTCCATCGCCCATGGCCCGCGATAGGCCGCCAGCCCCGCCGTGTTCGTATAATAGCCGCGCGAGAGGAAGTTGTAATGCGGCTGCTTGTACGCCGCCCACACGAACATCATCGCCGCGCTGTTGGCGTCGGCATAATGGGGATAGGCGCCGTTGTTGATCGCACCCTCGACATGGGAGGCGAGCAGGCGGCCGTCCGTATCGAAAGCCGTGCGCATCACATAATCCTGCTCGCGCGCCTGATTGGCGGAGATGAGGTTTTCGAGGCGATCCTCTATCCATTTCAACGGCCGACCGAGGATGAGGCCCGCCGCGATCACCGCCACCTCCTCCCGCCATGGCCGCGACTTGAGGCCGAAGGAGCCGCCGACATCCTTGGCGATCACCCGGATCGCGGTCTCCTCCAGCTGAAAGATGTTGGCGAGGTAGCGGGCGATCACCTGCGGCCCCTGGCAGCCGATATGGACGGTGAGTTCGCCCCGGCCGTTGCTCGACACCACGACGCCGCGCGTCTCCATGGAGGCGTGGGCGACGCGCTGGTGCGTGACGCGGCTGGTCACGACATGGGGCGCGCTGGCCAATATCCGCTCGATCTCGGGATCGTCCGGCAGGGTGAGGGTCGCGGCGACATTGCTGTCGAGGTCGGGATGGACGGGCGCGCCGACCTTTGCATCGGCCAGCGTGACGACCGGCTCCTCCTCCGCAATGTCGACTTCGACGAGGCTCGCGGCATCCTCCGCGATGGACCGGCTCTGTGCCACCACCAGCAGGATCGGATCGCCCACGAAACACACGCGGTCCAGCGCCATGGCGTCGATCGGCCGTTTCGCCATGTTCGGCACCGGGTGGCCGCTGACCAGCGCGATGCCGATGCGATTGAGGTCTTGCGCGGTATAGATCGCCACCACGCCCGGCACGGACAGCGCGACGGCCGTGTCGATGGACCGGATGCGCCCGCGCGCCACGGGACTGCGGTAGAAGGCGGCATGCAGCATGCCCGGCAGCACCACATCGCCGGTGAAGGTGCCACGCCCGATCAGGAGCCGGTCATCCTCCTTGCGCGGCAGACGCTGGCCGATGAAGCGACCGGCGGTCATCACGGGCGCGCTCACAGGACCTCATATCCGGCCGATGCGATCATCCCATGAGCCATTGCGCGTCCCCTCCGTCGCGGAGGTCATTGCCCCGCGACGCCATTCTAGGCACAGTGGGATCGCCAGTTCCAGCAGCGAAAGCCGTGCCCGGCGTAACGGGCAGATGCGCGGGACGGTCTGGGAGAGATATTGCGTCCTCATCCCATGGCTGCCATAGGCCCCGGCCGCCCAGTTGCAGGCCATTGGCCGCCTTGCCACAGGCCATTGGCCGCCTAGAACGAATGGATCCTTCAATGACCGCAGCCGCGCGCTCGATCGGCATCGACTTCGGCACGACCAACTCCGTCATCGCACTGGGCGGCGAGGACGGACAGGCGTCGCTCGTCGATTTCCGCGCGCCCGACGGGATCAGCGCCGTGTTCCGCTCCGCCCTGTGCTTCTGGCAGGAAGACGACATGCGCGGCAATCTGGGCCATGAGGCGGGACCATGGGCCATCGCGGAATATCTGGACTTTCCGCAAGGATGCCGCTTCCTGCAATCCTTCAAGTCGGTCGCGGCCAGCAGCAGCTTCGAACATGCTAATATCTTCGAGAAGCGTTTGCGGTTCGAGGATCTGGGCCATGTCTTCCTCGACCATCTGCGCGAGCATGCGGGAACGGCACTGCGCGAGATGCCCGAGCGGATCATGGTCGGCCGCCCCGTACGCTATGTCGGCGCGCGGCCGGACGAGGCGCTGGCGCGGCGGCGCTACGACCTCATGTTCGCGCCGTTGGGGCGAGAGGTGCATTATGTCTATGAGCCGTTGGGCGCGGCGTTCAGCTTCGCTTCGCGGCTGACCGAACCAGCGACGCTGCTGGTGGCGGATTTCGGCGGCGGCACCAGCGACTTTTCCGTCGTGCGGATCGCCGAGCCGGGTGCGGTGCGGCGCTGCGTGCCGCTGGGGTCGATGGGTATCGGCATTGCGGGCGACCGCTTCGACTATCGCATCATGGACCATCTGGTGCTGCCGATGCTGGGCAAGGGTGGCAGTTACCGCTCCTTCGACAAGATATTGGAGATACCGGGCGGCCATTTCGCGGATTTCGGCGACTGGGCGCGCCTCGCGTTGATGCGCAACCGCCGCACGCTGGAGGAACTGGCGAAGCTGAAGCGCAACGCCACCGATCCCGCCGCCATCGGGCGCATGATCGCGGTCGTGGAGAACGAGCTTGGCTATCCGCTCTACGACGCGGTCGGCGGGCTCAAGCGCGCGCTGTCGGGGGCTCAGCAGGCGCATTTCCGGTTCGAGAGCGAGGTGCTGACCGTCGAAGCCGAAGTCAGCCGCGCCGATTTCGAGCGGTGGATCGCGCCCGACCTCGCCCGGATCGGCGATACGGTCGATGCCGCCCTGACCCATGCGGGCGTGACGGCGGCCGACATCGACCATGTGTTCCTGACCGGCGGCTCCTCCCTCATTCCCGCTGTCCGCCGATTGTTCGAGGATCGCTTCCCGGCAGAGCGGATCGCGACCGGCGAGGAACTCACGTCGATCTCCCACGGTCTTGCACTGATCGGCCAGGAACCCGATCTCAGCGGCTGGACGACGCAGGGAGAACAGGCATGAGCGTTGCGTTTCGGCGGGAGAGCGACGAGGAACATCTCGAACCCAAGTTCGAGATCCCGATCCCCGCTGGCCCCAATCTGGTCACGCCGCGCGGGCTTGAGTTGATCCGCGCGAAAGTCACCGAACTGGAGGCGGCGCTGCCGGTCGTCACGGAGGAAACCGCGGTCGCGGCAGCCAAGCGTGACCTGCGGTACTGGCGGACGCGGCAGGCGACGGCGCAGCTGGTCCCGACGCCCGATTGCGAAACGGTCGAGTTCGGCTGCCGCGTCACTTTCCTGCATAATGGCAAGGAGCGGGTTATCGCCATTGTCGGCGACGATGAGGCGGACCCGGCGACGGGCTTCATCGCCTTCTCCGCACCGCTTGCGCGGGCGATGATGGAAGCCGAAGTCGGGGAATTGGTGGCGTTCGGCGGCAAGGCCGATGCGATCGAGATCGTGGGGATCGCGGCGGCCTAAAACGTGTCCGCCATATCCATGAGCCGCGTCAGCTTCTTGGGCGCGCTCGCTCGCCAGCTTCGACCGAGCCATTGGCCGACATGATCCCAGTCGACGCCCGGCCGGTCGAGCCTGATGCCGATCCAGCCCGACGCACCATAATAGGCCGGGCGGAAATAAATGTCGGGCTCCGCGTCGATCAGCGACGCCATCTCGTCCTCGCCACTGGTCTTGACGAGGATGCCGACCGCATCCTCGCCATGGTGGCGGTCGAAGAAGATGGCGAAGAACTTGCCGGACTTGTCGCCGCCCACGCGCCATGCGGGCGATCCATGGGCGGTGCGGAAACTGGTTTCGGGGAGCGCCAACGCCCGCCCTGCCACCTGGGCCTCGATCCATGCCGGATCGTTCTGGCGTGAGACATAGTTGGCGAGGGTCCGGCTGTAGAGTTGATGCTCGGCAATCAGCACCCGCGCAGCCAGCGTATCCGACGTGTCGCCCGGCAATATCGCGACGTGCGTCTGCCCCAGCACCGGACCGTCATCGAGGTCGGCGGTGACGAGATGCACGCTGCACCCCCCCTGCCGGTCGCCCGCGTCCAGCGCGCGCTGGTGGGTGTGCAAGCCCTTGTAGAGCGGCAGCAGCGAAGGGTGGATATTGAGCATCCGCCCGTCCCACTTGGCGACGAACTCCGGCGTCAGGATACGCATATAGCCTGCGAGCGCCACATATTGCGCGCCGGAGGCGATGATCGCCTCGTGCATCGCGGCGTCATGGTCAGCGCGTGCCATGCCCTTGTGCGGCAACGCAAAGGTCGCGATCCCCTCCGCCACCGCGAGTTTCAGGCCGCCCGCGTCCGGATTGTTGGAGGCGACTAGCGCGATGGCAAACGGGCAATCGTCGGCCTTCGCGGCATAGAGCAAAGCGGCCATGTTCGTGCCCGTGCCGGACAGCAGCACGGCGACGCGAACGCGTTCAGCCATGGTGGACGGCTTCCCAGGCCTCCCGCGCGCTCCATGTCTCGACGGAGCCGCGTACGGTGCACCCCTTCTGCCCGGCGACGATGCGGCCGATGCGGTGGACGATCTCGCCCGCTGCCTCGATCTGCGCGGTGACTTCGGCGACGTCGGCCTCGGCCACGACCACCGCCATGCCGATGCCGCAGTTGAACGTACGCGCCATCTCGCCCGGCTCGATATGGCCCTGCGCCTGGAGGAAGGCCATCAGGCGCGGTTGATCCCACAGGTCCGCGTCGATCTCGGCATGCAGCCCCTCGGGCAGCACGCGCGGGATATTCTCCAGGAGACCACCGCCGGTGATATGCGCCATCGCATGCAGCAGGCCCGCGCGCACCAGTGGCAGCAGCGACTTCACATAGATGCGCGTCGGCGCCATCAGCGCCTCGATCAGCAGCACGTCCTGATCGAACAGCGCGGGCCGCTCCAGCTTCCAGCCCTTGTCCGCCGCGAGCCTGCGCACCAGCGAATAGCCGTTGGAGTGCACGCCCGACGAGGCGAGGCCGAGAATCACGTCGCCCTGTGCTACCCGGTCGGCGGTCAGCACCTGATCGCGCTCCACCGCGCCGACGCAGAAACCGGCAAGATCATAGTCGCCCGGCCCGTACATGCCCGGCATCTCTGCCGTCTCGCCGCCGATCAGGGCGCAGCCCGCCTGCACGCAGCCATCGGCGATTCCGGCGATCACCTGTTCGGCGACGCCATTGTCCAATTTGCCCGTCGCGAAATAATCGAGGAAGAAAAGCGGCTCCGCGCCCTGCACGATCAGATCGTTGGCGCACATGGCGACGAGGTCGATGCCGACCGTCCCGTGCCGATTCGTATCGATGGCGAGCTTCAGCTTGGTGCCCACCCCGTCATTGGCCGCGACCAGCAGCGGATCGTTATATCCCGCCGCCTTCAGGTCGAAAAACGCCCCGAAGCCGCCAAGATCGGCATTGGCTCCCGGTCGGCGCGTGGCGCGGGCCAATGGGGCGATGGCGCGGACCAGGGCGTTACCGGCGGCAATGTCCACACCGGCGCCCGCATATGTATAGGCTTCGTTCGTCATGGGAGCGCCTTACCAAATCGGGCTTGGTTTTCCAGTACAATGCCGCCAAAAGGGCGCCGTGATACGCGCCCTCCCCGCCATCAGGCCGATCCCCCTCGTGGCGACCCTGCTTCTCGCGCTCGCCGGAGCGGCGCTCGTCGCGCAGATCGAGGGTGAACGCGGCATCGCGCCCATCGCCAGCAGCGGCGATTTCGAGGTCAGCGACATCGACGTGGATGTCGAGGGCAAGGACGCCGACAGCGCACGCATCGCCGGGTGGAAGCAGGCGCAGCGACTCGCCTGGCGCAAGCTGATGCAGCAGAGCCATGGCGGCGCTGGCGGCATGCTGCCCGACAGCGCGCTCGACTCGATGGTTTCCGCTATCGAGGTGGTGCGGGAGCAGATCGGCCCCAAACGCTATATCGCGCGGCTGAACGTGATGTTCGACCGGGCACGCGCCGGGCAGGCGCTAGGCTTTTCGGGGCATGTGATGCGTTCGCCGCCACTGCTCGTCATCCCGGTGTTGACGGAGGGCGGCAGCAGCGCCGCCTTCGAATATCCCACCGACTGGCAGCGGGCCTGGGCGCTGTTCCGCACCGGCGAAAGCGCCATCGACTATGTGCGCACCTCCGGCGCTGGCGCGGACCCGATGTTGCTCAATGCCGGACAGGTCACGCGGCGCGGGCGCAACTGGTGGCGCGTGCTGCTCGACCTGTATGGCGCAGCGGACGTCATCATGCCGCTCGCGCGGATCGAACGCCCTACCCCCACCGGTCCCATCGTCGGGCATTTTGCGGCGCGTTACGGCCCCGACAACCGGTATATCGGCGGCTTCACGCTGCGCGCGGACAAGTCGGAGGGCATTCCCGCAATGATGACCGAGGCGGTCAAGCGCATGGATTCGCTCTATACGCAGGCGCTGATCGCCGGATCGCTGCGGCCCGACCCCTCGCTCATCATCGAAGAGCCGGTGTCCGACGAGATTCTGGACAATGCGTCCGACGAATTCGGCATCACCGAGTTCGCGCCGACCGATCCCGTCGCGCGCACCGGCGAGACCAGCTTCGTCATCCAGTACGACACCCCCACTGCCGTGGCCGTCGGCCAGAGCGAGGGCATGATGCGCTCCATCGCGGGCGTTCGGTCGGCGACGACGACCAGCCTGGCGCTGGGCGGCACCTCCGTCATGCAGGTGACCTATGCCGCGTCGCTGGAGGAACTTCGCACGGCCCTCGCCGCGCGCGGTTTCACCGTTCAGGGATCGGGCACGACGCTGCGCATCGTTCGCCGCACACCGGCACCTGCATCGGCACCGGCAGGCGGGCAGTGAAGCAGCTACCGCTTCCCATCGACTGGCGAAGCATCGGCCATAACCGCTCTATCGTCACCGGGGAGGGTAATGCGGAGGCGCTCGACCTTCTCTCCCAGCCCGACCTGTGGCCTTCGCACTGCATGCTGTTGGTGGGACCGCCGCGCTCGGGCCGCTCGATCATCGCCGCCGAGATGGCGCGCCTCGACCTGGCCGAAGTCGTGGACGATGCCGATCAGGCGGACGAGGCGGCGCTTTTCCACCGCTGGAACGCGGTGCGGGAACGGGGCGGCCGGCTGCTCCTGATCGCTGGCGAAGCCCCGCCGCGCTGGGCCATCGCCCTCCCCGACCTTCGCTCCCGCCTCTCGGCGGCGGGCATCGCGCGCATCGCCCCGCCGGACGAGGCGATGGTCGAGGCGATGATCGCGCTCGGCCTGTCGCAGGCAGGGACCGGCTTCGGCGCAGACGTGCCGCGCTATCTGGCCCCGCGCCTGCCGCGATGCTATCAGACCATCGAGACCGCGATCGCCGCGCTCAACAGCGATTCATTGTCTTCAGGACGCAAGATTTCGCTGCCAAGGGCCAGGCTGGTGCTGGAGGGAAGCGGGCTTCTCTCCGCAGAATGAACGAGCTCCGCGCGGCGCGGCGCTGAAGGGAAGATTTGTGGCAGAGGCCAATCCGAACCTGTCGGTCGCCATGGCGGGCGAACGCTATTTCAACCGCGAGTTGTCCTGGCTGAAGTTCAACCAGCGCGTGCTGGAGGAGGCGAGCAACCCCGCCCATCCGCTGCTGGAGCGGCTCCGCTTCCTGTCCATCTCGGGCGGCAATCTCGACGAGTTCTTCATGGTCCGCGTGGCGGGCCTGAAAGGGCAGCTGAAGGAGGATGTCGACTTCCGCTCCGCCGACGGCATGACGGTGGCGCAGCAACTTGCCGCCATCGACATACAGATCGATGTGCTGATGAAGGACCAGCAGCGCGTCTGGCACGAGCTTCGCGCCGATTTGGCACAGGCGGGCGTCGCGGTGCTGGGCGAGGATGCCATCGACATCGAGTCGGAGGCCTGGCTGCATAGCCATTTCCAGAGCCAGATCTTCCCGATCCTGACACCGCAGGCGCTCGACCCCGCCCACCCCTTTCCCTTCATCCCCAACACCGGCCTGTGCCTGTTCTTCGACCTGACCCGGCTGTCGGACGGGGCGTCGGTGCAGGAACTGGTGATCCTGCCGCACACGCTGCGCCGCTTCGTGCGGCTGCCCTGCGACGCGGCCTGCTATATCGCGCTGGAGACGGTGATCCGGCGCTTCTCACACCTCCTCTTCCCCGGCTTCACGATCAATTCGAGCCTGCTGTTCCGCGTCCTGCGCGACAGCGATATCGAAATCGAGGAAGAGGCCGAGGATCTGGTCCGCTATTATCGCAGCGCCATCAAGCAGCGCAAACGCGGCCGCGTCATCCGGTTGGAGATAGAGAGGGGCGTGACCGACGCCACCGAAGACCTGCTCCAGACCATGTTGCAGGGCGACGACGCCATGACGGTCGAGAATGATGGCTTCATCGGCACCAACGACCTCGCCTTGCTGGTGGAGGAGGACAGGCCCGACCTGAAATTCGTCGCCTTCTCCCCGCGTTTCCCGGAACGTATCCGCGAATATGGCGGCGATTGCTTCGCCGCGATCCGCTCCAAGGATATCGTCGTCCACCACCCCTATGAGGCGTTCGACGTCGTCATCGCCTTCCTGAAGCAGGCGGCGGCCGACCCGGACGTGGTTGCGATCAAGCAGACGCTCTACCGCGCGGGCAAACAGTCGGCGGTGGTTCGCGCCCTGATCGACGCGGCGGAGGCCGGCAAATCCGTCACCGCCGTCGTGGAACTCAAGGCGCGCTTCGACGAGGAGCAGAACCTGCTATGGGCCAGCGCGCTGGAACGGGCGGGCGTGCAGGTGGTTTACGGGTTCATCGACTGGAAGACGCACGCCAAGATCAGCATGGTCATACGGCGCGAGAGCGACCAGTTCCGCACCTACTGCCATTTCGGAACGGGCAATTATCATCCGGTGACGGCGCGCATCTACACCGACCTCAGCTTCTTTACTGCCGATCCGCGCGCGGGGCAGGATGCCGCCGCGATCTTCAACTATATCACCGGCTATGTCGAACCGCAGAATATGCAAATGGTGTCGATGTCGCCCATGCACCTGCGCGATCGCCTGACCGACCTGATCGACGCGGAGATCGGCTTCGTCCGTGCAGGCAAGCCCGGCAGCATCTGGGCGAAGATGAACAGTCTGGTGGACCCGGCGATCATCGAGAAACTCTATGCCGCCAGCCAGGCAGGCGTGGAGATCGACCTCATCGTGCGCGGCATATGTTGCCTGCGTCCCGGTGTCCCCGGCCTGTCGGAGAATATCCGCGTCCGCTCCGTCGTGGGACGTTTTCTGGAGCATAGCCGCATCGTCGCCTTCGGCAATGGCCGCGTGCTGCCCAATGACAAGGCGAAGCTGTTCATCAGTTCCGCCGACTGGATGCCGCGCAATTTCGACCGGCGCGTCGAATATCTGCTCCCCATCGAAAACCCGACCGTGCACGACCAGATCCTTGATCAGGTGCTGGTCGCGAACCTGATCGACAATGAGCAAAGCTGGGAACTGGACAGCGACGGCGAATATCACCGCCTGACACCGGACGGCAGCAAACCGTTCAATCTCCACACCTATTTCATGACTAACCCCTCGCTTTCCGGCCGCGGTGCTGCGATGCGGGCGGAGGCGGTTCCCAAATTGACGCTGCGCAGACGGCAGAAGGCTGATTGACTCGATGACCTTGCTCAACCGGATTACGCACAACGACGCTCCTGCCCCCGCCGACACTGCGTTCCGCCGGATTGCCATCATCGACATCGGCTCCAACAGCGTCCGCCTGGTCGTCTATGACGGGCCGCGCCGTATCCCGTTCATATTGTTCAATGAAAAGGTTCTGGCGGGCCTCGGCGCCGACATCGGCACGACGGGCAGCATCGGCGAGGCGGCGATGAAGCGCGGCCTTGCGGCGCTCGAACGGTTCAAGCGCCTGTGCGAGGATATGGAGGTGGACGACGTGCGCTGCGTCGCCACCGCCGCCGTGCGCGAGGCGGACAATGGCAAGGACTTCCTGTCGCGTGTCCGCGCCATCGGCCTGTCGGTTCGCCTGCTTTCCGGCGAAGAGGAAGGGCGCGCCTCGGCCGCAGGGCTGTTCTCCGGCATGCCGGGTGCGGACGGGGTGATGGGCGACCTGGGCGGGGGCAGCCTGGAACTCGTCCGCGTGCGCGGCGGCCGCATCCTCCAGTCCGTTTCCGTGCCCCTGGGCGTGCTGCGCGTGGGCGAAGTGCGCGCGCGCGGCAAGGGGGTGCTGGGCAAAACCCTGGCGGAGATGCTGGATGCCGCGGGTTGGGACGATGTGCCGCGCGGCCTGCCCTTCTACATGGTCGGCGGAAGCTGGCGCGCGCTGGCGCGTATCGACATGCACCTGACCGACTACCCGCTGCCGATCTTCCACAATTACGAGTTCGTGCCTGCCCGGATCGACGCGATCACGCGCATGCTGGCGACGACGGACAAGACGGTGCTCAAGGGCATCCCTTTCCTGTCCGGCGGACGTATCCCCACCCTGCCCGACGCCGCCGCGCTGCTGAACGAAGTGGCCGCGCTGCTCGGCTCCGGCCGGCTGGTCGTGTCGGCCTATGGCTTGCGCGAAGGGCTGCTCTATCAGGATCTGCCGGCGGAGATTGCGGAGGAAGACCCCCTCATCGCCGCCGCACGGGCAGAGGGTGACGCGGCGGGCCGGTTCGCCGGTCATGGCGACCTGCTTCATGACTGGATCGCGCCGCTGTTTCAGGACGATCCGGCCAGTATCCGTCACATCCGCCATGCCGCGTGCCTGCTTGCCGATGTCGGCTGGCGCGCCAATCCCGATTTTCGCGCCGAGCGCGGGCTGGAGACGGGGCTGCACGGCAATTGGGTCGGCATCAACGGCTGCGGCCGCGCGATGCTGGCGCAGGCGCTCTACACCAGCCTTGGCGGGGGCGAGAAGCCGACGGGCGACCTGCTGCGCCTTGCGGGAGCCGAATTGCTGGGCCGCGCGGCCAAATGGGGCCTCGCGATCCGTTTCGCCCAGCGCCTGTCGGGCGGCGTGGGCGCGGCGCTGGAGAGCCTTTCGGTGACGCTAGAGCCGTGCGAGGTGGTGCTCACCGCGCCTGCCGATGCCGCCTGCCTGCTGGGCGAAGCGGCGGAGCGGCGGCTTCGGCAATTGGCGCAGGCTTTGGGCAGAGGGCATCGGATCGAGCGGGAGGCTACCTAGCCCCTTCGCGATAGGGTCGACCTTGTGTCGAGCGTCAACCTTGGCCCTATCGCGGAGAACGGACCCCTCTCCCAACCCTCTCCCCTGAAGGGGAAAGGGCTGAATCGAAATTATTCCTCCACCCACTTCGTCGTCATCGCCCTTGGCGACAGATACTTCGTCTTGGTCCAGCCGCCGTCGACCACGATGGACTGGCCGTTGATCATCTCGCTGCCCGGCAAACAGAGGAACGCGATCACGCTCGCCACATCGTCCGGCTCGGCGAGGCGGGGATAGGGGGTCGTCTCGACATTGGCGCGCTTGAAGCCTTCATCCTCGAAGCGGTGGCGCACCATGTCGGTCATCGTGACGCCGGGCGCGACATTGTTGGAACGGATGCCCTGCGGCCCATATTCGCACGCCATATGCTCGGTCAGCGACTTCAGGCCGCCCTTGGCCGCCGAATAGGCGCCGCCGCGCCGCCCGCCGATCATCGCGAAGGTAGAGGTCACGTTCACGACGCTCGACCCCGGCGCCATGTGCACGACAACGTCGCGGCACAGCCGGAACGGCGCGCGCAGCATGATGTCGATGAAGCCGTCGAGCGTCGCATCGTCGGTGTCATGCAGCGGCTTGGGACTGCCCACGCCCGCATTGTTGACGAGGTGATCGATCCGGCCGAAGCGATCCAGCGCGGCCTTCACGATGGTCTGCGGCGCATCGTCGGCGGTCACATCCACGGACACGGTCAGCAGGCGATCCGTACCGCCCAGTTCCTGCTCCAGCGTCGCCAGCTTGCCCTTGTCGCGGCCGACGCCGACAATGGCCAGGCCCTCCGCATGGAGCATCTTCGCCGTCGCCAGACCGATACCGCTGCCAGCACCCGTAATGATCGCAACCTTCACCGCAGTCCCCTTCCTGAAACATGTGCGGGAACGCTGCCCCGCGCGCGCATATCGATAACCATCTTTAGCAAAGCTCGCTAGCCTGCCACGCGCCCCTTGGCGAGCCGGATCTGGCGGGGCGACGCCTCGAACCAGCGATAGCAGCTACGCGTCAGCACCGAACTGTCCGAATAGCCCAGCAGCCGCGCGACATGGGTCAGCGGCATGTCGGATTCGGAGAGGTAGCGCAGCGCCATGTCCCGCCGCACCAGATCGCGCACGCCCTCGAACGACTTGCCCTCCAGCTTCAGTCGGCGCTGCAAGGCACGCGGGTGCATGCCCAGCGCGGTCGCGACATCATTGTGCGAGCAACTACCCTGCTGGATCAGATGCTCGATGACGGCCCCCACTCGCGCGGACAGATCGACCCGGCTGGGCGGATAGTGCACGGTGATGAAGGAGGTCGCGAGTTCGTAGAGCAGGAGGTCGCGCCCCGCTATCTCCCGGTCGAGCGCGGCGCGGTCCACCAGAAGCATGTCCGCCTCGGCCCCGAACCGAACGGGGGCGCCGAAATGCGCCTCATAGGCCGATGGCGCCGCGACCGGGGCGTGTGCCATATATATCTGCCGGGCGCGAACCGCGCCGTCGCTGAGTTCTGCCAGGCTCCGTTGAATCAGCAGCAGCATATATTCCGTCGCCTGAACGGACGGCACCGTCCCCGGCAGATGCGCGTGAAAGCGCAGCGTCGTGGTGCCGGTCGCGGCATCCTGCGTCATCGCCAGTTCCGCGACATTGCTATAGGCCCGCATATGCTCGGTAAAATAGGTGAAGGCGTCGCGCAGCGTCGCGGAATTGCGCATCGCGACTTCCATCGGCCCCAGACCCTTAAGCCCATCCGGCCCCGCCGCCAGCCGCATGCCAAAATCGGGGCAGCCAAGATCCGAAGCGCCATGTTCGAGCAGCCGTGCAAAGCTGTGATAGGGGATCGCGGCATGGCGGCTGGCGAGGACGTCGGCATCGAGCCAGACCTTGGCCAGCAGCGCATCATGGTCGCCGCCCAATTGGCGGGCGAGCCGCGCCACCCCGCGCAGCGCATCGACGCGCACCACCGGAACCGGGCAGACGCCGCCCTCTCCGCCCGAATCAGGCCCGCCGGGATCGAGCGCCAGCGTCACTTCGCGCCGACCGGACCCGGATCGTTGGCGGGATCGGCGCGGGCGCGCGACCGCACGTCGCGGGGCGAATGGCCGAACCAGCGCGTGCAACTGCGCGACAGCACCGACGTCTCGGAATAGCCCAGCTTTTCCGATATGCGCGTGAACGGCACCGAGGTCCGCTCAAGATAGTAACGGGCCAGATCGCGCCGCACCTCGTCCTTGATATCCTCGAAGCTCTTATGCTCCCATTTCAGGCGGCGGTGGAGCGTGCGCGGATGCATGCACAGCTCGTCCGCAATCCGCTCGATCCGGCAATCCGAGACGCCGAGCGTCTTCATGACGAGACCGCGCACCCGTGCATGCATCGGCGCGCTGGCGGGCGGGTAATTGGCCTCGATGAAAGACGTCGCGATCTCATAATGCTGCACATCGGGATCGACGATGGGGGCATTGAGGTCGTCCTGGCTGAAGACGATGCCGTCGGAGGGTTGCTCGAACAGCACCTCGCAGCCGAAATGGTCGCGGTAGGTGCGCAGCGGCGACAGCGGCTGGTGGCGGAAACGGACCTGCCGTACCCGCGCCCGCCCGGCGGTAATCTCCACGGCATTGTAATGCGCGAGGAGCAGATGCTGCTCGACCGTCTGACTGCGGTCGGCGATATTTTCGAGCAGGATGTCGAGGCCGACGAACACCCGCCCCGCCGCCCGGTCATGCTCCATCGGCATGCCCGCCGCGAGGCTATATGCCTGGATATGCCGCCCGACATAGGCCAGCGCATCGCCTAGGGTGGACGAGTTGCGCATCACGACGCCCATCGGGCCGAACACCTTGCCGCCGCCCTGCCGTACGGCAAGGCGCATGCCGAAATCGGGGCATTTCAGCCGATCGGCGGATTTTTCGAGCAGATCGATCATCGCGCGAAAGCTGATCCGCGTCACCGCGCGCGTGACGTTGCTCCGGTCGATGCCCACCGAACGCAGCAGATCGTCCGGGTCGCCGCCCAGTTCGCGCACGAGGTCGGAAAACTCCAGCAAGGTGCCGACGTGAATGAGGTCGAAGGCCGCATTTTCGCCCGTCTTCGCGGGAGAGGCGTCGAGGCTGGCGTTCGTCGGTCGCACCATCTCCCTTCCCTTTCAGCCATGCGTCGCGTCCAGCCGGAGATAGCCATCGCCGCCGCCCAGGACAAGGGCGCGACCGGGCTTTCAGGGCCAGTGCTGTCGCCAAAGGTCAAGACGCACCCCCGCCCCAGCCATTAACCCTTGGCCTGCGAGAACAAGAGAGAGGACCGCATGATGCCGGGCAAGATGAGTTTCGGTTATCTGTACGACTTCCGTAACCCGGCCCAATGGGCGCGGCCATGGGAGCAGCTTTACGCCGAGATACTCGACGTCGTCGCCTGGACCGAAACGGTCGGCTTCACCGGGGCGTGGGTGCCAGAGCATCATGGCGCAGAGGACGGCTATATGCCCGCCCCGCTCGTCACGCTGGCCGCCATCGCGGCGCGGACCAAGACCATCAAGCTGGGCTCCGCCATCGCGCTCGCGCCGCTCTATCATCCCGTGCGTTTCGCGGAGGAATGCGCGGTGCTCGACATATTGGCGGACGGCCGGGCGGAAATGGCGCTCGCCATCGGCTATCGCAAGCGGGAGACCGAGGCGTACGGCGTCGATTTCACCAAGCGGGGCAGCCGCTTCGATGAGTTTCTGGAGATCGTCCAGCGCCTCTGGGCGGGCGAGCGCGTCACGTTCGAGGGCAAGCATTATACGGTGAAGGACGCCTTCATCGCGCCGCCCGCGCCGCGTGGCCGCATCCCCCTCTACATCGGCGGCTTCGCGGAAAAAGCGCTGGCCCGGGTCGCCAGATATGCGGACGGCTATTTCGGAAACGAGGAGGTGTGCGGCCTCTACGCCGACAAGCTGCGCGAGGAGGGCAAGGCCCCCGCCGCCGCGCGCATCCGCATCCAGGCGCTGTTCACGGCCGTCGCGGAAGATCCCGAGGCCGCGATGGAGGAACTCGCGCCCTATTATCACCACGTCAACAACAGCTATGGCGTCTGGCTGAACGAGGACAAGGCCATCGGCCTCGACGGCCCGCTCCTCAAACCCATGCCGCTGGAGACGTTCAAGACCAGCGGCATCCTTGAAATCCTGACGCCAGCGCAGGCCATCGACAAGTTCCGCGCGATGCAGGAGCGTATTCCCGTCGAGCATCTGATGATGATGATGCCGCCCGGCCTTCCCCCCGCGCGGTTCGTGGAATATGCAGGGCTGTTCGCACGGGAGGTGATACCCGCCTTCCGCTGACCCGGCCCGGAGCCTCGCCCCGTTCGATGACTGCCGACGACCGCCGCAGCGCCCCGCCCTCCACCTCGCCGCAGTCCGTGACACGCGTCATCCGCATATTGGAGGCGCTGTGCGCGGCGGAGGGCGCGGTGACGCTCGCCGATCTCAGCCGGTTGCTGGACACGCCCAAGAGCAGCATGGCGGCGCTGCTGCGCGGCCTGGTCGATGCGGATTTCCTCCTCGCGTCCGACAGCAGCTATCGCCTTGGCCCAGGCGCCTTCGGTCTCGGCAGCGCGCTGATGGAGGCGCGGCGGCGAATCCAGTCGTCCGATTTCGTGCGAGAGGGGATGCGGCGGCTTGCCGAGCGGTCCGGCGAGACCGTGCTGTTCGGCGTGCGCGACGAGGATGGCCGGACGCTGACCTATGTCGATGTGGTGGAAAGCCGCAACGCCGTGCGCTTCGCCGTGTCTGTCGGGGACCGGCGGCCGCTCTATTGCACGGCGGGCGGGCGGATGCTGCTGGCGACGGGGAGCGAGGAAGAACTGGCGCGTTACCTCGCCTGGCTGCGGCCCGAGCGGATGACCGATCGTACCGAAGTCGCCAAGAAGCGCGTGGCGGAGGCGGTAGCGCGCGCCCGCACGGAGGGTGCGGCGCAGACGGTGGACGAGATGGCGGAGGGTGTCACCGGCACCGCCTCGGCCATTTACGATGCAGCCGGGGCCGTGATCGGTGCGCTGATCGTGGCAGCCCCCAGTTCACGATTGCAGGACCGGCTGGCAGCGCTGGCCGGGCTGGTGCGCGATGAAGCAAAGGCGATCTCGCGGAATCTGGGCTATCGGGCGGGTTAGGATGCCCCGCTTTCCCCCCTCCCGCTTGCGGGAGGGTTCAACAGAGACCCGTGTCTCTGTTGAAGGGTGGGCAAGCGAACGACAGGTCGCTGTTGCTCTCAACTGTAGCGCAGGCCCACCCCCGGCCCCTCCCGCCTGCGGGAGGGGAGAAACGCAGGCCCTACAACCGCCCCAACCGCATCGTGATCGGCCAGACGACCGCCCTTGTCCGGGCCGGATCGCCCCAGAGCCGCTCCATATCCGCTGCGAAGGTATCGAGCAGGTCGTGCCGCCCCGCTTCCTCCACCGCCCGCGTCGCCGACCATGTGGTCACATAGCCGAGCAACGCCGCCAGATCCCAGTCGCGCCGGATCGCCATCGGTGGGTAGGGGATGGCGGGGAAAGGAAAATCGATGCCCGCATAGCCGCTCTCGACCAGCTTGCGCTCGGGCGGCCAATAGTCCCCGATCTCCTCGCGGTAGAAGCGCAGGAACCGCTCGTTGATGACACGGTCGAAAGAGGGAATGCCATAGCTGACCAATGCCAGCGCTGCGCCCGGCACCGCAATCCGCCGCACCTTTGCATAGAAATGCGGAAGGTCGAACCAGTGCGCCGCCTGCGCCGCGACGATCAGGCTGGCGCTGCGGTCCGGCAAGCCAAGGCTTTCGGCGGGGGCATGGACATAGCGGACCCGCTCATGCGGCACGGCATTGGCAAGCTGGCTCTCGCTCGGATCGACGCCGACCACTTCCGCAAAATGGCGCGCGAGCTGGCAGGTGAACTGGCCATTGCCGCACCCCACATCCACCGCCAGCACATTGTCCGGCGCCACTTCGGCCAGAAAGGCGGGCAGCGCCTCCGGATAGGTAGGGCGGTAGCGGGCGTAGGATTCGCCGCCGCTCGTAAACCAGTTCCGTCCCGAAGCCGTGCCCGCCATGTTTCAGCCCAGCGGCGGCACGAACAGAGCGCGCAGATTTTGGAGGGGACGCTTGTAGCTGATATCGTCCGGCCCCCGCGCGATAATGCCATTGCCGTCGATGCCCGGCACGGCGTTCAGCGGATTGTCGAGCGCTGGCTGAAGGATCGACCATTCGATCAAAGTGGTGCGCGCCGCGACCTTCCACACGCCGCCGCGCCTGTCGAAACGGTCGATGTAGCGACCTGCCGCCAATATGTTGGTATCGTCGGGATTGGCGGCGATGTAGAGATAATAGGTCTCCGTATGCGCGGTATCGCCATCCAGATCGCAATGATGGTTGAGCAGGCCATGCAGCGTGCCCTTGTGGATGGTCGCCTGCAACTGCGCGGACCAGTCGTACAGTTCCGCCGAGCTGCCGACGAACGGGCCCGCCGCGATGATCGCGTCCTCATGAAAGGCGGACAGGAACAGGTCGCGGTCGAAACGGTCGGTGCCGCGCTGCATGCGGACGAGGCAGTCGTAGATGTCCTGCCGGTCGAGCAGCGCGTCGATGCGGGCTTCGCGATCACTTGCCACGATAATCGACCTCCGAGATCGGCTTCCAGATAGGCGAACCGCGCGTGGCCCTTGCAGATGCGATAACCGCGCCATCGATGTCGGTCAGGCCATATTCCTGCGCCAGTTCGGCGGTGATATATTCGCCGCCGGACCGTTTCATGATGTCGGGATCGGCGGCCAGCGCGGCGACGACGCGGCCGGGATGCTCGACGCTGCTGCCCTGCATGCTGGTGATCGACTTGGTCATCTGGTCGCCCATCTTGGCGAGATTGTCCTTTGCCTTCTCCGTCAGCGTCAGGCCCTGCCACATGACGATCGAGGCGACATTATGCGGCTCCAATTCGATGGCCATGTCGCGCGACATGCGGTCGACGGCCGACTTGGACGTACCGAAGATGGTGCCATAGGTGTAGGTCACGGCCGCAAAGCCGGAGATGGCGACGATCAGACCCGACTTCTGCGGCGCCATGATCCTGGCCGCGTGCCACGCCGCGACATAGTTGGACCGCACGCCCACGTCCCACATCTCGAGATTGGAGAGCGGCTTTTCCCAAAAACCCTTGGGTTCCAGCAGGTCGTCGGACAAAGTAAAGGCATTGTTGACAAGGATGTCGAGGCGGCCCTGCTCGGCCTGCACCTTCGCGAACAGCGCGGCGACCTGATCGTCCTTGCCATGGTCGCACGCGACGGCGATGCCCGATCCGCCCTCTGCACGCCCACGCTCATTGCACTCGGCAGCGGTCTCACCCACTGTGCCGGGCAGATAATAATCGCCCGGATTGACGGTGCGGCCGGTCACGTAAACGGTGGCGCCCTGCTCCGCGAGAACCAGCGCGATGCCCCTGCCGATGCCCCTGCTGGAGCCGGTGACGACAGCAACCTGTCCTGTAAGCGATCCCATCCCGATATCCCGTCCTGACCTGTGTCGATTGGCGCGAAGCGTTGCCAAGTTATGCCATGGATCGCTTGACCGAAATGGACAAATTGCGCAGGGGGCCTTTGGCGCGTGCGGCCATTCGCTCGTCGCGGGGCGACCCATGCCCGGATTCTGTATGGCAGAACTAAAATTTGTTTCATTGTCGTCGCCCCGGACTTGATCCGGGGTCCCGCTTCCTTTCGCGCAACGGCCTAAGAAAAGCGGGATCCCGGATCGAGTCCGGGATGACGAAATCAAATATGGCGAACTTCCGATCCGATAGCTAATCGCTGATGAGGTCGAGATAGGCGATGACGTCATTGTCCGTTTCGATGAACAGCCATTCCTGCACATCCTCCGGCTCCTGCTGGCCGCGCTCCAGCGCCTCCAGCATGGTTCCGTACAGGATCGTCCTGATCCCCCCGCCCTCCATATCACCATCGAGATGATAGAGGCGCACCGTCACGCTATCGCCGGTCGATCTCATCACTCGCCCTCCCGTTCCAGCTTCGCGCCGTCGATGCGGCGCACGGCGCGGTCGGCGTCGATCCGGTCGCGGTCCTTCTCCGCCTTCGTCCGGCCGAACTTCGCGCGGTTCTGCTCCGCCTGCCGCTGTTCGTCTATGCGCTTGCGGGCCTTTCGCGCCATGCGCAGGTTGACGATCTCGGCCATGGCTCAGCCTCCCTCCAGATGCACCGCGAGCCAGACCGTCGCCGGGTCGGCGCTCGTCCAGGTCACGCGGTGGCGGACATGCGCCGGTATCAGCAGAGCATCGCCCGGCGTCAAGGCACGCTCGCCCTCCCCCTCCAGCCACAGCCGCGCGGCTCCGGCGAGCAGCAGCACCCATTCGTCATGCGGCTGGTCATAGGGCTCGTCCTCGGGCGTCACCTGCCCCTGCGACACGATGCGTTCGATGCGGACGCCGGGCCGTGTCAGCAACTGGGTGAAGACTTCCTCGGCGGACGCATCCGGCAGGTCGGTCAGCAGGTTCACAGCGCCTGCCCTGCCGCATGGCCGCTCGCCCAGGCCCATTGGAAATTATAGCCGCCCAGCCAGCCAGTCACGTCCACCGCCTCGCCAATGGCGTAGAGGCCGGGCACGCGCCGCGCCTCCATGCTGCGCGAGGACAGGTCGGCGGTGGATATGCCGCCCGCCGTCACCTCCGCCTTGGCATAGCCCTCCGTCCCGTTGGGCAGGAACGGCCAGTCGGCAAGGCGCGCGGCGGCGGCGCGCAGGGCCTTGTCGGTCAGCGAAACCAGTTCGCCCTCCATGCCCAGTTGCTCGATCAGGGCGTCTGCCAACCGTTCCGGCAATGCCTGCGCCAGCGTGCGGCGAAGGGCGGCGCGGGGCCGCGCGGCCTTTTCCGCAACCAGCCAATCGCCATCACGGTCGGGCAGGAAATCGACGCCGATGGCCGTGCGATGCTGCCAGTAGGAGGAGATTTGCAGCATGGCCGGACCGGACAGACCGCGATGGGTGAACAGCGCCGCTTCCCGGAAACGGGTCTTGCCGTGGCGCACCACGACGTCGGCCGACACGCCCGACAAAGAGCGGAACAGCGCGCCATCATCCCCCAGCGTGAAGGGCACGAGGGCCGGGCGCGGCTGCACCACCGACAGGCCGAACTGGCGCGCGACATCATAGGCAAATCCGGTCGCGCCCATTTTCGGAATGGACGGCCCACCGGTCGCGAGGACGAGCGCGGGCGCGCGATGCTCCTGCCCGCCGACGGTCACGCGGAATTGCCCATCGGCATGATCCACGGCTGCCACGGCATGTCCGTAGAGGGTGGTCACGCCCCCCGCGGTGCATTCCTCCACCAGCATGTCGACGATCTGCCTCGCCGACCCGTCGCAAAACAACTGCCCCAGCGTCTTTTCATGCCATGCGATGCCGTATCGCTCGACCAGATCGAGGAAATCGCGCGCCGTGTACCGGCCAAGCGCCGACTTGGCGAAATGCGGGTTGGCAGACAGATAGCGGTCCGGCGCGGTGTGGATATTGGTGAAATTGCAGCGCCCGCCGCCGGAGATCAGGATTTTCTGGCCCGGCTCCGGCGCGTGATCGACCAGCAGCACCCGCCTGCCCCGCTGTCCCGCCACGGCAGCGCACATCAGGCCCGCCGCGCCCGCGCCCAGCACGATGGCGTCGAAATCCTCGCTCATCGCACAGCCATGATGCTGGCGGCGACCGCCTCCGCTGCCTTGATCCCGTCGATGGCGGCGGACAGGATGCCGCCTGCATAGCCAGCCCCTTCGCCCGCCGGGAACAGACGTTCGACATTGAGGCTCTGGAAATCCTTGCCGCGCGTGATGCGCAGGGGCGAGGAGGTGCGCGTCTCGACGCCCGTCATCACCGCGTCGGGATGGTCGTAATTCGCGATCTGGCGGCCGAATATCGGCAGCGCCTCGCGAAACGCCTCGATCACGAACGGGGGCAGACATTGCGACAGGTCGGTCATCGTGACGCCCGGCTTGTAGGAGGGCGTGACCTCGCCCAGCGCGGTGGACGCCCGCCCCGCCAGCAGGTCGCCGACCAACTGCCCCGGCGCGCTATAGTTGGACCCGCCCGCCACATAGGCCAGCGCCTCCCAATGCCGTTGCAATTCGATGCCCGCCAGCGGCCCGCCCGGATAGTCGCGCGCCGGGTCGATGGCGACCACCAGCCCCGAATTGGCGTTGAACTCGGCGCGGGAATATTGGCTCATGCCGTTGGTGACGACATGGCCCGGCTCTGACGCCGCCGCGACCACTCGCCCGCCAGGGCACATGCAAAAGCTGTAAACCGTCCGCCCGTTGGCGCAGTGGTGCGACAGGCTGTAGGCAGCCGCGCCCAGCACCGGATGGCCAGCGCAGGCGCCGAAGCGGGCACGGTCGATCCACCCCTGCGGATGCTCGATACGCACGCCGATGGAGAATGGCTTGGCCTCCATATGCACGCCGCGCCGATGCAGCATCTCGAAGGTCGGGCGGGCGCTATGGCCCACGGCCAGCACCACCTGATCGGCCTCCAGGAAGCTGCCGTCATGGAGGTGGAGGCCGCGCAGCCGCTGCCCGCCATCCGGGGTCGGGGTCAGTTCCAGATCGTCCACGCGCGTCTGCCAGCGATATTCGCCGCCCAGTTCCTCGATGGTGCGGCGCATGCTCTCCACCATCGTGACGAGGCGGAAGGTGCCG
Source organism: Sphingobium sp. (assembly GCA_040508315.1). Lineage (GTDB taxonomy): Bacteria > Pseudomonadota > Alphaproteobacteria > Sphingomonadales > Sphingomonadaceae > Sphingobium. Next base: position 25,311 of record JBEVNC010000015.1, read on the forward strand.
ATATGGGGGTGCGCTTCGGTCAGTATGTCCTCGGGCGCACCGGCCTTGACGAACTCGTCCAGCACCTTGCGGCCCAGGAAGCGCGGGTCCTTCACCCGGCAATAGAGCTTACCGTCGGAGAAGGTGCCTGCCCCACCCTCGCCGAACTGCACATTGCTGTCCGGGTCGAGTTCGGCCCGCCGCCACAGTCCCCACGTGTCCTTGGTCCGCTCGCGCACCACCTTGCCCCGGTCGAGGATGATCGGGCGGAACCCCATTTGTGCCAGGATCAGGCCGGCGAACAGCCCGCACGGCCCCGCGCCGATGACGACCGGGCGGAGGCCGGACCAGCCCTGCGGCGCGTGGACGGGAAAATGATAGTCGGTGTCGGGGCGCGGGCGGACCTCATGGTCCTTGGCGAAGCGCGCCAGCACATCGGCCTCGTCCGTCAGTGCGACATCGACCGTGTAGATGAGGAGGATGGCGCTGCGGCGGCGCGCATCATTGCCGCGCTTGACGACTTCATATGACAGCAGGGCGTCGCGCCCGATCCCCAGCCGCGCGCAAATGGCGGCGGGCATCGCGTCGGCATCATGGTCGAGCGGCAGGGATAGGCCGGTCAGGCGAATCATGACGCGATCCCTAGCGCAGCTTCGCGATGGTGAGGCTGTCGGCCTTGGCGCGGTCCTTGACCGATTCCTCGCTGCGGGTGAGCGCCTTGGCGATGGCTTTCAGCGCCATGCCCTTCTTCGCCAGCGTGTGCAGCTTCTGGATTTCCGCCTGCGTCCAGGGCTGGCGATGCCGTTCGAATTTCTCTGCTGCCATAGGTCATCCTCACAAAACCCCCCTCCCGTTTATGGGAGGGGCTGGGGGTGGGCCTGCGCCGACGCCGAGAGCAACAGCGACCTTGCGGTCGCGGGGGGCCCCCCCCCCCCCCCCCCCGCCCCGCGGGGGGGGGGGGGGCAGCCCCGCCCCCCCCCCACCCCCCCCCCCCCCCCCCGACCCGCCACCCCCCCCGGGCACCCCCCCCCCCCGCCCCCCCCAACCGACCCGCCACACAACACACCGCCCACCCACCGCCCCACC
>JBEVNC010000178.1:0-4102 GCA_040508315.1 Sphingobium sp.
GAGAGTGCGCGGGCGGGATTGTCCTTCGCGATATATGTGCCGATGCCCTCAAGATCCCGCCTCGCCGGGGTGGACAGCATGACCTTCATCGACGCGGTTCACCGTCCGCCGCGCGCCTGACATCGGCGATGATCGTGTCGCAGACGTCGTCGAGATCGTGACCGCCGCCGGTCTTCATCTCCTGAAGGCTTTCGCCGATCGAGGCGTCGAGTTCCTTCAGCCAGCGTTCTTCGTCCAGGATCGCGCTTTGGTCGCGGCGGATGAGGTCGCGCACATAATCGCTGACGCTGGCATAGTGGCCGCTGTCGATACGGTTCTGCACATAGTCGCGCAAAGGATCAGGCAGGGACACATTCATGGTCGCCATCGGCTCCACCTCCAATTCCCGCCAATATGGCAAAAATTGCCATGATGTTCAATCGGCCGCTCGTTTCTTCTGGGCGGGCAGCGCTTCGCCGATCGGCACTATCAAGCCGCTTCCGCCGCTAATCTACCGCTGGCGGCGTGGCACCATATGATAAGCGACATAGGTGCCAAAGACATGCTGCTCGCGCACATCATAGGCGGTCTTGAAATCCTCCACCCAGTGGCGATGCTCGGCGTCGGCCAATATCCAGCCTGAACGACGATAAGCCGCCGCGCCGCGCCGGATATAGTGCAGGATCATCGATCGCGGCAGAGGCGCGAAGTTGGCGATGTTGTTGACCCCCGTCCATGCCGTGCCGCCTGAGGCCCTGGGCATGACCTTGCAATAGTCGAACAGCATGACCGCCCCCGCATTGCGGGCACGCAGATAGTCCATTCCCGCCAGGCCATCGGGCGGCAGTACGGGCGGGTTATTGTCATGTCCAGGCGTGAGTTGCGCCACCAGCCGCGCCGGCCCAAGGGTGAGCAGCCCCGCCCGCTTTATCCCCTCCCGCCAGGGTCCGAAATTGAACGTCGCCACGAAGGCGACCATCGCCGCCAGCATGACGCGGGCAAAGGCGCCGGCAAAGCCCGGCGCAGCGTCCTCGCCATTTTCCCGGCCCATCGCCAGCAGAAGGAGGACCAGCAAGGGAAAGAGGTTGAGGATATTATTATCGTGGCTGCGGCTGATATAATAAGCGCCGGCCACCAGGAATCCGAGCAGGCATATGAAAAGGGGCCGCGCTTGCGGAGAGAGGCCCCTTCGCGCCAGGAGAAACAGCGCCAGCACAATTGATCCCAGCGCGATCCAGACCGTGCCCACGGGGTTGACCGGCAGTACCCCCGGCGGATGCTGGAAATAGGCGAAGAAGTCGGCGACCGTGATGCTTTTCTCCGACAACAGCCACAGCATCAGAACAAGCGCCGCAACGCCCATCGCCAGGGCGCAGACACCCCGCACTACGCCGATAATCAACGCGATGCCGGCGCCCCGGCCTCCTTCTGCCGATCCGGCGTCGCGCAACGCCAGATAGGGCCACCAGATCAGCGTCGCGAACATCCCGGCTTCGAACGACCAGAAAAGGCTGCACAGCCAGATCAGATGACCGACCCAGTCGCGCGGCGTCTTGCGCTGCTCGGCGAGCAGGATGTGGAAGAGCAGAGCGGAAATGGACAGGAAGCGCAGGCCTGCCACCGACGGCGTCATGACGGGGCCGGCGAACTGGACGGGAAAGCCCGTCCAGATGAAGGTGGCGCAGAACATGGCGACCAGACCAAGCCATCGCAGGCCGCGTGCTGACCGCGCCGTCAGGATGATCACGCTGCCGCACAGGGTCGCGAAATAGAGGGCGTTTGCGGTAATGACGGTCGCGTACATGCCGCTCCAGCAGTCATCACCGCATGTCGCCATCAGCAGGGTCGTTGGACCCAGCCCATATTGGATGGGAAAATCGCGATAAGGCACGCCGCCGCCGCGCCAGGCTTCGACCGGCGCCAGATAGGCGCCCCAGTGATGCCAGGTGGTATAGATCGTCTCGCGCGTTTCCAGCGGGGCTGTCAGAAGCCCGACCACAAGACCGACGACCATGCAAAGGAGCATGGGCAACAGCAGGCGGGGGTCCCGCATGCCGGGTCGCGACAATGTCTGCCAGCGCGGCAGGCAGCCGGCAGCCAGTGCCAGCACGACGAAAATGATCGTCGGGATCGGTCCGAGGTCAAGCGCCGGCGTCCACCATGTCGCCGTCGCGAACAGCAAGGCAGCCGTGACGCCGCCAAGCAGGGGGCGCATGCCCAGCCCGGCAAGAGGGATCAGGAGGAACGCGCCGAGCATCGGCAACTGTGCATCCCGCGCGACCGTCAGGATGATGGCGCCCGCCAGCAGCGATGCGCAGGCCAGCCTCTCGAGCAATCGGGCATGATCCTGCCGCGGCGTGAGCCAAGCGGAGACATAAGGGGTCAGCAGCACGGCGACGAGCAGCGCCGCATAGACGGAAATTGTCGTCGTGGAAGAGGTCATGGACGCCCCTGCTGCGTAGGCATGGCGCCATGGGGCACGCGCCATGGGCGGTCCCAGCATCGGTCGGGATGGGCGCCGCTTACCCGGCTTGGGGGCGTGATCGTGAAGGGAAAGCTGTCGCGGGCGGCGAAATAGGATGCGTGCGGCACGACAAGGCCTGTCTGCCGATCCCAGACGCCTGCCAACGAGCAATGCGGCACGGGCGAGGGAGCAAAGCGGAGGGCGCGCGCGATTTCGAAACCGCCGGTTACGGCCCCCAGGGCGACAACGACCAGGACAAAGGCTTTCTCGCCCCATTGCTCAAGGCGGCTTGCCCAATCGGCAAAGGCGAGCGCTATGAGCGCCAAGGGCATGATCGACGCCCGCATCTGGAAATCATTGCTGGCGCCGATCGACCATAAAGGCATGAGGAACAGGCAAAGCGCGGCGATCATGACGGTCGTGCGATCGGTCCCCTTCCTCCTGTCGCGCAGCAGCGGCAGGACGAACGGCACGACCTCGATCAGCAGGACCAGCACATAGGCAGGGAGGAAGGGCGAACGGAAGCCCCCTCCGACGGTCGCTGCGTCGGTGGAGAGATAGAGGAGCGCCGGAACGGTCGTCGCGGCGGCGATCACGCCTAAACCGATATCCCACCGGCTCCATGCCCCGGTCAGAAGGGCGCGAAGGCCGGCAAAGGCGGCAAAGGGCAAGGCGCCGAGCAGCGCCAGCGGCGACCAGAGCGCGACCAGCGCCATGCTCGCCGTGAACAGTCCGATGGGCGCCAAGCCCTTGCGCCAGAGAAGATAGGCAAGCGCGACCGTCCAGCCTGCAAGGGCGTGCTGGGGCACCCAGAAAATCTGGGTGATATGCGCGCTATACTGATAATAGCCCGACCAGCGCTCGATATGGTCCCAGTCCGCTCCGCCGGTCGCCCATAAGCGGATGAGGTTGCCCGCTATGTCGAGGCCGCTGAACATGACGAAGATGGTGAGCGCGATCAGCCGCGCGCGCCGCCCTTCGAACAGCGCCGAACCCTGCGCGAGGAGGAGGCCGAGAATGAGGCTGTTATGGCCAAGCAGCGCCCAGTCGCGGCCAAGCTGGCTGGCGCCGCCAAGCAGCGCCGGGACCAGATACATGCCGACCGGCGCGCGCAGAAGCTGCGCTTGTCCGTCGAGCCAATAGTCGAACGGCCAGCGATGACGGCCCATGTCGCCAAGCACGGCATCGCGGATCTGCCAGTCGGCGGTCGCATGGAAAAGCCGCCCCTCTCCCCCCAATAGCAGCAATAGGGCGGCGACGAGCAGGCAGAGGCCGATGGTCGGCACGCCGATCCGGCAATGGCCCGGCATGGCCCTGTAGGTGACGAAGGCGAGGGCCAACGGCAATATCAGGGCGAGCGCGGCCACCAGCAGCGGCGGCTGGCCGATCAGGCCGAGCAGCAAAATATTGTCGAGCGCGAAAAGCGCGACGAGCGCCGCCGTCAGCGCCCGTAGCGGAAGGGATCGTGTCTGGGCGGAGGCCCGCGTCACGCCGCCTCCGCGTCGAGCTTTCGCTGAAGGACGTGCACGGGATTGTCGCTGAGCGCGGGCGCCATGTTGATCCGCTCCCGCTCGACCACCAGCGGGCGTTTGCGGACCTGCGCATGGATGGAGGTCACATATTCGCCCAATATGCCAAGGAAGGCGAGTTGGATGCCCG
>JBEVNC010000188.1:0-17546 GCA_040508315.1 Sphingobium sp.
TGGCCTCGAAATCGACTTCGCGGATAAAACCGCCCTTGGCGCCGCGACCTTCGTCCAGCCAATAGCTTTTCGCGTCGTCGGCGCGTGCTTTCACAACCGTTGCCATACATCTCTCCATTTTCGATCGGTTATGGAAAAGAAGCTACGCCTTGTTCGGGATAGTGAAAAGGGCCACGTCGCGTACTGGACGGCACGGCATCTTTTCCGGAGGCGCGAGCCATCCTGACGCCGCCAAAAACGCGTTGGGCGGGACGATGACGATCCGGTAGACATCGTTCGTCGTCCAAGGAGAGAGATGATGCGCATAGCCGCCCTGCTTCTGCTGTCCGCCGCCGCCCTGGCCCCTCCCCTCGCCGCCCAGCAGGTGGAGGAGATGTCGATCACCGATCTTCAGGCGATGATAGCGAATGGGCGCGCGTCGAGCGAATCGATCACCCGCGCCTATCTCGCGCGGATCGCGGATATGGATCGCAAGGGACCGACCCTCCGCACGATCATCGCGCTCAGCCCCGATGCGCTGGCCGATGCGAAGGCCGCCGATGCGCGGCGCAAGGCGGGCAAGCCGCTCGGCCCGCTGGACGGTGTCCCGATACTAGTGAAGGACAATATCGAGACGCGCGGGGCCATGGCGACAACAGCGGGTAGTCTCGCGCTGAAAGGCAATGTCACTGGCCGCGACGCCCCCGTGATCGCGCAACTGCGGGCCGCGGGCGCGGTGATACTCGGCAAGACCAACCTGTCGGAATGGGCCAACATCCGGTCGAACAAATCGATCAGCGGCTGGAGCGCGCTGGGCGGACAGGTTCGCAACCCCTACGCCCTCGACCGCAGCCCCTGCGGATCGTCGAGCGGGTCGGGCGCGGCGGTGGCGGCCAGCTTCGCCGCAGCGGCGCTGGGCACGGAAACGGACGGATCGGTCGTCTGCCCCTCCGCCATGAACGGCCTCGTCGGGCTGAAACCCACTATGGGCCTCGTCAGCCGCACCCATGTCATCCCGATCAGCCACAGTCAGGACACGCCCGGCCCGATGGCGCGCAGCGTGCGCGACACGGCAATCCTATTTTCGGCGATGATCGCCAGCGACCCCGCCGACGCCGCGACGAAGGACGCCGACCGCCATCGCCGCGACTATGCCGCCGGGCTGGACACCGCCTCCCTCAAAGGCGCGCGGATCGCGGTGGTGCGCCCGAAGATGCCCGCCGACCTTGCCGCCCGCTTCGACGCCGCGCTGGCGGTGCTGGCGGCGCAGGGCGCTGTGCTGGTGCCGGTGGAGCAGCCTAGGCTGGACGGTCTGGACGAGGCGGAACTGGCGGTGCTGCTCGCCGAGTTGAAGGCGGACCTGAACATCTATCTGGCCGGTACGCCCGACGCGGTGAAGACCCGCACCCTCGCCGATCTGATCGCCTTCAACACCGCGAACAAAGCCGCCGAAATGCCCTATTTTGCGCAGGAAACCTTTGAGGATGCCGAAAAGACCAAGGGCCTGACCGACCCCGCTTACCGCGTTGCGCGCGCCAAATCGCTGGCGCTGGCGGGGGCGCAGGGACTGGACGCCATGCTCGCCAAGGCGAAGGCAGACATCATCGTCCAGCCCACCTACGGCCCCGCATGGCTGATCGAGCCCGTCCACGGCGACCAGTTTAACGGCCCCTCCGCCAGCACCCTGCCCGCCGTGTCCGGCTATCCCCACCTGACCGTTCCCATGGGCCTGGTGAAGGGGCTGCCGGTCGGCCTGTCCTTCATCGGGCGGCCCTATGACGAGGCGCGATTGCTGGGCGCGGGGCATGTCTATGAGCGAGCCGCGCACGCCCGCACACCGCCGCGCTATCTGCCGACAGCGGATGTCGGTCCGGGGATGGAGGGGGCGCTCCCATAAACCACCGCAGGACGCCTCCCCACCAAAACCCCTGCTCTGGTGCTTTTGGGTCAATGCGACTATAGGACCGCCATGCAGATACCCGGCCATATCGACCCCGTGCCCGTCCCGCGCGCGATCACCCCGCGTGCCGATGGCCGCATCGACCTCCTCGGCCTCTCGCGCGAGCAGATCCGCGTCGAACTCGCCGCCAAGGATCTCGACGCCAAACAGGCGAAGCTGCGCTCCAAGCAGCTGTTCCACTGGCTCTATCATCGCGGCGAGACCGACTTCGAGCGCATGACCGACCTTGCCAAGCCCATGCGCGGCTGGATGGCGCAGCGCTTCGTCGTCGGGCGTCCCGAAGTGGTGGAGGCGCAGGTCTCCTCCGACGGCACGCGCAAATGGCTGCTGCGCTCCGACGACGGGCAGGATTATGAGATGGTGTTCATCCCCGACGCCGACCGGGGCACGCTGTGCGTCTCCAGCCAGGTGGGGTGCACGCTCAACTGCCGTTTCTGCCACACCGGCACGATGCGCCTCGTGCGCAACCTGACGCCGGGCGAGATCGTGGGACAGGTCATGCTGGCCCGCGACGCGCTGGGCGAATGGCCCAGGGGGAATATGGCCGCTGCCGGCGCCACCGCGCCGGACGAGGAGGACGAGGACGCCCCCCAATACAGCCCGGACGGCCGCATGCTGACCAACATCGTGATGATGGGCATGGGCGAGCCGCTCTATAATTTCGAGAATGTGCGCGACGCGCTCAAGGTCGTGATGGACGGCGACGGCCTCGCCCTGTCCAAGCGCCGCATCACCCTCTCCACCTCCGGCGTGGTACCGATGATGGCGCGCGCGGCCGAGGAGATCGGCGTAAACCTTGCCGTGTCGCTGCACGCCGTGACCAAAGAGGTGCGCGACGAGATCGTCCCGATCAACCGCAAATATGGCATCGAAGAACTGCTTCAGGCCTGCGCCGACTATCCCAAGGCCAATAATGCCCGCCGCATCACCTTTGAATATGTGATGCTGAAGGACAAGAATGACAGCGACGCGGACGCCCGCGAACTCGTCCGCCTGATCCGCCACTACAAGCTGCCCGCCAAGGTCAACCTGATCCCCTTCAACCCCTGGCCGGGTGCAGCCTATGAATGCTCGACCCCGGAACGGGTGAAGCGGTTTTCGGAGATCGTGTTCGAGGGGGGCATCTCAGCGCCGGTCCGGACACCGCGCGGGCGGGATATCGCCGCGGCTTGCGGGCAGTTGAAGACGGCGTCGCAGAAGATGAGCCGGGCGGAGTTGGATCGGATGGCGGAGGAGAAGCAGGCGGCTTTGGGGTGAGGAGGACTTCTTAAAGGATCCTCATGCAGGGTGAAAACGGAATAAGCCCTACTCCAAATCGATTAATTGCAGATCGCTTCTCAGGCGGGCGCTCTGTGTATATGGCTCGGGTATGAACCAAGGGACCGTCACTGTTGTCACAATACTGTTCGCCGTTGGGTCGTTCGCTGCGCGCGGTCGGTTTCGGGCGGTTCCCGATCCTGTGCTCTCAGCTATGCTCGCAGTGTGCATGGTCGTCTTGGGCTGGATGTTGATCCCTGGACGCCTGCAGCCATCTTACTCGCCGTTAATCTTAGCAGCATGCTCATTCGCATTATTTGTTGCCGCCTTCGATTTTCTTGTCATAGGTCGGAGAACGCGCAATAAGTCTCGAATGGCTGACAAGAGAAACGATACCGGATCCGAAGAGCGCATTCCCGGTCGTAGGGATGATTCCCGTATTCCTCCAAATGCTTTAGTCGTTTCAGAATCATGCCATGGTGGACAATACCGCATACGCGCACTCGGTCACACAAACGTCGCCGCTGATATCAATGGCACAAAGAATACCTGGGACATTGATGTCGGTCAGCCCCCTTCACCGGAGCCGGAACGGAAAGCCGCCAGAAAATTTTTTGGGGGCTTCAGCTTTGGCAAAGGCGATCATCTCAAGAATTAGATGTCGAGGAGCGCCCACGACTGCCGACAAATGATTGGGCGATTCAAAGAACTCTCGCCGAACCCATCGCTGCGAGGTCCGCTTCGGTCATATCGTACGACTTTTAGCTCGACTTAGCTTTCCATGCCAATCTGTGTGGGCTGCGCCAAGGAGTTAAAAGAAGCTGGGACAGCTTGGTGAGCCCTGCTGGATTCGAACCAGCGACCTACTGATTGAAAGTTTGGTAGCAGGATATCGCCCGCCATGATCCCGAACCTGCCCGCCAGAAAGTAATTTTATCCTGCGCTTTGGCGTTGCGGACCTGTATAATCGTGAGAGCCATCAATACCCCCAAATCGGGATTCGATACCCCCCCCTATGACTCAGAGTCGCGGAGAAGCGGTGCTAAGTCACGGAGCGCCGACCTACACCCTCCTAATCCTGAGCCTTTGATCGCATACGAGCGGTCTCGACAAAAGGCGGATGGTGGGCCCGGCAGGAATCGAACCCGCAACCTAGCCGTTATGAGCGGCCAGCTCTAACCGTTGAGCTACAGGCCCGGACCAAGCCGGAAGACCGCCCGATTAGCGGACAGTCCCGTCACTTGGCAAGAGGCTTCCGGCGATCCGCTGTCCGGCAACTCCGCTCGGCGAACAAAGCGACCCCTACATCGTCGGCATCCGCGCCAGACAATTGCAATGTCGTAACCATATATTATACAGGTATATTGTCCGATGGCAGGAAATTACCCGCGATGAGCGTTCTGGCACTCGATCCCATCGACCTCCAGATATTGAAGGAGCTGCAGGACGACGGGCGCATGACCAACGTCGATCTGGCGCACCGCGTCGGACTGACTGCGCCGCCCTGCTTGCGGCGGGTCAAGGCGCTGGAGCACCGCGGCATCATCCGCGATTATCATGCCGCCATCGACCCGGCGGCGCTGGGCTATACCATCACTGTGTTCGTCATGGTCAGCCTGCGCAGTCAGGCGGAGGCCGACCTTCGCCTGTTTGAGGAGCATGTCGCGGACCTGCCGGAGGTCCGCGAATGCCATATGCTGAACGGCGAGATCGATTTCATCCTGAAGGTCGTCGCCCGCGACCTTCAGAGCTTTCAGGCCTTCCTGACGTCGCGCCTGACGCCCGCGCCCAATGTCGCGAGCGTCAAGACGTCCCTCACCATCCGCACGTCCAAGGCTCTGGTCGGCGTGCCGGTGGTCGACCTCGACGCGCCTAGCTGACGGGCTTGGTCGCCGATTGCGCGGCGCCGAGTTGGCTCGACTGGCGGTCGATCCAGACATTCCAGAAGCTGGCGACTGGCGCCCATGGGCCATCCGTCACCGTGGCCAGAGCCGCCTTCCCGCCCGCCGGATCGCCCGAACGCGCCAGGGCGACGCCAAGCCGGGTATTGGCGTGGGCCAGATCGACGCCGCCCTTGGTCAGCGCCAGCTGGTAGAGTTCCACTGCCTTGGGATAGGCGGCTGCCGCAAACTGCGCATCGGCCGCCGTCAGCGCAGCTGCCCCGGTCGTGCCGGTCTTGGCCTTTGCAGTCAGGCCCGGAATGGCCGCCAGCGCCTGCGTAGCGCGGGGACGCAGCGTGGTCAGCGATTTGACCACCGCCGGGTCGCCCGCGCCCAGATCGCCAGCCTTTACGCCGGTGTCGAGCGCAGCCTTGCCCTCTGCCGCATAACCCTTCTCGACCGCGACGGCCGAGTAGGCCAGCCAGTCACGCTCGCTGGCGATGGCGTCGGTTGCCGCCATCAGCCGATAAAGATCGAGGCTCTGGTCGGGCCCTGGCACCGCGCCGGTCATGTAATTGACAAGGCCGGAACGCCAGTTGGGCGCACTGGCATCGATCGCCAGCTTCGCCTGCGTCCAGTTGGCCACCAGATCGAAACGCTTGGCCTGATAGGCCAGTGCGATGGCGCGGTCATACCATGCCGCCTCCACCGTTTCCGGCCTGCGGCCGCCCTGCGCCTGCAGGGTCAGCGCCTGGCCGACCGCGGTCAGGCCGCCAGCGGGGTCCTTGCGCATGAACTTGGCGTCAGCAAGCGCGAACTGGCTGGGAACCGAAGCATAACCCTCGCCATTGGCCTGGCTGATCTGGGCGATCGAATCCTTGTTCTCACCCACCATCAAAGAAAGTATGCCAGCGATAGCGCGCAGCCGGGGCACGCGAGACGGCGGCGCTGCCCCCGATTCCAGAACGGCCTTAAGCGCCGTGCGCTGCGCCACCACGTCCCACCGCGCGGTCGCGGCCTGGAACATCAGTTCGGCGGCCGCATATTTCTCGAACGGCTGGTCGGCGCGGGCCAGCAATGCTTGCGCATTCTGCTGCGTGCCGGCCGCGTCGCCGGCCCCGAAACTCAGACGCAAAGCCTCGACAGACGCACGAAACTCGTCGTCCATCGAATATACCGGCTGCTCCTGCGCCGCCACGGGCGCGGAGAAGGACGCAATGGCCAAAGCCAATGCGCACCCCTTCGCGACCAGGCGGGTCTGGCCGTTCTGTAACATCCTCAATCCCCTACCCCTTAAAATTTTCAGGCCGTCTTGTTCAACAGAGCGATCCACAGGTCCGCCAGTTCCTTGCGCGGTCCCGTCACCGCACCAAAGGCAGCCTTTGCGCCTTCCTTGTCACCCGAACGCGTAAGCGCAATGCCGAGGCGCGTGTTCACCTCATTGGCATCGACCCCGCCCTTCTGGATGGCAAGGCGATAGAGCGTGGCAGCCTTCGCATTATCGCCATAACCCAGATAGGCGCTTGCCGTCGAAGCGGCGATCTTGCCATCGGCGGCCTTGGCGGCGGCTGCCTCCGACGCGGGCAGGCCGGCGCGATCCTTGGGCACTTCGGCATTTGCCAACTGATAGATGTCGCCAAGCTGGGTCGGCTGGATCTTGCCAACGGCGCGGCCCTGATCGATCACGGCCTTCGCCTCGCCGACCAGACCGCTCTTGAGCGCGGCATCGGCATATTCGGCATATTCGGACGGCTGCTGGAACGCCTTGGCAGTCGACATCAGGCGATAGAGATCGAGCATTTCGTTACGCGTCATGTTGCGGTGGCTGTCCTGATAGCCGGTGAGCAGGATGTTCCAGCCCTCCGGCGAACCGCCCTGCTCGACGCTCGCCAGCGCCCACTTCTGACCCTCTGCGCCGCCAACCGCACGCGCCACTTGCGCACCGCGATCATAATAGGCAGGCGGGATCGGCTGGCCAGCGGCCTTCATCCCGTCGATCGCTTTCTGCAGCGAGGCGAGGCCGGTCGTGAACAGCGGCACGGACGCAGCGTTCGACTGTCCGCCGCCCGCCTTCACGCCCTTGGAGAAATAGGATTCGGCGAGCAGATAGTTGAGGGCAGGATTGGCATCGGGCGCCGTCAGCGCGCGCTCGAGATGGCCAATCGCCTTGTCGGGGTCGCCACCCTCGATAGCCCATTGTCCGAGCATGCCTTCCAGCTTGGGCGCGAGATCGGCAGGCGCCTTGCCCGACGCGACCATGGCTTCGACAGACGTGCGCTGAAGTGCGGTGTCATTGACGCCGATGGAATATTGATAATTGTAGAAGGCGAGGAAGAACTTATCATCCGGGCTGGAGGCGCTGGGCGTACCCTTGTCGATGGCGGCCTTCAGCGCTGGCCAGTCCTTTGCATTGTTCGCCTTCTGCATCTCCTGCACGCTGGGACCGAAAGCCGCGCTGATCGCGGGCTTGGCAGCCTCTGCAGGCTTCTCCTTCTTGGCGGCGACGACAGGCCCGGAGAGGGCAACGGCAGAAACCGAGACAGCAAGGGCAAAGGCAGACATCAAACGCATCAGGCTTCTCCAAACACTTTACAGGCGGCACGCCATTGTCGCGATACCAAGTAGGCAGGACCGCGTGAACGGCGTTTGAACGTCGCTATATAAGCGGTGTTCCCGATTGTCATGCCCCGACATGAAACGTTACGCACCCGCCGGGCGGCCCCATACTCGTTTCGCCGACGCTTTTGGCTGGCATTGGCGGGAGGGTCGCTCTAGGGCTTTTTTCCAACCCAGACATTCCCGTCAGAAGAGGCAAAGCCTTGACCAGCGATACCGCTGCCATCACCGATCCGTCGGACATCAGCCCGATCAACATCGTCGACGAAATGAAGTCGAGCTATCTTGACTATGCGATGTCCGTCATCGTCGCACGCGCCCTGCCCGACGTGCGCGATGGCCTGAAGCCCGTGCACCGCCGCATCCTCTACGGCGCGCATGAAATGAACTTCACCTGGAACAGGCCCTATCGCAAGTCGGCGCGCATCGTCGGCGACGTGATGGGTAAATATCATCCGCACGGCGACAGCTCGATCTACGACGCCCTTGCACGCATGACGCAGGACTGGTCGCTGCGCGTGCCCTTGATGGACGGTCAGGGCAATTTCGGATCGATGGACCCCGACTCTCCGGCGGCCATGCGATACACCGAGGCGCGCCTTGCCAAGGTGACGTCGGTTGGCCTGCTCGAGGATATCGACAAGGACACCGTTTCCTTCACGCCCAATTATGACGGGTCGGAGCGCGAGCCGCAGGTTCTGCCTGCACGCTTCCCCAATCTGCTGGTCAACGGCGCTGGCGGCATCGCGGTCGGCATGGCGACCAACATCCCGCCGCACAATCTGGGCGAGGTGCTGCGCGCCTGCAAGGCGTATATGGACAATGGCGCCATCACCGTCGAGGAACTGATGGAGATCGTGCCGGCGCCCGATTTCCCGACCGGCGGCCTGATCCTGGGTCAGGGCGGTGCGCGCAACGCCTATCAGACCGGGCGCGGCTCGATCATCATGCGCTCTCGCCACAAGATCGAGAAGGGTCGCGGCGACCGCGAGTCGATTATCCTCACCGAGATCCCCTTCCAGGTCGGCAAATCGGGCCTGGTCGAGAAGATCGCCGACGCGGCCAAGGAACGCCGGATCGAGGGCATCAGCGACATTCGCGACGAGTCCAATCGCGAGGGCGTGCGGATCGTCATCGAACTGAAGCGCGACGCGACGCCGGAGGTGGTGCTGAACCAGTTGTGGCGGCACACCCCTGCCCAGTCGAGCTTCCCGGCCAACATGCTCGCCATCCGTGGCGGCCGTCCCGAACTGCTCAACCTGCGCGACATCATCGAGGCGTTCGTGCGCTTCCGCGAGGAGGTCATCACCCGCCGGACCAAGTTCGAACTGGCCAAGGCACGCGAGCGGGCGCACATCTTGCTCGGCCTTGTCATCGCGGTCGCCAACCTGGACGATGTGGTCAAGATCATTCGCGGATCGTCCAGCCCCGCCGAGGCGCGCGAGAAGCTGATTGCGCGCGAATGGGATGCAGGCGAGATCGCGCCCTATATCCGCCTGATCGAGGCGGACGAAGCCAGCATCGCGGGCGGCGTGTACAAGCTGACCGAGGTTCAGGTCCGCGCGATCCTCGACCTTCGCCTCCACCGCCTGACGGCGCTGGGCCGCGACGAGATCGGCAACGAGTTGCAGGGCCTGGCAGACGCCATTACCGGCTTCCTCGAAATACTGGGCTCACGCGCCCGCCTGTTCGAGGTGATGCGCGCCGAATTCGATGCCATCGAGAGCGAATTCGCCACCCCGCGCAAATCGACCATCGCCCCCGCCGCCGACGGCATCGAGGACGAGGACCTGATCGAGCGCGAGGACATGGTCGTCACAGTGACCATGGAAGGCTATATCAAGCGCACCACGCTCGACACCTTCCGCGCGCAGAACCGCGGCGGCAAGGGTCGCGCTGGCATGGCGACCAAGGACGCCGACGTGGTGACGGAGATGTTCGTCACATCCACCCATAATCCGGTGCTGTTCTTCTCCACACATGGCAAGGTCTATCGCCTCAAGGTATGGCGCCTGCCCGAAGGCGGCCCTGCGACGCGCGGGCGGCCGATGGTCAACCTGCTGCCGCTGGCCGAGGGCGAGACCATCCAGACCGTGCTTGCGCTGCCGCAGGACGAGGCGGAGTGGAAGGACCTGCACGTCATGTTCGCGACGGCGCGCGGATCGGTACGCCGCAACAGCATGGACAGCTTCGCCAACGTGCCGTCCAACGGCAAGATCGCGATGAAGTTCGAGGGCGAGGACGCGGACGACAAGCTGATCGGCGTCGCCCTGTTGTCCGAGGATGACGACGTGCTGCTCGCCACGCGGCAAGGCAAGGCGATCCGCTTCCGCGCGGACGATGTGCGCGAGTTCCAGAGCCGTGCTTCGACCGGCGTTCGCGGCATGACCCTGCGTGAAGGCGACGAGGTCATCTCGCTGTCGATCCTCCACCGCTCCGGTGCGGATCAGGAGCAGCGCGAGGAATATCTGCGCTTCGCCCCATGGAAGGGCGAGCGGGAGGGCGAGCCGTCCGATCCGGCGCTGGTGGCGACACTGGCAGAGAAGGAACAGTTCATCCTGACCGTCTGCGCCAATGGCTATGGCAAGCTGTCATCGGCCTATGAATATCGCCGCACCGGCCGCGGCGGTCAGGGCATCACCAATATCGACAATATCGGCCGCAACGGCCCGGTCGTCGCGTCTTTCCCCGCGACGCGCGAAGACCAGCTGATGCTGGTGACCGATCAGGCCAAGCTGATCCGCATGGGCCTGAGTTCGTTGCGCGTCATCGGGCGCGGATCGGCGGGCGTTCGCCTGTTCGATGTGGCAGATAACGAGCATGTCGTCAGCGCCGCGCGGATCGAGGATAATGGCGAAGATGACGCCGCGGCTGCGGAAGGGGATGCTCCGCCCGCTGGCGAGTGATGCTGACCCGATCCCCTGCGTGCGGGGGATTGGCTGACCTCACACCTTCATCGTCATTCCCGCGAAGGCAGGAATCCAGAGTCGAAAGCGCAGTTCTGAGTGGCTCTGGATTCCCGCCTTCGCGGGAATGACTATGAATTATGCGAGAATCCTCTGAAGTAAGAGCGCAGGGCGTTGTTCGCCCTCCTACTTCGTCAGCTTGTCGATCTTGGAGTTCAGCGCTTCCAACTGCGCCTTCAGTTCGGCGACTTCCTGCGCAGTCTGGGTCTCGGGCTTCGGCGCTTCGAAAGGCCTCGGCATCGGCATGGGGGGCACCCCGCCGCCCGCGGTCTTGAATGCCGCCGCGGCCGCGTTGAACATTTCCATGTTGCGCTTGGCGATGTCCGCGAAGGGACCGCTCGTGAACGCGCCTTCCATGGCTTGCTGGAACTGCATCTGGTTCTTGCGGAACGCGTCCATGCTCGCCTCGAGATATTGCGGCACGAGCGACTGCATGGAATTGCCGTAGAGCGAGATGAGCTGGCGCAGGAAGCTGACGGGCAGCATGTTCTCGCCACGCTGCTCCTCCTCCATGATGATCTGCGTCAGGACATTATGCGTGATGTCTTCGCCGGACTTTGCATCGACGACGACGAAATCCCGACCTTCACGCGTCATTTGCGAGAGCAGATCCAGCGTAATGTAACTAGATGTTTCTGTATCATAAAGCCGCCTGTTAGCGTACTTTTTGATTATGACGGTATTCCCACCGTCGTTATCTTTAGCTTTTGGCATGATCGACCCTCCGAAACCCGTTATGATTCCTACATCGTCCTATGTCGCACCGCAACACGGACCGCGACCTTTACCCCTGTTTTTGAGTATTTTATGGCGGGAAACCGAGGGTGACGCCGTTTTCCGCGAGCGCGCTTTCGCAGGCTTGCGCCGTTTTCAGCGCGCAGCAAGGCCGCAGCAAGATCGCCCTACCCGAATATTGGCGCAGAAAGGACGGGCCAGCCTGATCCATTACGGATGTACAACGGCTGTAAAGGACGCAAGAGCGCCGGTATTGTTCGTTCCGTCGCTCATCAACGCGCCCGACGTCCTCGACCTGTCACCCGATAATTCGTTGCTTCGCTTTCTTGCCGCAGCGGGGCACGATATCTACCAGATCGACTGGGGATCGCCTGGTCCCGCGGACCGCGATCAGGACATGGCTGGCCATGTCACGGAATTGCTGCTGCCCCTCATGGCGCAGCTTCCCGCGCCGCCGGTGCTGGTCGGCTATTGCCTGGGGGGGACGATGGCGATTGCGGCTGCGACGATAGCGCCCTGCGCCGCGCTGGCGACGCTCGCTGCACCGTGGCGGTTCGCCGCCTATCCCCAGACTTTTCGCGAGCAGACACGGGCCGCCTGGGACGCCTCAGCGGCCGGCAGCGAGGCGCTTGGCGTCATGCCCATCGAAGTGCTGCAGGCAGGTTTCTGGTCGCTGGACCCGCGTCGCACCATCGAAAAATATGCCGCCTTCGCCGATCTGGCGGAGGACGATCCGCGTTACGCCGCCTTCCTGCTGCTAGAAGACTGGGTGAATGAAGGCGCTCCGCTGACGCTGGCTACGGGCCGCGACCTCATCCTGAATTTCTACGGCCACGACCTGCCTGGCAAGGGCGAATGGACTGTTGGCGGCCGCGCGATAGATCCCGCTGCACTCCCCTGCCCTACCCTGACCATCTCATCCTGCACGGACAGCATCGTGCCACATGCGGCGAGGCCGCCCTCCGTGGCGGAACTGGAACTCGATGCAGGTCATGTCGGCATGGTCGTCGGGCGCGCCGCCCCCGAGAAATTGTGGCGCCCTCTTTCCCGATGGCTGAGTTCCCAATGCGCGTGATTCGCTCCTTCGCGACCGAAAAGAACATTTCGGCCATGTTTCGATACCGGTCATCGTTCGTTAATGCCATTCGGTCGCAATATCGTCACAAGTGAATTGCGACCTGTAAATGTAACGATATGTGTCAGACGGTCCGATAACCGCATTGAACGGAGGCCTGAACATCGCTGGATCAGATCCGGACATCGGTGATCGTCGCAATATATATTGCGGGGCTGACTGGACACACAGAGGCGGTGATGTCGAACATCATCGTTCGGAGCCATCCGTAGCGCAGGTAGGTCGTCCATGTTATATATGAACCTACGAGCACCACGAGAGCGGCTATCGATGCAGAATGAAAATGGCTCAGGCTACCGGCCGGAGCTCGCGGAAGCCGTGACGACCAACGCGCACCTCAAGGCCATCCTCTCCTCCGCCGTCGATGCGATTATCACTATCGACGACCGGCGGCGGATCACTTTTCTGAATCCTGCCGCTGAGCGGATGTTCACTACTGCCAGTGAAAGGTCCGTCGGACAATCTATAGACCGGTTCATTCCGGTGAGGTTTCGCGGATGGCATGCCGAGCAATGGGCAAATATCGACAAGAGCGAAGATCCTGCCCGCCCCGCGCGCTGCCCCTTTACAACGCAGGCCATGACCGAGGACGGTCGGGAATTTCCGGTCGAAGTCACCGTGTCGCGCGGCAACGTCGGGCGCGAACAGTTCAGCACCATCATTATGCGCGATGTCAGCGAGCGCGAAGCCGAGGATGAGGCGCGCAACCTGCTGGCCCGCGAAGTCGATCACCGCGCCAAGAATGCACTGGCACTGGTCCAGGCGATCGTATCCATGTCCAGCGCGACCACGCAGGAGGGCCTCGTAGGGGCTGTGGAGGGGCGCATCGCGGCTATCTCCCGCGCCCACAGCCGGCTCGCCCGCAACCAGTGGCATGGCGGCGAGCTGGAACAGATCGTCCGCGACGAGCTGAGTGGCTATCTACGTCCCACCCAGTTGCTGTGCGAGGGACCGAGCCTGTTCCTGAAGCCCAAGGCCGTGCAGTCGGTCGCCCTGCTGTTCCACGAACTGGTGACGAATGCCGTCAAATATGGGGCGCTGGTTCATAAGGAGGGTAGGATCGCCGTTCGCTGGGGTCTGTCGGTCGCGGGAGGCCTGCGCATCGAATGGCAGGAAACGGACGGCCCACCCGTCCTGCCGCCGCAGTATGAGGGATTCGGCACGACCCTGATCGCTAAGGTGGTCGGCCAGCAATTGCACGGCCGGGTGTCCGTGGATTATCTGCCCCATGGCGTCCGCATGGTCGCCACCCTGCCCGCCAGCATATTGCAGGCGCAGCGCCCCTCCCCGGACGGAGCGGAAGAGCAGGCGGATCTGCCGATAGAAACACCGAACCACGGCGATGGCCGCATATTGATCGTGGACGACGAACTGCTGATCGCCATGCAGATGCGCGATGTTCTGAGCGCATCCGGCTGGGACGTGATGGGGCCTGCGACCAACCTTGTCGAGGCGATGAGCCTGATCGAGCGGGAAGGCGCGCCCGATGCGGCGGTACTGGACGTCAATCTGGACGGTGTTTCGGTGACGCCGCTGGTCGAACTGCTCGACCGGGCAGGCGTCGCGGTGGTGTTGTGCACGGGCTATGAGGATGTGCGCGAACCGGAGTTGGCAGGCCATGTCATCGTCCGCAAACCGGCCAATTCGCGGCAGTTGCTGGCGGGTATCGACAGAGCGGTTCAGCAAAAGCAGCAGGAACAGCGACCGAGAAACTGATCCTCCCTTGTCAGACCCATAAACGGTCGTACCTCGCGCCAAGCCCCGTCAGCAGTTCATATTGCGACAGGCCGGATGCGGCAGCCGCCCGGGGAAGGTCGAAGGCGATCTCGACCCAATTCCCCTCGGCCAGTCCCGGACGATCGCTCACATCCACGACGATGAGGTCCATCGAGACTCGCCCCATGATGGGCAGGACCGTACCATCCTCCGCCAGCGCATGGCCGGTGTCGGAGAATCCGCGAAGATATCCGTCCGCATAGCCCAGGTTGATGATAGCCGCCTCCCGGTCGCGGTCAGCGACATAGGTTGCGCCATAGCCGACGCTCTCGCCCGCGCGCACGGTCCGGCGTTGCACGATCTGGGCGTAGGGCCGCACCACTTGCCGCAGGCCCGCGGCCTTGTCGCCCCGCGGTTGCCCCCCGTAAAGCGCCAGGCCGGGGCGGGTCAGGTCGAAATGATGGTCGGGGCCGAGCAATATGCCGGCGCTGTTGGCGAGGCTGAACCGCCTCGCGCCAATGGTGCGGGCGAACGCTGCAAATTCGGCGGCTTGCGCGGCGTTGAGCGGATGATCCTCGTCCGCGCAGGCAAGGTGGCTCATCAACGTATCGATAGTGAGGCCGTCCAGCAGATCTGCGCAGACATCTTGCCGGTCGAGGCCGAGCCGGTTCATGCCCGTGTCGATCATCACGTCGCAGGCACCGCCGCCCGCCGCCTTCCACCGCGCAATCTGTTCGGCGCTGTTGAGGACCGGCCGGGCGCCGAGATCCAGCGCGACGCTCAAATCCTCGTCGCGCACGCCGTGCAGCACCGACAGGGCAGCATCGCCGATATGCGGGCGGACGGACACCGCCTCCCCCCATGTGGCGACGAAGAAATCGCGGCACCCGGCCATGTGCAGTTGCTGCACGACTTTGGCCGCGCCGAGCCCGTAGCCATTGGCCTTTACCGCAGCCCCGCACGCAGCTTTGCCGCTCTGCTGCGCCATCCACTGCCAGTTATGGCGCAACGCGGCGGAATCGATAGCGAGGCGAAGAGGTGCGGGCGGCGGCAATGTCATGCGGATGAAACTCAGGCGAAGTTCGCGGAGCCGGCGGCCTTGCGACCGGGCAGACCCCATAAGGAAACGATCAGCGCCATAGCGACCACGGCCATCGTGTACCACAGGCCCGAATAGGGATCGCCCGTCCGTGCAATGATATAGCTGGAAATCAGGGGCAGGAAGCCGCCAAAATAGCCAGTGCCGATATGATAGGGGATGGAGAGCGAGCTATAGCGGATGGCGGGCGGAAACATCTCCGCCAGCAGCGCCGCGACCGGGCCGTAGGTCAGGCCCGACAGCACCGATAGCGCCAGCAGGCACAGCATGATGAGTGCGATCTGGCCGGGCGACGGCTTCTGCCTGCTGAAATCATAGCCTGCCGCCTCCAGCATCGGCGCGATGTCCGATATCTGCGTGACGGACGCCGGCCTGCCGCCGATGGTCAGCGGCGGGATCGCATCGGCGGTGCTCGGAACCGGGGGCTTGGCGAGGCTGTAATGCACGCCCAGTCTGCTCAGTTCAGCCAGCGTCCTGCCGCATGCCGTCGCCTGCTTGTCGGCGAAGGGATCGAAGTCGCATTTTTCCGCCAGCACGACGACAGGCGCATTGCGCGCAGCCTCCGCCTGCTCCGGATTGGCGGCGGACCCCATAAGCCAGAAGATTGGGAACAGCAGCACGAGCGTCAGCGCATAGCCCACCGTGATCGGCAGCTTGCGCCCCACCTTGTCGGACAGATGCCCTGCGAGCAGGAAGAAGACCATGCCGAGCGACGCCGATACGCCGACGATTACCTCCGCCCATGTCTCCTCGATCCGCATCGGCCCCTTCAGAAAGGACAGGCCGGTGAACATGGCGGTGTACCAGATGACCGTGAGCCCCGCCGCGACGCCGAACAGCGCGACGAAGATGCGTTTCTTGTTGCCCGGATAGGTGAAGCTTTCGCGGATCGGGTTACTGCTAACCGTCCCCGCCTCCTTCATCGCCTTGAACACCGGGCTTTCATTGAGTTTCAATCGCATCCACAGCGAGATGGCGAGGAGTAGCAGCGACAGGATGAACGGCACGCGCCACGCCCAAGCGCCCCAACTCTCGGCGGAGAAACCGGCCTTGCAACTTAGCACGACGATGATGCTGAGCACGAAACCGCCAACGACGCTCGCCTGGATATAGCTGGAATAATAGCCCGAGCGGCGAGCGGGGGCATGTTCGACCACATAGACCGCCGCCCCGCCATATTCGCCGCCGAGCGCCAACCCCTGAAGGATGCGCAGCAGGATGATGAGGATGGGCGCGGCGATGCCGATGCTCTCCGCCGAGGGAATGAGGCCGACGCCCGCGGTGGCGACGCCCATCATGATGACCGTCATCAGAAAGGTATATTTGCGCCCGAGCCGGTCGCCCAGAAAGCCGAACAGCACCGCGCCCAGCGGGCGGAAGCCGAAACCGACCGCAAAGCCAGCCCAGACCAGCAATATCTGCAGCGTAGGATTGTCGCCGGGGAAAAATGTCTTGCCGATGATCCCGGCAAGCGTGCCGTAGATGAAGAAATCATACCATTCGAAGATGGTTCCGGCCGAGGATGCAGCGATGACCAGGCGCATGTCGCCCTTTGCAATCTCGTCATGGCCTATCGTCGCCACAGCGCTGGTCGCCATTGCCTGACCCCTCAAATCCCCACCAAACAGATCGCTGGCTGTGCCTTTCACGGCGCAGCAAAGCAAGGGGTGAGGTTGGCGTTGGTTCGCTGGTGGTGCGGGCTAGAACAAACGCGACCCGTCCGGCACCGGCTTGTCCGGGAAGAACAAGGTGACTGCTCCTGCCCCGTCTGCAAAGCCCAGCGTCAGCACCTCCGACATGAACTTGCCGATCTGGCGCGGCGGGAAATTGACCACGGCGGCGATCTGCCTTCCTGGCAGCCCGGCGATTTCGTAATTCTCGGTGATCTGCGCGCTGCTCTTGCGCGTTCCGATGGTTGGGCCGAAGTCGATCAGCAACTTGATCGCTGGCTTGCGCGCTTCGGGGAAAGAGTCCGCCGAAACGATGGTGCCGATGCGGATATCGACTTTCAGGAAGTCGTCGAAGGCGATGGCGGGCGCTGGCGGCGCGGCGGGATCATGGTCCATGTGCATGGGGGAATGATAGCCGGCTTGGGCGAGATTGATAGACGTCCGCGCCCCAAATCCGTCATCCCAGCGAAAGCTGGGATCGCTCTCGGCAGGGCACATCCAGAGTAGCCCGATCCCAGCCTGCGCTGGGATGA
>JBEVNC010000210.1:0-11625 GCA_040508315.1 Sphingobium sp.
CCGCACGTTCGCGCAAATCCATCGAGTAGGGTCTGGTCATCGCCGCCGCCTCCAATCCCGGCCAGCCGCTTGAATCAGAAAATCTCCACCGTGTGAATCTCTCGCGATTCACTCAAATGTCATCCCGCTCTAAGGGCCCATCCGGGCGCTGGGCCAGTTG
Source organism: Sphingobium sp. (assembly GCA_040508315.1). Classification (GTDB taxonomy): domain Bacteria; phylum Pseudomonadota; class Alphaproteobacteria; order Sphingomonadales; family Sphingomonadaceae; genus Sphingobium. The sequence continues at coordinate 161 of JBEVNC010000210.1, forward strand.
CGAGCCTGCTGGTGGGCAACTGATCCAGCGCCCATGATGGCGGACCTCGGCGTTCGCCCGCGCGCCGGACGGCATGTCGCCCGGTCAAAGGGCCGCACAGGCGATGCTATCCGGCTCGGCGGAGATATCCGCCCGTCGAGCCGTGTTTGTCAGTGCTGGCCACCGGGGCAATGGACCAGCTCGTCCAGCCCGCCGAAGCGGAACCAGCGATAGCCGCGCGGTTCGAGCAGGAGGTGATATTTCCCGCCCGGTCCCGGTTCGCATCGCTCATTGGACTGGAGGCACAGGAGCGCGCGGGGGTCGCCCGCCTGCGGCCGCGCGTCCAGCACGAACCCCGTCGCTTCCGCCGCGAAATTATGGACGATGATCGACGCCTCGCCCTCCCAGTCGTAGCGGAGCGCCAATATGCTCTTGGGCGCCTTCAATATCGTGCATGCGCCCCGGCCCAGTTCCGGCAGTTCCTTGCGCAGCCGGATCGCGCGCTCCGTCCAGTTCAGCAGCGAGTTGCGGTCGGAGCGCTGCTGCGCGACGTTGACCTTCTCGAAATTATACGGCCCTTTGGAGATGGGCGGGCGAACCTGCGCTTCGGCTGTGCTGAACCCGGCATTGAGGCCGCCCGACCATTGCATCGGCGTGCGCGCCGCGTCGCGTTCCGGGAGCGACAGATCATCGCCCATGCCGATTTCATCGCCATAGCGCAGCACCGGCGTACCCGGCAGCGTCAGCATGAGACTGTACGCCTGCTCCAGCCGGGCACGATCCCCGCCCAGCATCGGGGCAAGGCGGCGGCGGATGCCGCGATCGTAAAGCTGCATGTCGGGGTCGGGACCGAAGGCGGCGAACACGGCGGCACGCTGCTCCTCGCTCAGGCGGCCAAGGTCGAGTTCGTCATGATTGCGCAGGAAATTGGCCCATTGCGCCGTTTCGGGCAGCTTGCCCGACGCGCGGATCGCTTTCTCCAGCGGCCCGGTATCGGCCGTCGCCAGCGCGTAGAACAGCGCCTGATTGACCGGGAAGTTGAACACCATGTGCAGCCGGTCGCCATCCTTGCCGAAATATTCGCGTGCGATCTCGGGCGGGATATTGGCTTCGGCCAGCAGCACGGCGTCGCCCTTTCGCCACTGCGCCATGGAGCGGATGTCGCGCAGCAGATCATAGGCGGGCGCGGCATTCTTCACATTGATGCCATCCGCCGCGATCAGGAAGGGCACGGCGTCCATGCGGAAACCGGAAACGCCGAGTTGGAGCCAGAAGCTGACGATCTTCAATATTTCCGCCTGCACCTCCGGATTGGCGATGTTGAGGTCGGGCTGATATTCGAAGAAGCGGTGGAAATACCATTGCCCGGCCTGCTTGGAATAGGTCCAGGTGGACTTCTGCACGCCGGGAAAGACGACGCCCTTCTCCGCCCCCTCCGGCTTCTTGTCCGCCCAGATGAAATAGTCGCGATAGGGGGAGGCGGGGTCGGCCAGCGCCGCCTGAAACCATGGGTGCTGGTCCGAACAATGGTTGACGACGAGATCCATCATCACGCGAATGCCGCGCTGCCGGCAGGCGTTGACGAACTCGACGAAATCGCCGGGCGATCCATAGCGTGGATCGACACCATAATAGTCCGCGATATCATAGCCATGGTCGCGCCGGGGCGAAGGCTGGAACGGCGCGAGCCAGATCGCGGTGATGCCCAGCCCCTGCAGATAGTCGAGCCGCCGCATCGCCCCGCGAAAATCGCCGACGCCATCGCCGTTCGCGTCCAGAAAGGCGTCCAGCGACAGGCTGTAGATGACCGCATTCTTGTACCAGAGATCGGGGATCATGCGGTTGCCTGCGCTTTCTGGAGGATGAGACCCTCGCCAGCGGCGAGGCGGTCGGGAATGGCGGGGAGGGGTTGTGCGGACAGGGCCGATAGCCTGACGCTGGCGCCCGTCCAACCTGGCGGGAGCCGGAGGGCGATATCCTCTGCGGACAGGTTGAGAACGACGGCCATCTCCTCGCCGCGCGTATAGGCCAGCACGCCCTCGCCAGCATCGATCCGCCGATACCCGCCGTGACGAAGGTCCTGCGCCTCGAAACGCAGCTGAAGAAGGGCGCGATAGAGGGCGAGAATCGATCCCCCCGTCTCCCTTTGCCGCGCGACATTGCGCTCCTGCCAGTCCGTCGTGAGCGGTAGCCAGGAGCGGCGCTTCGAGAAGCCGGCATAGGGCGCATCGCTCCATTGCATCGGAGAGCGCGCACGGTCGCGGTTGAAGCTGACACCCGGCTCGTTGACCGCGGCGGGGTCCTGAACCAGTGCCGCCGGCACGTCGATGTCGGCAATGCCGATCTCATCGCCATAATAGAGGGTGGGCGTGCCGCGCAGCGTCAGCAGCAGCATCGCCGCGATCCGCGCCTGCGCTTCGCCTACGCGCGCCGCGATGCGCGGCTGGTCGTGATTGCTCAGCACCCAATTGGGCCAGCCCCCCTCCGGCAGGGCGGCCTCATAGTCGTCGATCAGGCGCGCGACTGCCTCGGCATGCCAGGGGCAGTGGATCAGCAGGAAGTTGAAGGGCAGGTGAACCCCGCGATTGTCCTTGCCATAATAGGTCATCAGCCGCGCGACCGGCAGATAGATTTCGCCGATCAGCAGCCGGTCGGCATAGCCGTCCACTACGGCGCGCAGTTCGGCGATGACGTCGTGCACCTCCTCCTGGTCCGCCGAATGCAGCTGAAGATAGCGCTCGATATCCGGTTTGGCGGAAGTGTAGGCGGGGTTGGGCGGATTGTCGCGGAACTGGGCGTCCTTGATGAGATGCCAGATCACATCGACGCGAAAGCCGTCCACGCCCTTGTCCAGCCAGAAGCGCAATGTGTCGGTCATGGCGGCGCGCAGGTCCGGGTTGCGCCAGTTGAGGTCGGGCTGCTCCGGCAGGAAGGCGTGATAATAATATTGGCCGGTCGCGGGATCGAGCGTCCACGCGCTGCCGCCGAAATTGCTCATCCAGTTATTGGGCGGGCCGCCATCGGGGGCGGGGTCTCGCCAGATATACCAGTCGCGTTTGGGATTGCTGCGGTTGGCCCGGCTTTCGATGAACCATGGATGCTGGTCCGAACTATGGTTGGGCACGAAATCGAGCAACAGCTTGAGGCCCCGAGCGTGGGCCTCGGCGATCAACCGGTCGAACGCTGCCATGTCGCCGAAGATCGGGTCGATGTCACGATAGTCGGAGATGTCGTAACCGAAATCGGCCATGGGCGAGCGGAAAATGGGGGACAGCCAGATCGCACCAGCGCCCAACTCCACGATATGGTCAAGCCGACGTACGATACCGTCGAGATCGCCAATGCCATTGCCGTCGCTGTCCTGAAAGGAGCGGGGGTAGATTTGATAGATTGCGGCGTCCCGCCACCAGTCCGTCATCGACTTCTCCCCTTGAGCAGCAGCGCGCCCAGCGACGCCAGCGCCGCGCTGCCGACGCCCAGCACCACGCGGTGCTTGTTCATCCACAGTTGTGGGGAGCGGGTGCGCGCTATCGCGTCGAACCGGCCATGCGCGCCATGGTCGCCGGGCACCGGCTCATAGAGATTGTCGCGCCTGTCCGCCTCGACCGGCGCATCGTCCTGCTGGCCCGACACGCCGGTCTTGCCCAGATAATAGTCGAGCGCAGACGACCCGAATTTCTCGCCCCATATCGCCTCGATCGCCGGGAAGCCGACCGTGACCTGCTTGCGCCGGTGATGCGCGGCGAAGTGGATGGCGTCGGCGGCGATTTCGGGTTGATAGGGCGGGCTGGCGGGCTTGGGCTTTCTGGGGAGGCTGGATCGGACCCAGTCGAACTGGGGCGTGTTGACGCCGGGCAATTGCACCATCGAGACGTGGACGCGGCTGCGTGCATGGACCAGTTCGGCGCGGATGCTGTCCTGAAAGCCCTGCACGGCATGCTTCGCCCCGCAATAGGCCGATTGCAGCGGGATGCCGCGATAGGCGAGGGCCGATCCCACGAGAACGATACTGCCCCTGTTGCGCGGCATCATGCGCTTCAGCGCTGCCATCGTCCCGTGGACCTGCCCATGATAGGTGACGTCGGTTACCCGATGGAAATCCTCCAGGCTCATGTCGGCGAACGGGGAGATCACGCCCGCAAAGGCCGCATTGATCCAGATGTCGATGGGGCCGAAGCGATCCTCCACGGCAGCAGCGGCCGCCTCCACCGCGTCGGCATCGGCAACATCGGTCTGAAGGATCAGCGCTTCGCCGCCCGCCGCTTCGATCTCGCGCGCCGCGCCCTCCAGCCCGTCCCGGCCCCGCGCGATCAGGCCGATCCGCGCGCCGTCCCGTGCAAAGCGGCGAGCAACCGCCCTGCCGACGCCTGCGGACGCGCCGGTTATCACGACCGTCGGAGGTGCTGCGCTCATGCCGGGACGGGACCGCCCACAGGATCGCTGGATGCGACGGACTTGGGTTCGTCGCGGGAATAGGTGCCGACCAGCAGCCCGGCCGCCAGCACATGTCCGGTGATCGCCTTGACGAAATCCGACCGTCCGGGGTTCGGGTCGATATGCGGCACGGCGGAGAGCGCGAACAGCTGAAACACATAGTCATGTGCGCCGTGCCCGCTGGGCGGATCGGGCGGGAGCCAGCCTTCCAGCATATAGCTGTTCCGGCCGACATCGCTGCCGTCCCGTGCGCCATAGCCATCGGCGGTGATGTCGCCTTCGGGAATGTCGTGCAGGTCCGGTGGCAGGTTCCAGACCAGCGCGTGGACGAGGGGCTGGAGGGCAGGGGCGTCGGGGTCCTCGACGATCAGGGCCAGTGCCTGCGTCCCTTCGGGTACGGGGCCCCAGATCAGCGGCGGCGACACGCCTTCGCCGTCGGCGGTAAACCGGATCGGGAGCCGCGCGCCATTGGCGAAGGCAGGACTGCCAAGGTCGATGGTCCGGTCGGCCAGCCCGACATCCTCCTGGACGATGATGAGCTTAGAATGACCGGCGCGGACATTGCGCACAAGGGCGCCGATCCAGGCGGGCAGATGTTCAAGCATGATGCGCTCCGGCAGCTTCGTTCGATGCCATTAACCATCACGGCCCCGGTTCAGGTCCATGGCGATGTGCTTTCGAGCGGTCGCCATACGGTTCGAGACCTCAGCGGCCCTTGCCAGCGGGGCCGAAACATGACCAAGACCATCCCATCTGCATTCGATGGTCGCCGACCTGACCACCATCCAACGATTTAACCTGACAGGAAATTTATGGGCCAGCTGCGCACCGCCAACAAGCGCCACAAACGCGCCCTCATATCCGCTGTCCAGGAAAAGCGGCGCGCTGCCGCCGCTTCCGCGACCGTCGAGCCATCGCCGAAGGTGGACGGCTAGCCCGGACGGGTCCGCGCATGTCGGACGTGCAACGCGCTGCCACGGCAGAGCCCATCCTCCTTGTCGATACCGCCGATATTCCCGGCGGAGGCGAGTTGCACCTGATGCGGTGCGGCGACGAGTTCTCGATTCAGTTCGATGCCGAGGAATTGATGGGCAGCGAAGTCCGCCATTCCGAAGAGGCATTGGCGACCATCGTTTGCGAGCGCATCGGCGACCGGGACGCGACGATCCTGATCGGCGGTCTGGGCATGGGGTTCACGCTCGGCGCGGCGCTGGCCGCCTCGCCGATGAATGCACGCATCGTCGTGGCGGAGCTTGTGCCCAAGGTCGTGACCTGGGCGAAGGGACCGCTGGCGCATCTGTTCGGCGATTATCTCTCGGACCCGCGCGTCTCCATCGAAATGCGCGACATCCATGATGTGATCGACGATGCGGACGCGCGCTTCGATGCCATATTGCTCGATGTCGACAACGGGCCGGACGGCTTCATGCGCCCGGCCAACGATCGTCTCTATTGCAATTGGGGACTGCGGTCGGCCCATGCGGCGCTCAAGCCCGACGGGCTGCTGGCCGTGTGGTCGGCCTATGCCGACGCGCCCTTTGTCGAAAGGCTGGAAAAGGCCCGCTTCGACGTGGAGGAGGTCAGCATGTCCGCCAATTTCGACGATGACGGGCGACATTTCATCTGGCTGGCGTCCCGCCGCAACTGATCGCGGCCGACTGCCCGTTTCCCATGGGGGCCGCATCCATGCTATGCTGCCGCATCGCCCGGATCATGCCGCAAGCATATCGCGACTGAGAGATCATCATGCTCCCGCTTGCCATTTGGGAGATTTGCCGATGACGGACCGAACCACGCAATCGACGGTCGAGTTTGGCGCGCCTTTCCGGCTGGCGGGCTTCGATGCGCCTCTGCCTGCCGGCACCTATCAGCTGTCGACGGAGGAGGAGAGCAGCGAAGTCGCCGGACACGCTATCTACCGGCGCACCGCCACCATCCTGCGTGTCGAGAGCGGTGGCCGGGTAGAATATCATCCGGTCGATCCCGCAGCGTTGGAGAAGGCGTTGGCGCAGGATCGCACGGTCGTTCGCGCGCCGCCAATCTTGCCCGCGGAAGCGCCCCATGTGCAGGGCAAATGGCCTTGGCGTTCGATACCCAAATGGGTCGGCATCGGCCGCAAGGCGTCCGGGGATTAGGCCGTTGCACCAGCCCGACAGAGCCGCTCTGTGCCGCCGACAGGAAGCCGAGCATCGCCGGGTCGCGGCCGACACGAACCTACCCAATGTCAGAAAGGTCGCCCTGGCCGCCGCGACGGCCTGGGCGTTGCAGGCGGAGGAGGCCGAAGCGCTGGGCTCGGGCGTGGCGCGCGCGCTGAGCGACGACGATGCGCAGATCGCCCGAGAGTTCCTCGCCGATGGGGACGAGGATACTCCTGAGGTCGATAGCTAGGCCGAATCAGGGGTTCAGATGCCCCAGCCGATCCTCGTCGGTGTAGATGTCGAACCGGGTGAGGATCGCCTCGCCGAAACTGGTGGTCAGGGCGGCGTCGGTCGCATCGCGACCCCGCGCCATCAGGATGCGGCCACGGCGCGGACGGTTGTGGCGCGCATCGAACACATACCACTGCCCGTCGAGATACGCCTCGAACCACGCCGAAAAGTCCATGTCGCCGACCAGCGCGGGCAGGTCCATGTCGCCCATATAGCCGGTGCAATAGCGCGCGGGCACGTTCATGCAGCGGCATAGCGTGATGGCGAGGTGCGCATAGTCGCGGCACACGCCCTCGCGTTCCTGATAGGCGTCCCAGGCCGACTTGCCGGGCCGGGCCTTGCCATAGTCGAAGGTGATCCACTCGTGGACGAAGGAGACGATGCCCTGCACCATCGCCCAGCCGGGCGTCATGCCGCCGAACAGCGACCATGCGACGTCGCTCAATTTGTCCGTTTCGCAATAGCGGCTGGCGAGGAGGTAGACGAGGGCTTCGTCCGGCAGTCGCTCGACCGGAACCTGCCGCGCGTCGGGGGCGACGATGTCCGGCTCGAACGGGTCCTCGATCACGAAGCCACAGGATATGGTGGTGGTGCCCGTCGGCAGGATCATGCGCGAGCAGATGTTCCCGAACCCGTCGATATAGTCATAGAGCGGGATATCGGGATCGGTCATGATCCGCTGGGCAGTGCGCAAATCCCTGTTGCGCGTCGGATGGACACTGAGCGCCGCCAGCATCGGCGTGGGGCGAAAGGTCGTGAAGCCGATATTATAGCCAGCGCGAATGAGCATGGAATTCCTTAGGATGGGAGTGCGGGCAAGGTCGGACGGTCGGGAAAACGGGAGGCGGATCGCATTACCGCGCTAAGGCCGATGGATGGCCTGCGTCGTCGCGGTCTCATGATGGGGAATGTCGGACATCGCGCACCTCCACTTTTTGAGCGGGAGCGCGGAGTCTCTCAGTCGCGTCAGGCCCGAGGCTATGTGAGCGATGCAGCCAACATGGCGCGCGCGGCGTCAATAGTCCAGAGTGCCCGTGAAGGAACCACCGGCGTTGTGACACCTCTCGACGGGGAGCGCGCAACGATTGCCGGGCGAAGGAGTCTCGCAATTATGGAAGAAGAGATCATCAATACGCCGGACGGCCCGATGACCTGGGCGGAATGGAAGAAGAAGAACCCGGTTCAGATCCCCTCCCGCCGCACCAAGGGGAAGAAGCTGCCGAACAAGGTCAAGCTGCGAACCGACGAGTGACGGATCGTCCGGCATCGTCGGTTCGCGCGCTCAGGGCATTCATGCGGTGGCGGGTTTTCCGTGGACGGGTGGCTCATGCGATGCGCCGTCCTGCGCCACCTTGATCCGGAACCAGATGGCGTAGAGGGCGGGCAGGAACACCAGGGTCAGTGCTGTGCCGCCGATCGTCCCGCCGATCAGCGTGAAGGCCAGCGACCCCCAGAAGACGGAGAAAGTTAGCGGGATGAAGGCCAGCACGGCCGCCAGCGCGGTCAGGATCACTGGCCGCGACCGCTGCACCGTCGCCTCCACCACCGCATGATAGGGATCGAGGCCGTCCTTCTCATTCTGGTGGATCTGCCCCACCAGGATCAGCGTGTTGCGCATGATGATCCCCGCCAGCCCGATAAGCCCAAGGATCGCGTTGAACCCAAACGGCTGCTGGAAGACGAGCAGCGTCGGCACCACGCCCACCAGCGCAAGCGGCGCCGTCAGCAGCACCATCGCCATGGCCGCGAGCGAGCGGACCTGGAAGATGATCACGATCATCATCAGCACGATCATGATCGGGAACACCGCCGCCAGCGCGACATTGGCCTTGCCCGCTTCCTCCAGCGCGGCCGCCGTCTCGATCTTGTAGCCTGCGGGCAGCGCCTTCACGATGGGGTCGATATCCTTGATGACCTGCGTCGCGACATCCGGCGGCTGCAATCCCTCCGCAATGTCGCCGCGTACGGTGATGGTGGTGTAGCGGTCGCGGCGGCGCAGGATCGGGTCTTCCATGCGGACCTCCGCCTTGCCGATCTGGTCGAGCGGGACGTGCTGGCCCGACGCGCCGGTCAGGGTGAAGCTGTGTAGCTTGGCCGGGTCGAGACGGTCGGGACCGGCGCTGCGTGCGACGACCTCGACGGAACGGATATCCTCGCGCACCTGTGTCACCGGGGCGCCGGTCAGCAGGAACTGGAGCTGCTGGGATGTGTCCTGCGACGACAGGCCGATGGCGCGGAGGCGATCCTGATCGAGCACGAAATGCACGGTCGGTACGCGCTCGCCCCAGTCGGTATTGACCTGCCGCATGTTGCCATTCCTCAGCATCACGCCGCGCACCTGCTCCGCAATGGCGCGCACCCTGGTCTGGTCTGGTCCCATGACCCTGAAAGCGACCGGGAAGGGGGAGTAGGGGCCAAAGACGATCTGTGTCGCACGGATGCGCGCTTCCGGCGCCAGTCCTTGCGCCGCAACCTCACGCACGCGCCGCTTCAGCACTTCGCGCGCCTCCTTGTCCGGCGTCAGCACGACGATCTTGGCAAAGGAGGGGTCGGGCAGTTCGGGTGAGATTGCGAGGAAGAAGCGTGGTGCGCCCTGGCCGATATAGCTGGTGACGATCTTCGCCTCCGGCTGTTTGCGCAGCCATGTCTCGACCTTTGCCGCCGCAGCGCTCGTCGCCGCGATGCTGCTACCCTCGGGCATCTGCACCTCCACGAACACTTCCGGCCGGTCGGAAATGGGGAAGAATTGCTGCTTCACGAAGCCCATGAAGAAGATGGCGACGAAGAATGCAGCGACCGTGCCCAGCACGACAGTCTTCTTGCGCGCAACCGTCCAGCCGATCAGCGACCGAAGCTGGCGATAGCGGGGCGTGTCGTAGATGGCGGCATGCCCGCCCTCCACCGGCTTGATATCGGGGAGCAGCTTGACGCCGAGATAGGGGGTGAACACCACCGCGACGACCCATGAGGTGATGAGCGCGAAGCCGACCACCCAGAATATGTTGCCCGCATATTCGCCCGCGCTCGACTTGGCGAAGCCGACCGGCATCAGGCCGATGGTCGTGACCAGCGTACCCGCCAGCATCGGTGCGGCGGTGTGTCCCCAGGCATAGCTGGCGGCGAACAGCCGGTCGCGGCCCTCCTCCATCTTCACCACGATGGTCTCGATGATAATGATCGCGTCGTCGACCAGCAGGCCCAGCGACAGGATCAGCGCGCCCAGGGTTATGCGGTCGAAGTCGCGCCCGGTCGCCAACATGATGATGAACACGCCCGCCAGCGTCAGCGGCACGGCCAGCGCGACGACGATGCCCACGCGCCACCCCAGGGAGATCAGGCTCACCGCGATGACCACCACGAGGGCGACGAAGAATTTCAGCATGAACTCGTCATAGGCTTCGGTGATGTTCACCGCCTGATCCGTCACTTTCGTGAAAGACAGGCCCAGCGGCATTTCAGCGGTGATGGCGGAGGCTTCCTTTTCCAGATCCTCGCCCAGTTGCAGGCCGTTATACCGTTCCTTCATCACCACGCCGAGGATCAGCGAAGGCTCGCCCTGGTTGCGGATCAGGAAGGTGGCGGGGTCCTCATAGCCGCGCTTCACCTGCGCGATGTCGGACAGTTTCAGCGTGCGATTGCCAGCGACGATGGGCGTGTCCTTGATCTTCTGAAGATCGTCCAGCGCGCCGTCGAGGCGGACCTGCACTTGCGGCCCCTTGGTATCAATGGAGCCTGCGGGGGTCAGCGCGTTCTGGCCGTTGAGCGCCGCGAAAACATCGCGCGCCGACACGCCCAGCGTCGCGAGCCGGGCATAGGAGAATTCCACGAAGATGCGTTCCGGCCGCTCGCCGATGATGTTCACCTTCTTGACGCCGGGGACGTGGAGCAGGCGCTGGCGGATCTGCTCGGCCTCGCGCACCAGCAGGCGCTGCGGCTCGCCTTTGGCTTTCAGCGCATAGAGGGCGAAGGTGACGTCGCCATATTCGTCGTTGACGAACGGGCCCTGCACGCCCTGCGGCAGCTTGGGTCGCTCGTCGTCCAGTTTCTTGCGCGCTTCGTAAAATTCATCCGGCACCGCGGCGGGCGGCGTGCTGTCCTTGAGCGTGACCGTAGTGAAGGCGAGGCCGGGGCGGGTATAGGTTTCCGCCCGCTCATACCATTTCAGTTCCTGCATCCGCTTTTCGAGCGGGTCGGCGACCTGATCCTGCATCTGCTGCGCGGTCGCACCCGGCCATGTGCTGACGACCGTCAGCGTCTTGACCGTGAAGCTGGGGTCTTCCGCCCGGCCGAGATTGAGGAAGGCGTAAAGCCCGGCGAGCGACACGGCGACGATCAGGAACAATGTCACCGCCCGTTCCCGCACGGCCAGTGCGGACAGGTTGAACCCGCTCACTTGCCCTGCTCCCGAACGGCTTCGCCCTCGTGAAGAAGGTGGGCGCCCAGCGCTACGAAGCGTTCGCCGGGGCGCAGGCCGCCGGTGATGGTCGCCGTCTCCTCGCCCAGAGCGGCGAGTTGGACGGGCCGCCAATGGACCTGCTTGCCGCCGATCACCCACACGCCCGGACCGTTGCCATTGTCGTGTATGGCGGCGAGCGGGATTTGCTGTGCGCCCTGCGCTCCGGC
>JBEVNC010000222.1:0-5103 GCA_040508315.1 Sphingobium sp.
TGCCGAGCGAGGCGCGGCTGGCGCTGGCGCTCAGCAGGGGCATGTCCATCGCGGAGGCCGCGCAGGAGAATGGCATCACCGTCGAATCTGCACGAACATATAGCAAGCGCATCTATGCCAAGACGGGCGCCCGGGGGCAGTCGGACCTGATACGGTTCATCCATCGCAGCGTGCTGGCGATTGCCTAATTAGGATACTGAATGATAGAATGAAGCGTGTATTTGGATCGATTTAATGGTCTTGACAGCTAAACAATATCCCCATTAGCAAGGGGGCATCAGTTCCTTGGAGAGGACATCATGGGCTTTCAGCACCCCGACATCGCGGTTTTGCCGCGCCACAGTCTCATCATCGGCGACCGCAAGTCGGAAAAGGGCAGCGGCGAGACGCACGCCCATATCTATCCCGGCACCGGGCGCGTCACGCGGGAGATCGTGCTGGGCAACGCGGCCGATGTAGACGAGGCGGTGGCGGCGGCCCGCGCCGCCTTTCCGGCGTGGCGCGCGCTGCCGGGGGACAAGCGACGCGACCTCATGTTCAGGCTCGCCGCGTTGTGCGAGCAGCATATGGTCGAACTGGGCCAGCTTTCGACCATAGAGAATGGCTCCATCGCGATGGTCGGCCCCTATGTGGCCATCGATGCGGCGCAGAAATTCCGCTATTGCGGCGGCTGGGCGGACAAGTTGCAGGGGCATACCATCCCGACATGGGGCGGCCCGGCGCATGATTATGTGTCCTATGAGCCTTATGGCGTGATCGGCGCGATCATTCCGTGGAACGGTCCCTTGTTCGCGACGACGATGGTGATCGCCCCGGCACTGGCGGCGGGCAATTGCGTCGTCGTCAAGGCGCCGGAACTGGCGCCCTGGGCCGTCATGCGGCTGGGCGAGATCGTGCTGGAGGCGGGCTTTCCCTCAGGCGTCGTGAATATCGTCGCTGGCGGGGCGGATGTGGGCGAAGCGATGGTCGCCCACCCCGGCATCGACAAGATCCAGTTCGTCGGCAGCGGCGCAACGGCCAAGAAGGTCCTGCGCACCGCCGCCGAGACGCTCAAGCCCTGCGGCCTCGAGCTGGGCGGCAAGTCGGCGGTCATCGTGTTCGACGATGCCGACCTGATGGACGCGGCCAAGCGCGGCATGTCCGGCGGCCTCAGCGCCAATGGGCAAGGCTGCGTCAACGGTACGCGCCTCCTCGTCCAGCGCGGCATTTACGACCGCTATCTGGCGGCGCTGACCGCGATGGCCGGGGCGGTCCAGCCGGGCGATCCGATGGAAAAGGCGACGGTGCTGGGTCCGGTCATCTCGGACGCATCGCTCGGTCGCATCCTCGGCATGGTCGAGACCGCAAAGGCGCAGGGCGGCCGGATCGTCGCGGGTGGCAAGCGGATGGGCGGCGATCATGCGGACGGCTATTTCCTGCCGCTCACTATCGTCGCCGACGTCGCGAACGACAGCGAGATCGCCCAGCATGAGGTGTTCGGCCCCGTTCTGTCGGTCACCCCCTTCGATACGGAGGAGGAGGCGGTCGCACTCGCCAACGGCACCGAATATGGCCTTGGCTGCTATATCCACACGCAAAATCTCGCCCGCGCGCACAGCGTCGCGGCGCGGGTCGATGCAGGGCAGGTGCAGGTCAATGCATCGGGCGAGGCGATGACGGCCTGCGTGCCCTTCGGCGGCGTGAAGCAATCCGGTTATGGCAGGCTGGGCGGCGAGGCGGGGATCAAGGAATTCCTGCGCATCAAGAATGTCCTCATCAGCCTCAACCGTCCGCAGGGAGCCTGAGCATGGCCATCCTCCTCGACCCGGCGGAGCGCACAGCGCGCGGAGTTGCAGCCCAGACCGACAGGCTGGCGACGCCCGTGCCCAACCCGCAGACGCCCTATCAGGCGGCCGTGCGGGATTTCGTGTTCGCCGAGGTGTGGACGCGGCCAGCGTTGGACCTGCGCGCTCGCTACCTCATATCGATGGCGGGGGCGTGCAATACCGGCGATGCGGACATCGCGACCGCCTATGCGCGCGGTGCGCTCAGCGGCGGCGAATTGACGTTGGCGGAAATGCGGGAAGCGGCTCTGCACGCGGCGGTCTATTGCGGCTGGAGCACCGGCGGGCGCTGGGACCGGGCGGTCACGGTGGCTGCGACAGAACTCGGCCTGCCAGCGGCAGACTTTCCCCCGATCCGCGCGGAGCCATGGGAGCATGAGGCGCGTCTGGCGGTGGGCGCCAAGAATTTCGCCGACGTCATGACTTTCGGCGGGCCGCCGCCGCAAGCCCGGCAAGCCTTTTTCGAGGGCGGCATCAACGGCTTCGTCTTTGGCGAGATGTGGCGGCGGCCCGGCCTCGATGAGCGTTCGCGCCGCTGGATCACCGTCGTTGGCGTGTGCGACAGCGCCGCTTACACGCCGATCCACAGCCATATTTACGCCGCGATGAAGAGCGGCAACGCGACGCAGGCGGAGATGCTGGAGTTCGTCCTGCAATATGCCATCTACGCAGGCTGGCCCAAGGCGTCGGTGGCGCAGGGCGCAGTGATGGAGCAGGGCAGGAATGTCGAGGATGGCCTGCCGTTCAGCGTGAAGGGTGTGCAGCCATGACCCCCGCGGATATGAGCGGCAAGGCGGCGCTGGTGACGGGCGCTGCGTCCGGCCTGGGCAAGGCGACCGCCATCGCGCTGGCAAAGGCGGGCGCGGACGTCTGCATCGTCGATGTGAACGCGGCGGGGCTGGAGGAGACGGCGGCGGAAATCCGCGCGCTGGGCCGGGCGGCGGAGGTCCATCCCGCCGACCTGTCCGATCATCTGACCTGTGCGCCTGCCGTGGCCGCGGCGGTCGCGGCCTTCGGACGGCTCGATGCGCTGTGCAATGTCGCGGGGCTGATCCGTTTCGCGCATACGCACGACATGGCGGCGGCGGACTATATGCGGACCATCGCGGTCAACCTGACGGCGCCCTTCTTCCTCAGTCAGGCTGCCATTCCGCATCTGCTGGCGGCGCAAGGCGCCATCGTCAACGTCTCCTCCTCCGCCGCTTTCGTGGGGGAGGCCTATGCGGCGGCCTATTGCGCCAGCAAGGGCGGGCTCAACCAGATGACCAAGGCGATGGCGATGGAATATATCCACAAGCCCATCCGCATCAACGCGGTCGCGCCAGGCGGCATGATGACGGGCATCGCGACCGGCATGACCTTTCCGCCTGACCTCGACCGTTCGCTGATCTCGCGCTTTTCCGGCCTGCGCGGGCTGGTGGAGGTGGAGGATGTGGCGAACATGATCGCCTTCCTCGCCTCGCCCGCTGCCGGTGCCTATCATGGCGCGTGCATCGCGATGGATCGCGGCATCACGGCCGGTTGAGGGGATGAGCATGAGAATCGGATTTATCGGGGTCGGCGATCAGGGCGGGCCGATGGCGGGCAGGCTGATCGCGGCTGGGCATCCCGTGACGCTCTGGGCGCGACGGACCGAAAGCCTCGACCCCTATCGCGACACCGGGGCCAGCTTTGCGGGCAGCGTCGCGGAATTGGGTGCGGCGTCCGACCTGGTCGGCATATGCGTGGTGGACGATGCGGGCGTCAGGCAGGTGTGCGAGCAGTTGTTCTCCGCCATGGCGCGGGGCGGCATCGTCGCCATCCACTCGACGGTCAGCCCGGACACCTGCATCGCCCTCGCCGAGGCCGCAAGCGTGCATGGCCTGTCGCTTATCGATGCGCCGGTCAGCGGCGGCAGGCCAGCGGCACAAGCGGGCAAGCTGACCGTGATGATCGGCGGCGACGAGGGTGCCGTCGCGGCGGCCACGCCGTTGTTCGAGGCGTTCGCGACTTTGATCCTTCACCTCGGCCCGGTGGGAGCGGGTCAGAATGCCAAGCTCATCAACAATACGCTGATGGCCGCACATCTGGCGGTGGCGCACCATGGCCTCAACGCGGCCGAGACGCTGGGCCTCGACCGCGCCGCCTTCGTGGAGCTTATCAAGGCGAGCAGCGGGCGCAGCTTCGGGTTCGAGGTGCGCGCACGCATGCCCACGCCCGCCAGCTTCGCCCATGGCGGCGCGCTCCTGCAAAAGGATGTGCGCCTGCTGACCGAGGCACTGCCGGGCGATGCCGATGCGGCCGCGCTGGCGGATATCGCCAATCCCTTCCTATCCCTCACCACTGCCTGACAGGACAGCTCTCTCCATGACATTCTCGATCGAACAGTTCCGCCTCGACGGCAAGGTCGCCATCGTGACCGGCGCGGGCGGACGCGGCAACAGCATCGGCGCGGCCTATGCCAAGGGTCTGGCAGAAGCAGGCGCGGCAGTCGTCGTCGCCGACCTCAACCCCGACGGCGCAAAGGCCGTGGCTGACGAGATCGTGGCGGCGGGCGGCAAAGCGATCGCGGTGGGCGTGGACATCACCCATGTCGATCAGGTCGCGACCATGGCGAAGGAGGCCGTCGCGGCGTTCGGCGGCATCGACATCCTCGTCAACAATGCGGCGCTGATGCTGGAACTGGGGCAGCTTTCGGTGGCGGACGTGCCGCTGGGAACGTGGGAGAAGCTACTGTCGGTGAATGTCACCGGCGCGCTCAACTGCGCGCAGGCGGTGATCCCCTCGATGCGTAAGCGTGGCGGCGGCCGGATCGTCAACCAGGTGTCGGGCGGCGCGTTTCCCGCCGTGTCGCTCTACGGGGTCAGCAAGCTGGCGCTGACCGGCCTGACCACGACGATGGCGAAGCAACTGGGCCGCGACAACATCACCGCCAACGCCATCGCACCGGGCAATGTGCGCAGCGAGGCGGGCGCGGCGCTGGCGCCGGAGGGTTCGCCTTTCGCGCAGTTCCTGGCGATGAGTGTGTGTACGCGGGCGAGCGGCCAGCCCGATGAGCTGGTGGGGACGTTGTTGCTGCTGTGTTCTGAGGCTGGCGCATGGATCACCGGACAGACGATCAATGTGGATGGGGGCTGGGTTTTGCGGCCTTGAACCTTTCGAGGTACGCACGGACATAAATGTTCCCTTGAGAAGGGAGCGTTGCGAATACCCACTTAACCGTCATTCCCGCGAAGGCGGGAATCCAGAGCCCAGCAAAACTGCGCTTGCGACTCTGGATTCCCGCCTTCGCGGGAATGAC
>JBEVNC010000234.1:0-35295 GCA_040508315.1 Sphingobium sp.
ACTGCACCTTCTGGTTCGAGAAGGTGGGGCCCAAGCTGCTGCTGGAGACGATCGGCGTCGACAACGTCATGTTCGAAACCGACTTCCCGCACCCGACCTCGCTCTATCCGGGCGTGCAGGACCACATCAAGGACGTGCTCGGCGCCTATGACTATAGCGTCAAGAAGAAGGTGCTGCAGGACAATGCGGTGAAGGTCTACAACCTGCCGTTCTGATCCGCGGCCGACAGGCTGGGACATATCGGGGCGGTCGCATCGTGCGGCCGCCCTGCTTATGTGACGAGCAGCGAGGGCGCTGCCGGAGGCCGAGACAAAATTTTGAGCCTTGGCGGCCCTGACATCTTTTCAAAGAGGCGCCGAAAAACTATACTAGCTTAGCACACAGGCTCCATATGCTGCGGCGGCGGGCTTTCGGGTAGGGACCAATCGGACATGACAGTCGCGACCAAAATCAAATTCCAGCATGAGACGATCAAGGACAGGATCGGCAGCCGCATCCTCAACAGCAAGGAAGAGTTGCTGGACGGATCGCTGGGTGCGGACATCCGGGCCTTGCTCGAGCAGCGCGGCATTCTGGTTTTTCCGGAGATCAATTTCACCGACGACGAGCAGATCGCGTTCACCAAGACGCTGGGAACCTACTCGCCCGAGGGCGACGGCGAAGGTCCGACCAAGATCACGCTCGACATCAAGGAAAATCCGCGGAGCGCCGAATATCTGAAAGGCTCGCTCTACTGGCATATCGACGGCACCATGAACGGCGTGCCCATCCTTGCTTCGCTGCTGTCGTGCAAGGTGCCCAGCCCCAAGGGCACCGGCAATACCGGCTTCTGCAATACCTATGCCGCGTGGGACGACCTGCCCGAAGAGCGCAAGGCGGAACTGGAAGGCATGCGCGCCGTCCATGGCGTCTGGCCGACCATATTCTACTATGAGCCGGAACCGAGCGTCGCCAAGCTGAAGGGCATGCAGTCGGTGGGCGAGAATGAACTGCCGCTGGTGTGGAAGCACAAGTCCGGCCGCAAATCGCTCGTCATCGGTTGCACCACCCAGCGCGTGCTGGGCGTCAGCGAAATGGAAAGCGCACTGATTATCCATGGCCTGCGCGAATGGGCGACCAGCGAGCAGTTCAGCTACAGCCATGAATGGTCCGTCGGCGATCTGGTCATCTGGGACAATACCGGCACGATGCACCGCGCCGAGGCCTATGATGCCGATTGCGGTCGCATGATGCACCGTACCAAGCTGGAAGGCGAAGAGCCCTTCGAGTGAGCGATAGGAGGGCGGCCGGATATTCCCGCCGCCCTTTCATTTAACAATTACGCCAGCAGCGCAGAATCCCGGCGGGCGAGTACCGCGAGTTTCAGCCCGCAACTATCCGCCCGGTCGATGGCAAGGTCGGTCGGCGCGGATATCGTGACCAGCATCGGACAGTTCGCCAATGCTGCCTTCTCGACCAGTTCATAGGAACAGCGCGACGAGAGCAGGGCGAAGCCGCCGTCCCAATCGGCACCCGCCCGCCGCATCGCACCGATCAGCTTGTCGAACGCATTGTGCCGCCCGACATCCTCCCGCACATCCAATATGGTGCCGTCCGCCGCACACCGCGCCGCTGCATGGACAGCGCCGGTCGCGGCGTTCAGTGGTTGCCGGGCATTAAGGGCGGAAAGGGCGGCGAACAGCGCAGCGTCGCTCGCCCGACAGAGGGCGGTGACGGCGGGCAGGGGCCGCAGCGCCTGCTCCAGATTCTCGATACCGCACAGGCCGCAGGAGGATTCCGATATGCGGTGCCGCGCGCGGTCCAGCACCGTTTCCATACAGGTCTCGGCCAGCGTGACGCGAACGATCTTTCCCTGCGCCGTGCGGTGCCGGTCGATGGCGAGGACATCCTCCACCCGTTCGATCAGCCGCTCGCTAAAGGCGAAGCCGACCACGAAATCCTCCAGATCGGCAGGGCTGGCCATCATCACGGCATAGCCGACGCCATTGAACTCGATGGCTATGGGTGTTTCCGTCGCGACGGGGCGCGTTATCCAGTCGCGGTCGCCCTGAGGGGTCAGACGCTCGAAGCGATGCTCACGGTGGGCGACGTCCAGGATCATGGCACAGACGCGCGGATGGCGACCGGGATCGACTTGTAGGCGGGCGTGCCGCTCTGTGCATCATGCTCGTCCAATGGCACGAGGCAATTGGCCTCAGGATAATAGGCGGCGAGCGATCCGCGTGCGATGGCATGGGCGACCGCCGTGAAGCCGCGCAGCACTCGCCCGTCCGCCGCTTCGACATCGATGGTGTCGCCATGGGCGAGCCCGAGGGCGGCGAGATCGTCCGCATGGCAGAATACCACGTCACGCCGCCCGCTAATGCCGCGATAGCGGTCATTATAGCCGTAGATGGTGGTGTTATACTGGTCGTGGCTGCGGATCGTGGTCAGCATAAGGGGGCGGTCCACGCTGGTCTGTTCCTGCTGCCGGGGATGGACAAGAAAATGCGCCTTGCCGTCCGGCGTATTCCATTTCCGTTCGCCCGCCGCGACGGTTAGCCGGAAGCCGCCGCGCACCCGCACCCGGCGATTATAATCGCGGAAATCGGGGAAGACGGCCTCGATCCCATCGCGGATGCGGTCGTAATTCGCGACCATGCCGTCCCAGTCGATCCGGGCGGCGGCGGGCAGCGTCGCCTTGGCCAGTCCGGCGACGATGGCGGGTTCGGACCGGATGTCGTCGCCCGGCGGTTTCAGCTTGCCGCGCGAGGCATGGACCATCGACATGCTGTCCTCCACCGTCACCCATTGCGGCCCGCCCGCCTGCACGTCCAGTTCCGTGCGGCCGAGGCAGGGGAGGATGATAGTCTCCTTCGCGATCAGGCAGCAGGTGCGGTTGAACTTGGTCAGGATGTTGACCGACAGGTCCAGCTTGCGCATCGCCGCGAAACAGGCGTCGGGGTCGGGCATGGCGACGGCGAGATTGCCGCCGAGCGAGATCAGCGCCTTCGACCGTCCGTCGCGCATCGCCTCCAGGGCATCGACCGCGCCATGGCCATGCGCGCGCGGACTTTCGATACCGAACGCCGCGTCCAGCCGCGAGAGCATCGGCTCGCCTGGTATCTCCGTAATCCCCACGGTGCGGTCGCCCTGCACGTTGCTGTGGCCGCGCAAGGGGCAGATGCCCGCACCCGGCTTGCCGATATTGCCGCGCAGGAGGAGGAGGTTCGCGATGGCCTGCACATTCTGCGTGCCATGACGATGCTGGGTGATGCCCATGCCGTAGCAGATGATGACCCGCTCGGCCTTGGCGTAGACGTCCGCCATGCTCTCGATGGCTTCGCGCGACAGGCCCGATCGATCCACGATCCAGTCCCACGGCGCCGCGTCGATATCCGCCTTTAGTGCGTCGAACCCGGTCGTATGCGCGGCGATGAAGTCGTGATCCAACACTGCGCCGCCGCTCGCCACATCGGCGGCGAGCAGCGCCTTCATCATGCCCGTCAGCATCGCCATGTCGCCGCCGATCCCAACCTGATGATAGGCCGAGGCCAGCGGGGTCGCTCCGGGGGTCAGCATCTCCATGGGGTGCTGGGGCGATTTGAACCGCTCCAGCCCGCGCTCCTTCATCGGATTGGCGACGATGATCGGCACGCCGCGCCGGGACGCAGCCGCCAGTGTCGAGAGCATGCGTGGATGGTTGGTGCCGGGATTATGGCCGATGCAGAAGATCGCGTCCGCCAGATCGAAATCCTCCAGCGTCACCGTACCTTTGCCTACGCCGATGGATTTGGGGAGGCCTACGCTGGTCGCCTCATGGCACATGTTGGAGCAGTCGGGGAAATTGTTGGTGCCGAATGCGCGGACGAACAGCTGGTAGAGAAAGGCCGCCTCGTTCGATGCGCGGCCAGAGCAGTAGAATTCCGCCTGATTGGCATGATCCAGTGCCTGCAATCCCGCCCCGGCGCGGGCGAACGCCTCGTCCCAGCCGATCGGCACGAAATGGTCGGTCGCGGGGTCGTAGCGCAGCGGATGGGTCAGCCGCCCCGCATCCTCAAGGGCATGATCGGTCCAGTCCCATAGTTCGGACACGCTGTGGCGCGCGAAGAAATCGGGGTCGACGCGCTTGACGGTCGCTTCCCAGGTGACGGCCTTGGCGCCATTTTCGCAAAACTCGAACGACGATGTATGCTTGGGGTCGGGCCATGCGCAGCCGGGGCAGTCGAAACCGTCCGGCTGGTTCATCTGGAGCAACGCCCGCGTGTCGGGACTGACGCCCATCTGCGTGCGGATCGCTCCCGCCACCGCCGCAAGCGCACCCCAGCCGCCCGCCGGGCCGTCATAAGCCTCTACGCCCTCTACCGTGTCGCTGTCCTGCGGTCGCTCGGTCACAATGCCTCCTGGCGGATATCCGGCGATCATTGGTACATTCAGGGGGCCAAGATGCAATCCACCAAAGCCTTGTCATCGGCCGGGCAGTCTCCCAGTATGCGAGTGCCTCCGCTTTCCTGCGCGTGGCAATGGGGGCATGATGTCGCAGGCAACACGAGTCCTTCTATCGCTGGTGGCCGGGCTGCTCATCGGCATATTGGCCAGTGCCATCGATCCGGGCGTGGCCGATGCTGCGACCGCATTCACTCGGCCCGTCGGCCTGGCCTGGTTGCACGGGCTGCAGATGGTCATCGTGCCGCTTATCATCGGCCTGCTGGTCACGGGCGTAGCGGCAGCGACCGATGCGGCGCGGGCGGGACGGATCGCCCTGCGATCGGTGCTCAGCTTCGTTGCCATCCTCTGGTCGGTGACGGTGATGTCGGCATTGCTGATGCCGCTGTTGCTCGATCTGTGGCCGCTGCCGCCCGCATGGTCGCAGGCGATACGGCTCAGCCTTACCGGGAAAGAGCCCATTAGCGACGTGCCGTCCATCGCATCCTTTTTCGATACTATCGTGCCGCAAAATGTCGTGGCGGCGGCTTCGGGCGACGCCTTCCTGCCGCTCACGGTATTCAGTCTTGCGCTGGCCTTTGCCATCGCCAACTTGCCGACCGAGCAGCGCGAGCGGCTGACGGCGCTGTTCCAGGCGTTTACCGATGCGATGCTGATCATCGTCGGATGGGTGTTGAAGCTGGCGCCCATCGGCGTCTTTGCCTTGTCCTATGGCGTGGGTGCCCAGACCGGCGCGTCGGCGTTTGGGGCGCTGCTCCACTATATATTGATCGTCTCATCCATCGGCTTCGTGGTCCTGCTCGCAGGCTATCCCGTCGCGATGATCGCGGGCCGCGTGTCGCTGGGACGATTTGCGCGGGCAGCCGCACCGGCGCAGGCGGTCGCGATCAGCACCCAGTCGTCGCTCGCCTCGCTGCCCGCCATGCTGGAGGCTTCGGCGAAGCTGGGGGCCGCGCCCGCGACGTCGGGCATCATCCTGCCGATTGCGGTCGCAATCTTTCGCGCCACCAGTCCGGCGATGAACCTGGCGGTCGCGCTGTATGTCGCGCATCTGATGAACGTGCCCATCGGCCCGGGGCAACTGGCCGCGGGGATATGCACGGCGGCGATCACCACCATGGGATCGATCAGCCTGCCGGGAACGATCAGCTTCCTCGCCTCCGTCGCTCCCGTCGCGCTGGCGATGGGCGTTCCAATAGAGGCGCTGGGGCTGCTCATCGCGGTGGAGACCATCCCCGACCTGTTCCGCACCGTGGGGAATGTGACGATGGATATCGCAGTCACGGTCGGCGTTGCGAAGCGGAGCCCGGCTCAGGATTGAACCGGCTCGCTCGCATGGCAACCGGCGGGTTCAGAACAGATTGCGCAGCAGGCCCGCATTGGTCTTGCCGATCTCGATGACCTCGTCGCCGCGGCCGCTGATGATGGCCTTGGCCATATAGAGGGTAAACCCCTTCATCTGCTCCAGCGTGATCTTGGGCGGCATCGACAGTTCGGTCCGCGCCGTGACCGCGTCCAGCAGGGCGGGGCCGGGATGGGCCAGCACGTCGCGCATCGCCCCCTCCAGATCGGCAGGGTCCGTGACGCGAACGCCGTGGATGCCCATGCTGCGAGCCACGGCGGCGAAATCGGGGTTATCCAGCGAAACGCCGGTCTCGATCAAGCCGGCGGCCTTCATCTCCATCTCCACGAAGCCCAGCGTGCCATTGTTGAAGACGATCAGCTTCACCGGTAAGCTAAGCTGCCTCAGCGTCAGCAGTTCGCCCATGAGCATCGCGAGCCCGCCATCGCCCGACAAAGTGACGACCTGCCGACCCGGATAGGATGCCTGCGCACCGATGGCCTGGGGGAGGGCGTTTGCCATTGAGCCGTGATTGAACGACCCGATCAGGCGGCGGCGGCCATTCATCTGGAGATAGCGCGCGGCCCACACGGTGGGCGTTCCGACATCGCAGGCGAAAACCGCGTCATCGCTCGCCTGTTCGCTGAGCACTCTGGCGACATGTTGCGGATGCAATATGCCGCCGGGCTTGCCATGTGCCAGATCGTCGAGGCCTTTGCGTGCTTTCGCATAGTCGTCCCGCGCGGTCCGAAGGAAGTCGCCGCTGCGGCTGTCCTTCAACATCGGCAACAGCCCCCCGATGGTCGCGCCGACATCGCCGACCAAACCCAGGTCGATGGACGTGCGTCGGCCCAGATTTTCGGGACGCACGTCCACCTGCGCAACTTTCGCCTTGGTGGGGTAGAATTGCCGATAGGGAAAATCGGTGCCCAACATCAGCAGCATGTCGCAGGCCATCATCGCCTCATAGCCCGACGAAAAGCCGATGAGGCCGGTCATCCCGACATCATAGGGATTGTCATATTCGACAAATTCCTTGCCGCCGAGCGCGTGGACGATGGGAGCCTGCAACGCCTCGGCGAGCTCGAGCAACTGCGCATGGGCGTCCCTGCATCCACGGCCCGCGAGGATCGTGACCTTGCCCGCCGCGTTCAGCATCGCGGCCAGCTTCGCCAGCTCGTCGGGATGGGCGCAGGTGACGGTGCGTGCCGGGAGCAATGCGTCGGCGGACCGGGCCAGCTGGCCTTCGGTCATCCGAAGTGCGACGTCGCCGGGGATGGAGACCACCGCGACCCCGCGATGGCCGACGGCAGCCCGGATAGCCGTTTCCAGCGTCCGGGGCATCTGCTCCGCGCTCGAAATCGTTTCGCAATAGATGCTGCAATCCCGGAACAGGGCTTCGGGCTTCGTCTCCTGGAAATAGTTGGAGCCGATCTCCGCGCTGGGAATTTGCGCGGCGATGGCGAGCACCGGCACCCGCGTCCGGTTGCAATCATACAGCCCGTTGATGAGGTGCATATTGCCCGGACCGCATGATCCGGCACAGACCGCCAGTTTGCCGGTGAGTTGCGCTTCCGCCGCTGCCGCGAAGGCGCCAGCCTCCTCGTTGCGGACATGGACCCACTCGATAGCACCCTGTCGTCGCAGGCTTTCGGTAATGCCGTTCAGGCTGTCGCCGACCACGCCATAGATTCGTTTCACGCCAGCCAGATGCAGGGTTTGCGTGAAAAGATCGGAAATGTTGGTCTTGGGCATCGGGGACTCCGGATAATCTAACGGCAGATAACGGCCAGCACCTCTCCCCGTCGCGCTCCTGAAGGCGGCCTGTTCGCCGCCCGCTGGGCAATGGGCATAACATGACGGAGGGGCTTTCGTTGCGGAGGACGAAATCATTCCGCCACATGCTGCTTGATCTCCGGTTCGTCCGGGTGGCAAGTGGGACCATGAATCCACACACACGCGCCATGATCGCCGCAGCCGCTTTTTCCGTCATCACCGGCAAGAAGGCCGCAGGCGTATATGATCACTCGACCGGACGGGACCTGCGGATCGCCGCGGAATGTCGCGGCGGTC
Source organism: Sphingobium sp. (assembly GCA_040508315.1). Classification (GTDB taxonomy): domain Bacteria; phylum Pseudomonadota; class Alphaproteobacteria; order Sphingomonadales; family Sphingomonadaceae; genus Sphingobium. The sequence continues at coordinate 7,841 of JBEVNC010000234.1, forward strand.
AGTTGCAAGGGATCGACGGCGACCGCGCGGCGAAATTCGGCGGCACCCTTCCCGAAATCTACGATGCGGGCGACAAGATGTTCGTGTCGCTCGAATATGATGGATTGACGGTCAAAGGCTATGATCGCGGCTCATCGAGCTTCTACGAAGGGCGCGTGACCGACGGGCTGGTGCAGATATATGATCATGCCGAGAGCGCGTGGTTCGCCTATGACATTCAGGACGCCCAAGCCGAGCAAAGCTATCATCGTGGTGTAGAGACGATCCGCTAACTGCGGCTGCCTTCCAGAACACGTGCAAACAGCATTATATCGACAGTGTTCGTCCCATTCGCTTGGAACGTCCTGGGAGGAGAGCGCTTATCGGCGGTGACGACTGACATGCCCACCGGAGTGACATATGACGCAAGGCAAGACGGCTACCCTATATCGGATGGTCCTATCCGATCATGTCTGCCCCTATGGTGTCCGGGCGAAGCAATTGCTCGATGATAATGGCTATGATGTCGACGAGCGGATTCTGTCTTCGCGCGAGGAAGTCGATGCCTTCGAGGCCGAGCAGGGGGTGCAAACGACGCCGCAGGTCGTGATCGATGGCAAACGGATCGGCGGGAGCGACGATCTCGAGCGATACCTGAGCGAATGAGGGCGCTTTTCGTACACAGCCCGGGCGCGGGCACTGAGCCTGAACCGATCGAACCCTTGCTGGCGGCCTTGCACGATGTCGGCATCGATGCGCGCTATTGCGAGCATCTGAAGGACGATATCGAGGACGCTGCGCGCGGCATGGACATGCTGATCGCGGCGGGCGGCGATGGCACGGTCACCAGCGTAGTGACGGGGACCGCAGACCGCGGCGTTCCGGTGGCCATCCTGCCGCTCGGCGGATCGAACAATATCGCGCGGGCTCTCGGTATCCGCCAGTCTCCCGAAAGCGTCATCCACGGACTGCCGCAGGCCAGGGAACAACAGCTTACCATTGGCGCCGTCACCGGACCTTTTGGCAGGCGCCTGTTCGTCGAGGCGGTAGGGCTAGGCGCGCTCAACGATGCTATCGAGCGGGTGGACGAAGATCCCGACACACCGCAGGAAAAGCGTGAAAATGGCCGCATGGCGTTCCGGGAAGCGCTAGCCGAGGGTGCGCCGTTCGACTGCATTCTCGATATAGACGGTCAGTCCTTCGAGGGGCCGTGGTTGCTGATAGAGGTGCTCAACATTCCGGCGATAGGACCGCGCCTGCCTTTCGCGCCGCGTGCCGATCCGGCCGACGGATATCTCGATGTGCTGTTGGTCAGGGAGGCGGACCGGGAGGCGATGACGCTTTGGGCCGAGCATTTCTCCGGCCCGCCCCCGGCCCGGATCGAGGCAGGACGCAGGATTTCCCTGGAGGGCAGGGGGATGTGTACGCGGATCGACGACCGGCCCGTCGACCTGCCTAACGAAGACTGGCGCATGACCCTCGAACTGGATGGTGCCCCCGCCACCATCCTCATTCCGCGAACCATGAAGGTGGAGGAAGCGTGAGCAGCATTACGGCCGATCTCGATCCGCTTCTCCTTCGCGACATGGAGGCGCTCGCCGTGGAGCTGGCAGCGTTGGGCGGCGCCGAAATCATCGCTGCGCTGGGCAGCATCCTGTCGGTCAAATATAAGGGCGGAGAGGCCGATGCCAAACTGCTGCGCGACCCGGTGAGCCAGGTCGACGGCGCGGTCGAGGCGATGATCCGGCTGCGCGTCGCCGAAAATTTCCCCGATCATGACATAGTGGGCGAGGAAATGGACGAGCGGCCGGGGCGCGGCCATGATTTCACCTGGGCCATCGACCCGATCGACGGCACGACCAATTTCGTGAACGGCTTCCCGCTCTTCGCGTCGTCGGTCGGGGTGCTGTACCGGGGCGTGCCCATAGTCGGCGCGCTATGGTGCAGCACCAGCCACTTGCTGTCGCCAGGCGTCTATCATTGCGGCGGAGCGCCGGGCCTGCGTTTCGACGGGGTAGAGGTATCCCGGCAGGCCAATCCCGCCGTGCGGCGGCGACTGGCAGGCGAACCGGACCTTGGCGGGGATCAACAGTCATGGGACGTCCGCAAGACCGGATCGGCCGCTATCGAATGCGCCTTCGTCGCGGCCGGTCTGCTTCAGGTCGCCCGCTTCGCGACGCCCAACATCTGGGATGTGGCGGGCGGAATAGCCCTCGCCTGGGCGGTCGGTGCGACGGTCTTGGAGCAGCACGGGGGCGAATGGCGGCCATTTGTGGGTTTCGGGGAGGATATGGAAGACCTCGGGCTCTGGAAGCGCCCGCTCATCCTTGGCGGAGACCATGCGGCTGGCATCATGGCGAAACGCCAGCCGTAACTGTGTTTTATAGTGGGCGGCGCTATTTCGAGCGCCGCCCACATTCCATTTAGGCCGACAGTTTCTGGCTGAATGCGTCGGCCGGTGATTGCAGGTCAAGCCGGTTCGCGTTCATCACCTTGTCCCATGCGGCGACAAAATCGCGGACGAACCGGTCCTTCGAGTCCGACTGGGCATAGACCTCCGCTTGGGCACGCAATTCCGATTGCGAGCCGAAGATGAGGTCGACGCGGGTCGCCGTCCATGTCGGTTGCCCCGACTTGCGGTCCACGCCCTGATAGCGGTTCTTATGCTCGGTCGCCCGCCACTCCGTCTTCATGTCCAACAGGTTCACGAAGAAATCATTGGTCAGCGTCCCGACTGCATCGGTGAAGACGCCGTCGCTCGATCCGCCCGCATTGATGCCGAGCACGCGAAGCCCGCCGACAAGCACCGTCATCTCCGGCGCCGACAGGCGGAGCAACTGCGCCTTGTCGACCAACGCTTCCTCCGGCGCCATGAAGTTGGCGCTGTGATAATAGTTGCGGAAGCCATCGGCGGAAGGTTGCAATGCCTCGAACGAATGGGTGTCGGTCCACTCCTGCGCGGCGTCCATCCGCCCCGGCGTGAACGGCACCTCCACGGGCACGCCGCCATCGCTGGCCGCTTTCTCGACCGCGGCCACGCCAGCCAGAACGATCAGATCGGCCATCGAGACCTTCTTGCCGCCGGTCGCCGCACCGTTGAAGCGCGACTGGACGGTTTCCAGCTTGGCCAGCACGTCGGCGAGCAGGGCCGGGTTGTTGACCTCCCAGTCCTTTTGCGGGGCGAAGCGGATACGCGCGCCATTGGCGCCGCCGCGCTTGTCTGACCCGCGGAAGGTCGATGCCGAGGCCCATGCCACCGACACGAGTTGCGACACGGTGAAACCAAGGCCGAGAATGGTCTCCTTGAGCGACGCGATATCGGCTTCGTCGATGACGGGATGATCGCGTTCGGGAATGGGGTCCTGCCAGATCAGCGTTTCCTGCGGCACCAGCTTGCCGAGATAGCGGCCGACCGGCCCCATGTCGCGATGCGTCAGCTTGAACCATGCGCGCGCGAAGGCATCCGCGAACTGATCCGGATTCTCCAGGAAACGGCGCGATATCGCTTCATAGGCCGGGTCGAACCGCAGGGCGAGATCCGACGTCAACATGGTCGGGCGATGCTTGCGGTTGGGGTCGAAGGCGTCCGGCACATTTTCCGGCGCGTCCTTCGCGATCCACTGGTGCGCGCCGCCGGGACTTTTCGTCAGTTCCCACTCGAAGCCGAACAGATTCTCGAAGAAATTGTTCGACCATTGGGTGGGCGTCTGGCTCCACGTGACTTCGAGGCCGGAGGTGATGGCATGGGCGCCGACGCCCGTTTCATATTTGCTGCGCCAGCCAAGGCCCTGATCCTCGATCACGCCGCCCTCGGGCTCGACGCCGACGAAGGAGGGATCGCCCGCGCCATGCGTCTTGCCGAAGGTATGGCCGCCCGCGATCAGGGCTACCGTTTCCTCGTCGTCCATGGCCATGCGGGCAAAGGTTTCGCGGATGTCGATCGCCGACGCCTTCGGATCGGGATTGGCGTTGGGACCTTCCGGATTGACGTAGATGAGGCCCATCTGCACCGCGCCCAGGCCCGGATGCAGCTGCCGCTCGCCCGAATAGCGTTCGTCGCCCAGCCAGGTGCCTTCCGGACCCCAGAAAAGCTCTTCCGGCTCCCATGTGTCTGCGCGACCGCCAGCGAAGCCGAAGGTCTTGAAGCCCATGGATTCCAGCGCCACGTTACCGGACAGGACGAAGAGATCGGCCCATGACAGGGCGTTGCCGTATTTCTGCTTGATCGGCCAGAGCAGTCGCCGCGCCTTGTCGAGGCTCGCATTGTCGGGCCAGGAGTTGAGCGGCGCAAAACGCTGTTGCCCGCCGCCCGCGCCGCCGCGCCCGTCAGTGATGCGGTAGGTGCCGGCGCTATGCCAGGCGAGCCGGATGAACAGGCCGCCATAATGACCGAAGTCCGCTGGCCACCAATCCTGCGAGTCCGTCATCAACGCCGTCAGGTCGGCAATGACCGCGTCGAGATCGAGCGTGCCGAATGCCGCCGCATAATCGAAATCCTCGCCGAGCGGATTGGATCGCGGCGAATGCTGGTTGAGGGCCGTCAGGCTCAGTCCCTCGGGCCACCAGTCGCGATTTCCCCGGCGGCGGCCGCCGCCGCTGCTCTTGCTGCCATGCCCGAAAGGACAGACACCTCCGGCGGCTTCGTCAGCATTTGCATCCATGTCCCGTTCCTCCAATCTCTCGTTGCTGTTTCGACTGCCTATATCTCGGGCCGATCAGACGACGGTCAAGCCCACGTCCACATTGTTACGCGTGGCGTTGGAATAGGGGCAGATCTGGTGCGCGGTTTCCACCAGCTTCTCTGCCTGTTCGCGGTCGAGGCCGGGCAGGGCGACCTCCAGATCGGCGGTGATGCCAAAGCCGCCTTCGGACCGCGGGCCGATGCCGACCTTCGCCGTGACGGTGGCGTCGTCGGGCACCTTGATCTTGAGCTGTCCGCCCGCGACCTTCATCGCGCCGATGAAGCAGGCCGCATAGCCTGCCGCGAACAGCTGTTCCGGATTGCTGCCTTCACCGCCCGCGCCGCCGAGTTCCTTGGGCGTGGACAGGTTGACGGCGATCTTGCCGTCCTCCGACCGTGCACTGCCATCGCGGCCGCCCGTTGCGGTGGCCCGGGTGCTGTACTTCACATCGACTGCCATGTTTCAAATCCTTCTATGCTGCGATATTGATTATCGTGATATCCTATCGCTGCACATTTTCCAGCAAAATTGATTATCGCGATAATCAATCTTTTGATAAGTGTGATCGCAAGGAGGCATGATGGCCGTGACCTTGCCACTCGACGATCAACTCTGCTTCTCGCTTTACGCAACCAGTATGGCGGTAAATCGTGTCTACAAACCGATGCTCGACGCGCTGGGCATCACCTATCCGCAATATCTCGTCCTGCATGCGCTGTGGGAGCAGGATGGTCGCACCGTCGGCAGCATTGCCGAGCGGCTTTCGCTGGAGTCCAGCACGGTGACACCGCTCGTCAAGCGGCTGGAGGGAACGGGCTTCCTTGTCCGCAAACGCAACGCCGCCGATGAGCGGCGCGTGGAGGTGTGGCTGACGCAGGCCGGCACGGATATGTGCGAGAAATGCGGATGCCTTGCCGAGGGCCTGCTGAAGGCGACCGGCCTGACCGCGCAGCAACTCCACGCCCTGAACGACCAACTCAAAACATTGTGGAGCGCACTGAAGCACGCTGAGCCGCGCGGCTAACTAAACAGTGTTTCTTGGCGAAGTCGAATTGCCTCGTCTTAAAACTCTTCTATGCTGAAATCCCGCGCGGTGCGGCGATGGCCCTTGGGGCCACTCCTTTTTGAAGGACCGGCATGATGTTGATAGTCTTCTGTCTATTCATCGGGATCATCGCCGGACTTCGAGCCATGACCGCACCGGCGGCGGTGAGTTGGGCTGCCGCCTTGGGCTATATCGATTTATCGGAGACCTGGTTGGCGTTCCTCGGGTTCCGGTTCACGCCCTGGATCTTCACCTTGCTGGCGCTGGGCGAACTCGTCACCGATCAGTTGCCCTCGACGCCGAGCCGGAAGGTTGCCGTGCAATTTGCCGCCCGGATAGTGATGGGCGGATTGTCCGGGGCGGCGCTGGGCGCGAGCGGCGGGATGCTGGTGGCAGGCGCGGTCGTGGGCGCGGTGGGTGCCGTCATCGGGACGCTGGGCGGCGCATCGCTCCGTGCCCGGCTCACGGCCATGTTCGGCAGGGATCTGCCAGCCGCTCTTATCGAGGATGCCGTGGCGGTCGTCGGTGCGGCGTTGATCGTGGGCGGCCTGTGACCCGTCATTTCGACGCGATCATCGTGGGTGCGGGGCAGGCCGGTCCGCCTCTTGCCGCCCGCCTGACGGCCGCCGGACAGAGCGTGGCGCTCATCGAGCGGCATCTTGTCGGCGGCACGTGCGTCAATACCGGCTGCATGCCGACCAAGACGCTGGTGGCCAGTGCCTATGCGGCCCATCTTGCGCGGCGTTCGGACGATTTCGGGGTGCGCATTTCCGGCGGAGTGCATGTCGACATGAAGGCGGTCGCGGCGCGCGCTCATAAAGTGACGATGGATGCCCGGTCGCGCGACGAGCAGTGGCTGGCCGCCATGTCCGGGCTCACGCTCCTGCGCGGAAACGCCCGTTTCACTGCGCCGGGTGTCATGCAGGTGGGTGAAATCACCCTTCAGGCGCCACGCATATTCCTCAATGTCGGTGGGCGCGCGCTCGTCCCCGATTTTCCCGGCATCGAGGACGTGCATTATCTCACCAACAGCACGATCGTCGGGCTCGATGTGCTGCCCGAGCATCTGATCGTGATCGGCGGAAGCTATATCGGTCTGGAGTTCGCCCAGATGTACCGCAGGTTCGGTTCCAGGGTGACCGTGGTGGAGCGCGGCGATCGCCTCATCTCGCGCGAGGATGCGGACGTGTCCGCCGCGGTGCAGGATATACTGGAGGCCGAGGGGATAGAGGTTCGCACCGGTGCGGAATGTATTCGCCTCGAAGCGAGAGACCGCGGCGCGGCGGTAGGGGTGGACTGCGGCGTCGGCCCGCCCGAGGTCGAGGGCAGCCACATTCTCATCGCCGTCGGGCGGCGGCCCAACACCGACGATCTGCGCCTCGATCTGGCGGGCATCGAAACGGACGAGCGCGGCTACATCCGGGTCGATGAGGGGCTGGCGACGTCGGCCAAGGGCGTCTGGGCGCTAGGCGACTGCAATGGACGTGGCGCCTTCACGCATACGGCCTGGAATGATTATGAGATCGTTGCCGCGAACCTGCTCGACGGCGACACGCGCAGGGTCTCCGACCGCGTGCTCGGCTACGCCCTATATGTCGATCCGCCGCTGGGCCGGGCCGGGATGACCCTGGCGCAGGCCGGGCAGACCGGTCGGCCGCTGCTCACCGCTAAACGGCCCATGTCGCGGGTCGGGCGCGCGGTCGAAAAGGGCGAGACGCAGGGCTTCATGACCCTCATCGCGGACGCCGAGACCAGGAAGATCCTTGGGGCGGCGATATTGGGCGTGGGCGGAGACGAAGCGATCCACGGCGTCATCGACATGATGAATGCGGGGCAGACAGTGTCCGATCTGCAATGGTCGATGCCCATTCATCCCACGGTGTCGGAACTGCTTCCCACTCTGGCCGGAAGCCTGTCTCCGTCCGGTTCCTAGCCCGCGCGGGGCACGCGTCGCCTGATATCCCGCGCGCGATCTTGCAAAGTGGCCGGGGCCGTCAAATCTACCGATTTTGCCAAAGACGGAGCCAAGCATGACATTTGCCGGACGCGAGATGCGCTCGACCCTCGCCGAGGATGGCGTCCTGACGCTTTCGCTGGAGGACGTGACGATTGGCGATCCGGGAGACGACGAGATCGTCGTTCGGGTGGAGGCTGCGCCGATCAACCCGAGCGACCTTGGCCTGATGCTGGCATCCGCCAATATGGCCTCGCTGGCCGTAGGCGGAACCGGGGAACGGCCGCTCGTCACCCTCGCGATCCCGCAAGACAGGATCGCCGCCGCGCGCGGGCGGATCGGTCAGTCCCTGCCTGTCGGCAATGAGGGCGCTGGCGTTGTGGTGGCGGCGGGTCGCAATGCCGAGGCTCTGTTGGGCAAGCGTGTCGGCATGATCGGCGGCGCCATGTATGCGGACTATCGCCGGATCGCGGCGCGCGACGTCATCGCTCTTCCCGAGGGAGTCAGAGCGGCCGACGGGGCGGCCATGTTCGTGAACCCGCTGACCGCTCTGGGCTTTGTCGAGACGGCGCTCAGCGAAGGCCACAAGGCCATCGTCCACACTGCCGCTGCATCCAATCTGGGCCAGATGCTCCAGAAGATCTGCCTCGCCGATGGCATCCCGCTCGTCAACATCGTCCGATCGGAGGCGCAGGCGCAGATATTGCGCGATATCGGCGCGCGCCATGTCGTCAACAGCAAGGATGCCGACTTCATTGAACATCTGAGGGCCGCGCTGCAGGAGACGGGAGCGACCATCGCCTTCGATGCCATTGGCGGCGGGACGCTGGGCAGCGATATTTTGCAGGCCATAGAGCGTGCGGCGGTGCGCAACATGACCGAGTATAGCCGCTATGGTTCCGACATATTCAAGCAACTCTATATCTATGGTGCCCTGGACCCCGCGCCATCGTCGTTCAATCGTTCGGGCTTCGGTTTTCAGTGGGCTGCTGGCGGCTGGCTCCTGTTTCCGTTTCTGCGCAAGGCAGGGCCGGAGGTGGCGCAGCGGCTGCGCCAGCGCGTGGTCGACGAACTGGGTACCACGTTCGCCAGCCGCTACTCGCGGACCATAGGTCTCGCCGAGGCGCTGCGGCCCGAGATTTTGAGAGCCTATGAGCGCAAGGCCACGGGCGAGAAATATCTGATCGATCCGACCTTGGGCTAGGCGTCGGCCCCGTAGCCGACGACGGTCCTCAATCGCCCATGCATGTCGCTCAAAAGTTTCGAGATGAAGCACTGTTTCCTCCAGTGTGTGCTGCGCTAGGAGGGGGGCATGCTCAAGAATATGCCCATCATCCGCCGTATCGATCCCTTTCTGATCGTCCTGATCGGAGTGGTCGCGGCTGCCAGCCTGTTGCCCGTGCGCGGCGCAGGCGTGCCCATTGCGGACGGGATCGCGGACGCCGCGATCATGTTCCTGTTCTTTCTCCATGGCGCGAAACTGTCGAGGGCGGCGATACTGGCGGGGATCGTGTCGTGGCGCGTGCATCTGCTCGTCATGGTGGCGACGTTCGTCCTGTTCCCGCTGCTCGGGCTGGGCGTTTTCTACTCGCGCCTGTCCGTCGATCCGGCGCTGCTGACCGGCATCCTGTTCCTGACGCTGCTGCCCTCCACGGTGCAGTCGTCGGTCGCGTTCACCGCCATCGCGCGCGGCAACGTCGCCGCCGCCGTGTGCAGCGCGTCCATCTCAAACATGGCGGGCATCCTGCTGACCCCGCTGTTGACCAGCCTGCTGATCGGCGGATCGGCGGCAGCTTCGGCCGAATCGGTGCGTACCATCGCGGTGCAACTGCTGCTGCCCTTCGCCGCGGGCCATCTGTGCCGTCCGCTGATCGTCAAATTCCTGGACAAGCACAAGGCGATCATCGGCAAGGTCGACCGGGGATCGATCCTGATCGTCGTCTATAATGCGTTCAGCGCGGCGGTGGTCGGCGGGATCTGGCAGCGCCTCTCGCCGCTCGACCTCGCCATCCTGATGGTCATCTGCGCCATCCTGCTGGCGGCGGTGATGCTGGCGACATGGTTCGCGGCGCTGCGGGCCGGCCTGTCGGTGGAGGACCGCATCGTCGTGCTGTTCTGCGGCTCCAAGAAGAGCCTCGTGTCCGGCGTGCCGATGGCGAGTGCGCTGTTTCCGGCTGCGGTGGCAGGGCCGGTCATCCTGCCGCTCATGCTGTTCCACCAGCTGCAGCTCATGGTCTGCGCGGTCATTGCCCAGCGGTATCGGGACCAGGCAGATGTCGCCGTGGACGGGTCCGCACTGGCACCTGCCGACGTGACACGTTAATATGCTGCCCGAAGACGCCAAAGCGCCGATGCCGGACGGGGCGTGGGCGATGAGCGGCGGGGAGGAATGACATCCATGGGCGGCGTCGTGGTGCTGGGCGGCATCAATCTCGATATCGTGTGCACAGTCCAGAACCTACCACGCGCGGGCGAGACGGTCGCCAGCCTCGGCCTGGACCATTCGCCGGGAGGCAAGGGACTTAATCAGGCCGTCGCTGCCGGTCGCCTGGGCGCGAGCGTGCATATGCTGGGCGCGGTGGGGCAGGATGCCGCCGGGAATGATCTGGCCGTAATCATGGCGGATAGCGGCGTCGCGACCGATCAAGTCATCCGCGTGGCCGATGGCGAGACGGGGCGCGCCTTCATCACCCTGTCGAGCGCGGGCGACAATATGATCGTCGTCCATGCAGGCGCAAACATGGCCTATGGCGCGGCGGAACTGGCGGGTGCCGACCTGCACGGGGCGACGGTATTCCTGACGCAGTTCGAGGCGACGTTGCCTGCGGTGCGGGCGTTGTTCTCCACGGCGGAAGCACTGGCGGGCACGCGTATTCTGAACACCGCACCGGCACTGGAGGCGGGACGCGATCTGCTTCCGCTCGCCGACATACTCGTGATGAACGAGACCGAGCTTCAGCGGTTCGCAGGCTGGGAGGATGTGCCGTCCGATCCCGATGCGATCGAAGCAGCGGCGCGCAGTCTGCTGCGGGACGACGATCAGGCGATCATCGTGACGCTGGGCGGCGATGGCTGCGTGCTGGTGACGGCGGCGGGGGTGGAGACATTTCCCGCGATCCGCGCGGCGGTGGTGGATACCATCGGGGCGGGCGATTGCTTTTGCGGTGCTCTGGCCGCGCGGCTGGCGGTGGGGGAGCCGATTGGTGCGGCGATCCGCTATGCGACGGCAGCCGCCGCGCTGTCGGTGGGGCGGCGCGGGGCGGCGTCGAGCATGCCGACAGCGGATGAGGTCGAAGCATTGTTAGCGTCAGCGACGGCCTGACAGGGAATACGGGCGGCGGGCATGTGGGTCGTCGCCGACGTCAGCGAGTCCAGTAGCGGCCCGGACCGCAGCAATGGACGTGGGACCCGGTAGGCGCAGCGCGCACGATGGCATCGATATCGGTGGGAGGCTGTAAACCCGGTCCGGTCATTCCTGCGAAGGATGACGAATGAGTTTTCCGGAAAAGCGCGCTACTGTCGCGCCCCATGGCTGATGGACCAGAGATATGAGCCTGTCGTCGGCGGCGATCCTCGCGCTCGCGATGATCATGCTGTTGTTCGCGGTCGCCGCGTTCGTGGAACGGAAGGGAAGCCGGATCAGGGACCGGCGCGGTTTGCGGCAATTTGCCTATACGCTCGCGCTGGGCGTCTATTGTTCGAGCTGGACCTTCTACGGCGCAGTGGGGAGCGCGGTGCGCGACGGGTGGAATTACCTGCCCATCTATCTCGCGCCCATCTGCCTGCTGGTCGGCGCGCCGCGTTTCCTGCGGCGGCTGGCCCATGCGGTGGCAGAGGAGCGGGCGACCACCGTATCGGACTTCATCGCAGCGCGCTTCGGCCATGATGGCGGCGTCGCGCGGCTGGTGACGATCATCGCACTGGTCGGCACCATTCCCTATGTCGCGCTGCAATTCCGTTCCATCGGCGGCGCGCTTGCCATCGTGTCGGGACGGCCCATCGCCGGGCCTTCCATGCTGGCCGCCGCGGGGTTGCTCGGCCTGTTCGCCATATTGTTCGGTGCGCGCCGCTATGAACTGGCCGGGCGCAGCGAAGGACTTCTCTACGCCATCGGGCTTGAGTCTCTTATCAAGCTGCTCGCCCTGACCGCAGTCGCAGGCGTCGCGCTCACCATGCTCGGCACGGCGAGCGACGCCGATCTGGCGCAAGGCGTGGCGGTGATCTCCGGCAATTTCCGCCCTGAAAGGCTGACGGTCGATGTCGGCGTCATCTTCCTGGTGTCGATCATGGCGATCATCGTCCTCCCCCGCCAATTCTATATGGGGCTGGTGGAGGCGCAAGAACCCGCCGCGCTGGGCCGGGCTCGCTGGGGTCTTGCCGCCTATCTCGGCATGATGGCGCTGACCGTCATCCCAATCGCGCTGGCAGGGGCCAGCCTGATGCACGGCCCGGCGATGCCCGATCTGCATGTCCTGCAAATCCCGGCGCTCAGCGGCCATGGCGGCGTCCTGGCGCTGGCGCTGCTGGGCGGGATCAGCGCGGCGGCGTCCATGGTCATCGTGGACGCGACCGCGCTGGCGACGATGGTATCCAACGACCTCATCTTCCCGACGCTCCTGCGGCGGGAGAGCGGAACGGATGTTGGCGCGGGTGCGCTGGGGCGGCGGATGTTGCTGGTCCGGCGGTTGTCGATCGTCGGCATCGTCACGGCGGCGCTGGCCTGGGCCCTGGTCGTCCCGGCGGAGGAATCGCTCGCCTCCATCGGTCTGGTGGCGTTCGCGGCGATGGCGCAGTTCACGCCGCACCTGATCCTGGCGACGCAGGCGGGCGGGCGCGATGCGCTGGCGGCGCGGGTGAGCCTGTCCGTGGGCCTTGTGCTGTGGCTTTATACGCTCGCGCTGCCGACGGTGTTGCCGCACCAATGGATTGTCGGTCTGGCGGGCAGCATCGCCGATCCCCTGCGCCTGTTCGGGATCGGCGGGGCGACGCCGCTGGTGCACGGCGTCGCGTGGAGCCTCGGCGCGAACCTGCTCGCCTATGCGCTGGTCGCCGCGCGCAAGGTGAAGGCGCCGCCGCTCCCCCGTTTGTTCCGCGCGCAGGGGCAGATCAGCGACCTCTCCGACCTGGCCCGCCTCACCGCCAGCTTCGTGGGCGAAGAACGGGCGGAGCGCGAGTTTCCCGGCGCACGGCGCGGTATGCCGGTGGACCGCGCGGCGGCGCAGCGGGCGCGGGAGATGATCGCGCGGGTGGTGGGTGCCTCGTCCGCGCGAGCGCTGGTCGCCTCCGCGCTGGCGGGCGGGCAGATGAGCCTCGCCGACGTCACCCTCCTGCTGGGCGAGCGCGGCCAGTCGCTGCGCTTTTCCCGCGAGTTGCTGGCGGCAACCTTCGAGCATGTTGATGCGGGGATCAGCGTCGTGGATGCCGACATGAACCTGATCGCGTGGAACAGCCAGTATCTCGACATTTTCGGGTATCCGCCGGGGCTGGTGCGGGTGGGCGCCCCCATCGCCGATCTGATCCGCTACAATGCGCGGCTGGGCGATTTCGGGTCGGAGGATGTCGACCATCATGTCGACAAGCGCCTCGGCCATATGCGGCGCGGCCTGTCCCACAGTTTCGAGCGGCGGCGCAAGGATGGGCGCGTCATCAAGACCGTGGGCGGCCCGATGCCCGGCGGCGGATATGTCACCAGCTTCACCGACATCACGGAGGAGGCGCGGGTCCGCGACATGCTGGGCCGCACGCTGGCGGAGATGGAGAGCCGGGTCGCGGAGCGCACGAGCGAACTGAGCGACGCCAATGGTCGTCTGGCGCAGGCGACGCGCGACAAGACACGCTTCCTCGCCGCCGCCAGCCATGATCTGCTGCAACCGCTGCACGCCGCGCGCCTGTTTACCGCCGCGCTGGAGCGCGAAGTCGACGATGGCGCGCGGGTGCTGGCGGAACGCGTGGACAGCGCCATCGTCGCGGCTGAACGGCTGCTGCGCGCGCTCCTCGACATCAGCAAGCTGGATGCAGGCGGGATCGAACCCCGCTCGGAGCCTGTCGCACTGGCGCCCTTCCTGACCGATCTGGTGCAGGGCTTCGCGCCCCTGGCGAAGGAGCAGGGGTTGCGGCTGCTGACCGGGCCGATGGGTGGGCACCTCATCAGTGATCCGGGGCTGCTGCGGTCGGTTCTCCAGAATTTCCTGTCCAACGCGCTGCGCTATACGGAGCGGGGCGGGGTAGTCGTCGGTACGCGGCGGCGGGGAACGATGATCCGCATCGATGTGGTGGACACGGGCGTCGGCATTGCGAGCGATCAAGTCGCGGCGATCTTCGGTGAGTTCACCCGGCTTGGCACGGTGGAGGCGGACGGACTTGGCCTGGGGTTGGCGCTGGCGGAAAGGATCGTGCGGTTGCTGGGCGGGCGGATCGAGGTTGCATCGGTGCCGGGGAAGGGGAGCCGGTTCAGCCTGTTATTGCCCGCGTCCATCGCGGCGGAACCGGTGTCGACGACACCCCTTCCGACTGTTCGCCGCGTCGCTGTGGGGAGCCTGACAGTGCTGGTGGTGGACGACGATCCGATGATCGTGGAAGCAAGCGCCGCGATGCTGGCCAGTCTTGGCCACCGCGTGGTGATGGCGACCGGCAGTCGGCAAGCGCTGGCACAGGTGGCGGGCATCGATGCGGCGCTGGTCGATTTCCAGCTTGGCGAGGAACAGGACGGCCTGGCGCTGATCGCGGCGATGCGGCAGCACCGCCCCGCCTTGCCCGCCGCGCTGGTGACAGCGGAGGAGGGTACGGATTTGCTGGCGCGCGCTGAAATGCTTGGCGTGACGTTCATCGCAAAGCCCGCGGCGCCGGATGCCATTGCCGCGTTTCTGGCGGGTATCGGGAATGAATAGGTGGTTTCTCCCCATCCTGCTCCTGACCGGATGCCATGGCGATGCGAACAGGTTCGAAGTCGATGCGCCGGATGCGATTTCCGCGCAGCTACAGCTTTGCGGCCAGCGCATCGGACTGGTGCGCAATGGCAGGAGTTTCATCATGTCCACAGCCGCGCGGTGCGAAGGGCAGGGTGTGATCGTCGTGCGTTTTCCGCGTGGCCGGGTCGCGATATGCGCCATTGATCATGTCGAGCCGGGCGTGGCGAGGCGTTTCGCGTTCGCTATTTCGGGCGACGAATGCATGCCAGTCGGCATCCTCAATCCACGCCGTTCGCCCTGAGAAGTCGAAGGGGTCTGCCGAGCGAAGCCGAGGCATTTCTCGCGCCACTCGAACGACGGCTTCGACTTCGCTCAGCCCGAACGGAGGCGCGCGGCCCAATTACATTCAGTGCCGCAAATCCAGCCCCAGCGACCGCGCCACCAGCGCCGCCTGTGTCCGGTTCTGCACATCCAGCTTGCGCATGATCGCGGTCATGTGCGCCTTCACCGTCGCTTCGCTCATTGCCAGATCATGGGCGATCTGCTTGTTGAGCTTGCCGTCCAGAACCTCCAACAAAACCCTTAATTGCGTAGGGGTTAGCGATGCCACTTCACGCTGCACCGCATCCTCTGGCCGATCCGGACCGGGCGGCGACTCATGGCCGCCCAGCGCGCGGGCGATGGCGGCCTCGATGGCGGACAGGTCGCTATCCTTGGGCACGAAGCCGATGGCGCCCAGCGCCCGTGCCTCTTCCGCCGCCTTCGCGCCCTCCGCGCTCGATACCACGAGGATGGGCACGTCGGGCCGCTCGGCATGCAGGAGGGCGATGCCCGAGTAGCCGACAGCGCCCGGCATTTTGAGGTCGAGCAGGATCAGGCGCAGTCCCTCCGCCTCGCTGGCCGCGCGCGCGGCGGCGGCGAGCGTTCCTGCCTCCACGATCTTCGCCTGCGGGGCGACCCGCAACGCCGCCAAAGTCAGCGCCTGGCGAAAGAGCGGGTGGTCGTCCGCGATCAGGATGGTTTCTATTGCGCCTCTGCCAGCTGTGGTCTGTTCGCCAGCAGATTATCGACCACGGATGGATCGGCAAGCGTTGATGTGTCGCCCAGATTGCCGACGTCATTCTCGCCGATCTTGCGCAGGATGCGGCGCATGATCTTTCCCGAACGCGTCTTGGGCAGGCCGGGCGCGAACTGGATGACGTCCGGCGTGGCGATAGGACCGATCTCGCGCCGCACCCATTGCACCAATTCGCGGCGCAGCGCCTCGTCAGGCTCCACCTCCGTATTGGTGGTGACGAAGGCGTAGATGCCCTGTCCCTTCACGTCATGCGGCATGCCGACCACAGCGGCCTCTGCGACTTTGGGGTGGGCGACCAGCGCGCTCTCGATCTCTGCCGTGCCCATCCGGTGGCCGGAGACATTGATGACATCGTCGATGCGGCCCGTGATCCAGTAATAGCCATCCTCGTCCCGGCGGCAGCCGTCGCCGGTGAAATAGACGCCGGGAAAGGTCGAGAAATAGGTCTGGAAAAAGCGGTCATGGTCGCCCCAGACAGTACGCATCTGCCCCGGCCAGCTGTCGGTGATGACCAGGCAACCGTCGCCTGCGCCGATGATCGTGCGGCCCTCACCGTCGAGCAGCGCAGGCTTTATGCCGAACATCGGCTTGGTCGCGCTGCCGGGCTTGAGGGCGGTCGCGCCGGGCAGGGGGGAGATCATCACGCCGCCCGTCTCCGTCTGCCACCAGGTATCGACGATGGGGCAGCGGCGTTCGCCGACGACCTTGTGATACCATTCCCATGCCTCAGGATTGATCGGCTCGCCAACCGAACCCAGCAATCGCAGGGACTTGCGGCTTGTCTTTGCGACCCATTCATCGCCTTCGCGCATCAACGCGCGCAGGGCGGTGGGCGCGCCGTAGAAGATTTCGACCTCATATTTGTCGACCACCTGCCAGAAACGCGACGGGTCGGGCCAGTTCGGCACGCCCTCGAACATCACGCTGGTGCCGCCATTGAGCAGCGGCCCGTAGACGACATAGCTGTGCCCCGTGACCCAGCCGATGTCCGCCGCGCACCAGAAGATCTGGCCCGGCCGGTAATCGAACACATATTCATGCGTCATCGACACCCATACCGCATAGCCGCCGGTGGTGTGCAGGACGCCCTTGGGTTTGCCGGTGGAGCCGGAGGTGTAGAGAATGAACAGGGGGTCTTCCGCCCCCATCTCCTCCGGCTCGCACGCGGTGGGCTGGTTTGCGACTCCGAGGGCCCAATCGATGTCTCGTCCTTCGGTCATGGGTACATCGGCACCCGTGCGGCTCAGGACGATCACCGTATCGACAGATGAACAATGGGCGAGTGCGGCATCCACATTCGCCTTCAGCGGCACATGCTTGCCGCCGCGCAATCCTTCGTCGGCGGTCACGACGATGCGGCTGTCGCAATCCTCGATCCGGCCCGCCAGCGCCTCGGGCGAGAAACCGGCGAACACGACCGAATGGATCGCGCCGATCCGCGCGCAGGCCAGCATCGCGACCGCCGCTTCCGGCACCATGGGGAGGTAGAGGGTGACTCGCTCGCCCCGCTTCACGCCGCGCGATTTCAGCAAGTTGGCAAAGCGGCAGACCTGCTCGTGCAACTCGCGATAGGTGATGCGGCGATCCGCCTCGGCCGGGTTGTCCGGTTCCCACAGGATCGCCACCGTGTCGCCGCGCTCCGCCAGATGGCGGTCGAGGCAGTTGGCCGAAAGGTTGAGCGTCCCGTCCGCATACCAGCTGATGCCGAAATCCGGCGCGTCGAAGCTGGCCGCCTTGACCTGGCGAAAGGGCTTTATCCAGTCGAGCCGCTTGCCCTGATCCCGCCAGAACCCGTCGGGGTCGGTCACCGACCGCTCATACATGGCGGCATAGCGATCCGCGTCGATGAGGGCGTCACGGCTCCAATCGGCGGGAACGCTATGGGTGGGGTCGGCCATCACTCTCTCCTCGATCTGCATGCCACAGCCAGTTTGTCGGGTCATCCTATCGGTGCGCCGCGACCCTTGGACCTTAGACAAAGGTCGTAGATGCCAGACCTTGGTCAGGGTGGCGGGGGCAGAGGTTCAGGCGGACACTGTAAGGATCGCCGGGAACCAACCCGGCACATCGGGAGAGGGTCGATGCTGAAAGGCAAAAGGCGCTATTGGCCTATGCTGCTGGGGGCGAGCGCGCTCGCAATGCCGCAAATCGCCATGGCGCAGACAGCGCGCGAAAGCGCGTTGGAGGAGAGGCTGCTCAAGCTGGAGTCGGAAATGGCGCAATTGCGCTCCGACCTTGCCGCCGCACGCACCAGTCAGGCGGAGACCGTCGCCGCCACCGCCGCACGCACGGAGGAAACAGCGACCCGCGTCGCCACGCTGGAGGCACGGCCGCAACCGCCCGCAGACGGCTTTCGCGTCGGGTCGACCACCTTCAAGGTCGGCGGCTTCGTGAAGGCGGTGGCGAGCGCCACGCGCTACGGCGACGGCGACCTGGCCGGCGGTTCGCTGGGCAAGGAATTCTACCTGCCGCAGCAGATCCCGGTCGGCGGGGCGGCGTCGAGTCAGGACTTCATGGCCAATGCCCGCCAGACCCGGCTGTTCTTTGCGACGTCGACTCCGTTCGCGGGCAAGGAATTGAAGAGCCATATCGAGTTCGACTTCGCGCTGGCCACCGCACCCGCCGGGGCGCAGCGTGCGACCAACCCCTATACGCCGACACTGCGACGCGCATTCATCAGCTATGGTCGCTGGCTGGTCGGACAGGAATGGACGACCTTCCAGAACCCGGCGCTGCTCCCCGAAAGCACCGATTTCGTCGGCCCGTTGGAGGGTACGGTGTTCGTGCGGCAGATGCTGGTGCAATATCGCCAGCCGCTGGGGCAGGGCCTCGACCTCTATCTGGCTGCCGAAAACCCGCAGACCGAGACGGTCACGGCCGCCAATGCGGCGCTGGGCGACAATGACCAGGACCGCATCCCCGATTTCGTCGCCAAGCTAGTCTATAAGGGCGGCCCGGCCGAACTGCATGTCGCTGGCCTCGTCCGACAATTGTCCGTCCACAATGGCGGCGTCGGCGACGACCGGCTGGGCTGGGGCGTGTCGGGCGGCGGCAAGATCGCCTTCGGACCGGACCGACGGCACGATGTCCGCTTCTCCGCGACCTATGGGCAGGGGATCGGCCGCTATCTCGGTCTCGGCTATGTGCCTGACGCCATCTACGATGCGGCGGTGCTCGGCAACCGATTGCATGAGGTCGACAATTTCGCGGCCTTCGCGGCGGTCAAGCTGGGCTGGACCGCGACCGTTCGGTCGACCTTCGCCGCGGGCTATCAGCATGCCAGCTATCCCGGCGACATCGTCGTGCCGGGCCTCGCCAACCGCGCGGCCTATAGTCTGGCGGGCAATGTCTTCTGGTCGCCGGTCAAGAATCTCGACCTCGGCCTCGAATATCGCCACGCCCAGCGCGAGGTGGTGAGCGGTCTCAAGGGTGACATGGACCGACTTGAAATGGCAGCGAAATATACATTCTGATCCAAATAGAGGGAGAGGATCATGGCTACGGTTTACGACGAGGTGCCCAAACAGCATCCGGTACAGCAGGGGGAGAAGCTGGTCATTGCGGCATCCTCCCTCGGCACGGTTTTCGAATGGTACGACTTCTATCTCTACGGCCTGTTGGCTACCTATATTTCCGCGCAGTTCTTTTCCGGCGTCAACGAGACGACCGCCTTCATCTTTGCGCTTGCGGCCTTCGCGGCGGGCTTTGCAGTGCGCCCGTTCGGTGCGCTGGTGTTCGGGCGGATCGGCGATCTGGTCGGGCGCAAGAACACATTTCTCGTGACCATGGCGATCATGGGCCTGTCCACCTTTGCGGTCGGCCTGCTGCCCAGCTACGCCTCTATCGGTGTCGCGGCGCCGATTATCCTCGTCATCATGCGGCTGGCGCAGGGTCTGGCGCTGGGCGGCGAATATGGCGGCGCGGCGACCTACGTTGCCGAGCATGCGCCGGAGGGCAAGCGCGGCCTCTATACCAGCTGGATCCAGACGACCGCGACCTTCGGCCTGTTCGCGGCGCTGCTCGTCGTCATCGGCTTTCGCTTCGCACTGGGCGAGGAGGCGTTCGCTGCCTGGGGCTGGCGCCTGCCGTTCCTGATCTCCATCCTGCTGCTCGGCGTGTCCATGTGGATCCGCCTGCAACTCAACGAAAGCCCGGTCTTCCAGAAGATGAAGGACGAGGGCAAGACATCCAAGGCACCGCTGACCGAGGCGTTCGCCCAGTGGGGCAATCTGCGCTGGGTCATCATCGCGCTGTTCGGTGCGGTCGCGGGGCAGGCGGTGGTCTGGTATGCGGGCCAGTTCTACGCGCTCTTCTTCCTCGAAAAGACGCTGAAGGTGGACGGGGCGACCTCCAACATCCTGATCGCCATCGCTTTGGCGCTCGCCACGCCCTTCTTCGTCTTCTTCGGCTGGCTGTCGGACCAGATCGGGCGCAAGCCGATCATCCTGGGCGGCTGCGCCATCGCGGCGCTGGCGTATTTCCCGCTGTTCACCGGCCTGACCAATGCCGCAAACCCGGCGCTGGCCCATGCGCAGGCGACCGCGCCGATCACAATCGTCGCGCATCAGGACGAGTGCTCCTTCCAGTTCGACCCGGTCGGCAAGAACAAGTTCGACACGTCCAGCTGCGATATCGCCAAGACCTATATGGCCAAGACGGGCGCCAGCTACGCCAATGAGGAAGCTCCCGCGGGCGCTGCGGCGGTCGTCAGGGTCGGCGACGTCAGCTTCACCGCGCCCAATCCCGCCGGGCTGTCCGCCGATGACCGTAAGGCCGCCATCGCGACCTTCCAGGACAGCCTGAAGGCGGGTCTCACCGAAGCGGGCTATCCTGCCAAGGCCGACCCGGCACGGATCAACAAGGTAGCCGTGGTGGCGATCCTGTGGGCGCTCGCGATGCTGGTGACGATGGTCTACGGCCCTATTGCCGCCATGCTGGTGGAGCTGTTCCCCAGCCGCATCCGCTACACCTCCATGTCGCTGCCCTATCATATCGGCAATGGTTGGTTCGGCGGATTCCTGCCCACGACAGTCTTTGCAATGGTCGCGGCGACGGGCAATATCTACTACGGCCTGTGGTATCCGGTGGTGATCGCTGCCGCGACGGTGGTCGTCGGCCTGCTGTTCCTGCCCGAGACGTTCAGGCGGAATATCGACCAGTAACCATGGTAATCATGTGGACGCGCCCTGCCTACATGGCGGGGCGCGCTTGTATTTGGGAAAGGCGGATTGCGCTCCGTCCAATTAAACCCTAGGGAACCCGCGTCGGGGAGTAGCGCAGTCTGGTAGCGCGCCTGCTTTGGGAGCAGGATGTCGCAGGTTCGAATCCTGTCTCCCCGACCACTTCCCGGAAAAATCAGGCCTCGTGCGATCTCATCGCTTGCGCCGCGCAATCGCTGGCAGAAGCTCCTCCATCTCGCGCAGACAGGCATAGCCCTTGTCGGCCTCTCCGGTCTTGTCCTCCGGGTCAGCAGCGAAATGGGCCTTCATGCGCTCAGACAAACCGGCCAGCACCGCATAATTATCTTCGCCGACCCTCTTTCGGACGGCCTTCAGACCTTCGTCCAGGGAATGGAAGGTCGTGTCGATGCTCCATTCCGGAAAAATGCCCGCAGGGTCCTGGAACTTAGGCGCGCTGAGCATCATGCTACCGAGCAGGTCCATGATCTCGCCGATGGTCTGGGGTATATAAGGCTTGTAAGACATCATGGCTGCTTTCCCGGTTTGGTGATGGCGTAAGTGTTCCCAAGACCCAGCTGGGTCGGACGAACAATGATCACCGTCTTTGGTCGGAAATCCGCTTCAAAAAAGCCCCGAACCTGTGCTGTCTTTAAAGTTTTCTGTGTAAGAGTAACATCAAAAGCTATGTCTCCCACGCGTGCATCGGGTCTACGAAAGGTGAGATCGGATCCAGAGGTATTGTACTCGCGGGCGTTAACACTTATTCCTCTAGATCGCGATCTTTCTAATCCAAGAGAAGAATAGAGTCTATTGAGGTCGTTGCGAACTGCTCTATCGATATGGTTTCCGATTGCCTCAGGTTCAGATAGGCGAACAGAGAGCTTGCCTGATTTCAACATCGCAATGGCCTGATCATAGGCCCGATCTGCTCGGATTTGCATCTGGCGGAGAGTCTCGACTTGAAGCGGCCGCACCTCGCCTCGGATTTTATAATACGCAGCGGCCCGATCAAGGCGCAGGCGAGCTATCAGGTTCATCTGTCCCTCTAACGTCACCGGAAAAGCGAGACTTTCAAAACGATAGTTCGGATCTACCGCTCGTATGCGGGCAATCAGATAGTTGATGTGCCCCTCTGCCATGGCGGTCGTCAAACGCGTGCTGGGGCCGGTCAGGTCGAGAAGACTGTCTGCGACTGCTAAAATTGATCCGCCTGGCGAAGAATTGATACCGGGGAAAACGCGAACCAGCGTCAACGGATCATTTATCGGAGGGCCGCCATTATTGCCGATCCTCACCCGGTCATTCGGTCGATAATTAGCCGTCTGCAGCCCTGGCGGATTTTCCGTCGGCAAGAATGGTGCGTTCCGCACGGCCGCAGTTCCCAGTTCATCTCCATTCGCAGCGCTGGTATGGAGCAGGCCCGCATCTGGTTTGGGAAACCCTCGAACGATCCGCCGGACGCCATCGCGACTGGCGATTATGATACGGCTCGGTGACCTTGGTCCACCTGGAGCGAATGTAAACTGACCGTTGCGCGGGTCATGATAGGGGTTGAACTTCCGCTCAATCTGCTTTGCCGGAATATTGTCGGGCGGGCGGCGGCCTGTCCGAAGGAAATGTTCGAACGCACGCCGTTCAGACGACTTTTGCAGGAAGTAGGATTCGTCCATCATGCTCGCTCCATGAGAATGGGATAGAACATTTCAAGAACATTCCTACATTGCAAGCCTCTTGTCCGCTGGATCTGCGCGCGACGTCGACCACGCACATACGAAAAGGGCGACCCCATCGTGGCGGGGTCGCCCTGAAATCGTACGCAGAAACCGCGAAAATTACATCGCGTTCGCAGCGTTCGTGGCGTTTGCAGCGTTGTCCGTCGCGTTTGCGGCGTTGTCCGTCGCGTTAGCGGCGTTCTCGAGCGCATTGGCGGCGTTCTCGGTCTCGTTGACGACTTCGTTGGAAACGTTGTTCGTCTCGGCGGGCTTCTCACCGCACGCTGCGAGGGCCAGCAGGCCAGTCGCGGCGAAAACAACAGCGAACTTCTTCATCTTGTAGGCTCCCATAGCAACAACCCCGCGCATGGGAGTAACCATGCACGAGAGGCCCCAAATAACGGGTGCACGAACCAAATCAACGGTTTTTTATCAACTGAACCGGTCAGCAAAGGGGCGACGGGCCGTGGCGTTGGCGCGATGGGCCGTTTCCGGCCGTTCCGCGCGTATAACGAAGCCGCACGGTTTGCGTTGCGCGGGTCCCTCGTTTAGAAGCCGCGCCGAACGGCCGGTTCCGGTTATCCTCGCGAGCCGTCCCCGCACAAGATTGTCTGATCGGAGTCGATACCCCATGGCGGTGCAGTATTCCTACGTGATGAAGGGCCTGACCAAGACCTTTCCGGGCGCCAACAAGCCCCTGTTCAATAATATCCACCTGCAGTTCCTGCCGGGCACGAAGATCGCGATCATCGGCGTGAACGGCGCGGGCAAGTCCACCCTGATGAAGGTGATGGCGGGCATGGACAACGACTATCAGGGCGAGGCCTGGGCGGCCGAGGGTCTGACCGTCGGCTACCTGCCGCAGGAACCGCATCTCGACCCCAAGAAGACGGTAATCGAGAATGTGAAGGACGGCGTGCGTCCCGTCGCGGACCTGGTGGATCGCTTCAACGAGATCAGCAACATCATGGCGGACCCGCCGGAAGATGCCGATTTCGACGCGCTGATGACCGAGATGGGCGACCTGCAGGAGAAGATCGACGCCGTCGACGGCTGGACGCTCGACAACCAGCTCGAAATCGCCATGGAGGCGCTGCGCTGCCCGCCAGGTGACTGGTCGGTGGAGAATCTGTCGGGCGGTGAGCGCCGTCGCATCGCGCTGTGCCGACTGCTGCTGGAAAAGCCCAGCATCCTGCTGCTCGACGAGCCGACCAACCATCTCGACGCCGAAAGCGTCGCCTGGCTGGAACAGCATCTCATCAACTATGCCGGCAACGTCATCCTCGTCACCCATGACCGCTACTTTCTCGACAATGTGGTTGGCTGGGTGCTGGAATTGGATCGCGGCCGCGGCATTCCCTATGAGGGCAATTATTCCGCGTGGCTGGATGCGAAGGCCAAGCGCATGGAACTGGAGGACCGCGAGGATGCGGGCCGTCAGAAGGCCATCAAGGAAGAGCTGGAGTGGATTCGCCAGTCGCCCAAGGCGCGCCAGACCAAGAGCAAGGCCCGTATCCGCGCGTTCGACGAACTGGTCGAGAAGCAGGAGAACCGAGCGCCCGGCAAGGCCCAGATCGTCATCCAGACGCCCAAGCGCTTGGGCGGGCCGGTGATCGAGGCGCCTGGCCTGACCAAGAGCTATGGCGACAAGCTGCTGTTCGAGGGGCTGGACTTCCTTCTGCCGCCGGGCGGCATCGTGGGCGTCATCGGCCCGAACGGCGCCGGTAAATCGACCCTGTTCCGCCTCATCACCGGGCAGGAGACGCCGGACGAGGGCAGCATCAAGGTCGGTGAGACGGTACAGCTCGGTTATGTCGACCAGAGCCGCGACTCGCTCGATCCCAACCACAATGTCTGGCAGGAAATTTCCGGTGGGCATGACCTGATGACGGTCGGCAAGCATGAGATCCAGACGCGGGCCTATGTCGGGGCGTTCAACTTCAAGGGGCCGGACCAGCAGAAGAAGGTCGGGCAGCTGTCGGGCGGTGAGCGCAACCGGGTCCATCTCGCCAAGATGCTCAAGGAGGGTGGCAATGTCCTCCTGCTCGACGAACCGACCAACGATCTTGACGTCGAGACGCTGCGTGCTCTCGAGGACGCGCTGGAGAATTTCGCCGGTTGCGCGGTGGTCATCAGCCATGACCGCTTCTTCCTCGATCGCCTCGCGACCCACATCCTCGCCTTCGAGGGCGACAGCCATGTCGAATGGTTCGAGGGCAATTTCGAAGCCTATGAGGAGGACAAGCGCCGCCGCATGGGCGATGCTGCAGACCGGCCTACGCGGTTGGCGTACAAGAAGCTGACGCGCTGAATGATGCGGCCCGCCTCTGGAAGGGGCGGGCCGTTTCAGTAGGGGGCAGGTTTCAAACGAGGTCGATGCGCAGGTCGGGGATAGTCGTGCTGGCGACGGGGCCGTCCATCTGCAGTTCGCGACGCTCCGTATAGCTGTCGCCTACGGGCGCTGACATCTGGTGCACGGTCTTAGCGGTGACATCGACAACCCAATATTCCGGTACACCGAACTGGGCGTAGCGCGGCGCCTTCACCTTGAGGTCGGTAGCGAGCGTGCTGTCGGCCACCTCGATGACCAGTTTGACGGTTTCCAGAGGGACGATGCCATCACCGTCCGGCTCGGCGGTGATGACGATGTCCGGCTCCGGCACATCATGGTCGGATAGACGAACCGATACGTCGATCAGCGCGGAATAGGGCGAACAACTATCTTCCAGTGCTTTCCGGATACGGAAATATAGATTGCCGATCATGCGTGCATGCGCCCGGTGCTTTGGGCTCATGTAAAAAATTTCGCCATCGATAAGCTCCGTCGACCGCCAGCCGAAAGCACCCTCGCGGTCCAGGAGAAGGAACTCTTCGACAGTGAGCTTATGGCGAATGCGCGTGTCGGGCGGGTTCTGCGCGGTCATTGCGTGAGATTATCATGTGCGCGGTACGCCGCAATAGCGGATGCGGCCCGCATGATTGCCATGCAGGCCGCATCGGCCGGTCAGTTGGTCTGCGTCGTGACGGTGGTGGTCGTCGTTTCCGCGGTGCGAGTCGGCGCGGCGGCGGTGCTCCGGCGGACGACCTTCTTCTTCACCGTCGGCTTGGCCGTGCTGGCCGCGACATAGGCAGGACGTGAGGCCGTCTTTTCCGTCGTCACGACCGTCGTCTGCGGCGCTGCGGCGGCGGCCCTCAAACGGGCGTTCTCGGCAGCGGTTTGGGCTGCGGTCTGCTCGGCATTGGCGGCGCGGGCATTGGCGACCTCTGCCTGTTGCTGCGCGATGGCGGCGGATGCCTGGGCGTCCGCTGCCACGGCAGCCGTCGTGTCCTGACGGTCGTGCGTCTCGGCGATCACGATCTCGGCGCGGCGAGTCGCTTCATGGGCCGTCGCGATGGCCTCTTCCTTGCGGCCGGCGGCCAGATGCTCCTCGGCAGTGGCAAGCGTCGCCTTGGCGTCGGCGCGGGCGCGGGGGGTCGCATCTGCCGCGCCGGCTGCATCGGCGGCCTCGATCTTGGCCTTCGCTTCGCCGATCGCGGCGCGGGCGCGGTCGGCCTTGCCAGCGGCCATGACGGGGCTGCCCAGCGCAAGCGCGAAGGCGGACACGGCAAGGGCGGGCGCGAAAAACATGGGGTTACGCATCGTCTTATCTCCTCTTCCCCAATCCACTCGGCGGCTTCAAACGCGCTCTGCGATGAGAGGGTTCCGGCGGGAGGAGGGTGGGAGAGGGGCCCATTCACCCCGTCAGCGGCTTGCCCAGTCGCCGCTTGTGATGACAGGCGCCTGCCCATGATCACGATTATATACGTATATCCAGACGCTTAAACCTGTGCCGAGCGTCTCGATCTGCCGCCGCACATATTCCGACCCTGCCGGGTCCAGCGGGTCGAACATTTCATAGTCGTCGAGCAGCGCGAGCACCGCATCGTCGCGCGGCATGAGCAGTTCGCCGGTGATCACCCCGCCCGATCCGACGACAGCACCGGGATAGTCGCCAAGGTCGATCAGCGTTCCTGCCACCGCCGCCATGCCGAGGGAATCCACCCGCTCCGCCAGGTCGAGTGCGAGAAACCCGACATCGCCCGTCCGCAACGTCCCATAGACGAAGACCGGCAGACGGACGCCAGTCACGCCGGGGAAAATTCGCCCGTTGTCTCGTCGAGGATATGCAGCACACCGTCCGCGATGCCGAAACGTGAGCCGATCAACTTGAGCGTGCCGTTCGCCTCCTTCTCCTGCACGCAGGGGAAACTGCGCAGATTGGCCAGGCTGACTTTCACTGCCTCGCATTCCATGTCGCGCAGGGCGTCGCGGCCATGATCCTCGCCATGGATGGCGACGACCTTTTCCCGCGCATCGTCCAGCATCTCGATCCAGTTGGCGACGAAACCGCCCCGGCCGAGCGGCGCCTCGCGCAGTTCCTGCGTCAGCGCAGCCTTGCAGCCGCCGCACAAGCCATGGCCCATGACGACTATCTCGTTCACCTTGAGCACCTGCACCGCAAATTCCAGCGCGGCGGAGACGCCATGATGGCCCGGCGTGGTCTCGAACGGCGGTACGAGCGCGGCGACATTGCGCACGACGAATATCTCGCCGGGGTTCGTGTCGAAAATCTGCGAAGGATCCACGCGACTGTCGGAACAGGCGATGACCATCACGCGCGGGCTTTGCCCCTCGCTGAGTTCGGACCAGCGATCATGCTGGCTGACCCATGCATTTTCCCGAAAACGACCATAACCCTGAAGCATGTCTGCAAAATATGTCATGGCTAATGGCTTACCGCGACCAACTGCCCACTGGCAAGCGGGGCACATCGTCGCTATTTCGCATGCATGACTCAATTGCCCGAGACCGCGCCCGCTCCTCGCCAGCGCAAACCCGACTGGATCCGCGTCAAGGCGCCCGCCGGTTCCGCCTTT
>JBEVNC010000247.1:0-13610 GCA_040508315.1 Sphingobium sp.
GGCCGGGCGTTTTTCCATGCGCTTTTCTCCGCCACGCCGGCCGCCTAATCGCGGACGGTGAAAAAGAATCGGGAGAGAATGCCGTGGACAGCACCGAGATCGCCGACCGCATCGCCATCGCGGAGGTGAAGGCACGCTATTGCCTGTCCCTCGATACGAAGGATTGGGCGGGCTATGCCGACTGCTTCACCGAGGATCTGGAACTGGATACGCGCCCGGCGGGCGGCATCCTGATCGAGGGCCGAGACGAGGCGATTCGTATCGTGCGCCGATCGGTGGAGACGGCCGCGACGTGCCATCATGTCCATTCGCCCATTATCACCTTCAACGGCGACAGCACGGCCGACGTCATCTGGGCGATGCAGGACCGCGTTACCTGGGGACCGGATCGCAGTTTCGAGCCGGGCCTGACGGGGCACACTGGATTCGGCCATTATCGCGAACACTACATAAAGGGTGCGGACGGTCGCTGGCGGATCGCGCGGACCATGCTGACGCGCCTTTACACCGACCTTCATTATGCGGACGGCAGCACGCGGCCCGCGCAGGTCGCGGCTTGAGGGGCGCAAGCCGCCCGCTGCCAATTTTCCCCGACCCCGATCATCGCTTGGCGAGCCTCTCCGGCTCAGCTATGCAACGCCGCATGCGTCACCAAGTCCTGCGCCGCGCCGCGCTGATCGCCATCATGTCCACTGCCGCGCTGCTGTCAGGCTGTGCGTCGAACAAGAACAAGGCCGACACCCAATATGTCGCGCGTGACGTCAGCACGCTTTATAATACGGGCAAGTACCGTCTCGAGCGTGGCCAGTTCAAGCTGGCGGCCGCGCTGTTCGACGAGGTGGAGCGCCAGCATCCCTATTCGCCCTGGGCGCGCCGGGCGCAGCTCATGTCGGCCTTCAGCTATTATG
This sequence comes from Sphingobium sp., assembly GCA_040508315.1. Classification (GTDB taxonomy): domain Bacteria; phylum Pseudomonadota; class Alphaproteobacteria; order Sphingomonadales; family Sphingomonadaceae; genus Sphingobium. Next base: position 909 of record JBEVNC010000247.1, read on the forward strand.
GCGCCAAGGATTATACCAAGTCGATCCAGACCGCGCAGCGCTTCCTGTCCATCCATCCGGGCAACAAGGACGCGCCCTACGCCTATTATCTGATCGCGCTCTGCTATTATGAGCAGATCAGCGACGTGAGCCGCGATCAGAAGATCACCGAGCAGGCGCAGTCGGCGCTGGGCGAGTTGTCGCGCCGCTATCCCAACACCCAATATGCCGCCGATGCCCGCCTCAAGCTCGACCTGGTCAACGACCATCTGGCGGGCAAGGAGATGGAGATCGGCCGTTTTTACGAGCGGCGGCGGCAGTGGCTGGCGGCGACGCTGCGCTTCCGGTCGGTGGTGGACAATTTCCAGACGACCTCGCACACGCCCGAGGCACTGCACCGGTTGGTCGAGAGCTATCTCTCGCTGGGGCTGGTCGACGAAGCAAAGAAGGCGGCCGCCGTGCTGGGCACGAACTATCGCGGCAGCGAATGGTATGAGCGGTCCTACAAGCTCATCCGGGAACACACGCCAACGGCGTGACAGCCATAGCTGGCTTCGGATAGAAAGGGCCAAATGCTTACCGGCCTGTCCATCCGCAATATTGTGCTGATCGAGGCGCTCGACCTGGAGTTCGCGCGCGGCTTGGCCGTGCTGACGGGCGAGACGGGTGCGGGCAAGTCGATCCTGCTCGATGCGCTGGGCCTCGTGCTGGGCGCGCGCGCCGACAGCGGCCTCGTGCGGCAGGGCACGGATCAGGCGAGCGTGTCCGCCAGTTTCGATCTGGGCGGGGACAGCCCCGTCGCGGCGATCCTCTCCGACAACGGTCTCGATGCCGGGCCGGGCGAGCCGCTTCTTATCCGCCGCACGGTCAAGGCCGATGGCGGCAGCCGCGCCTTCGTCAACGACCAGCCCTGTTCCGCCGCGCTGCTGCGCGAGATCGGTGCGGCGCTGGTCGAGATTCATGGCCAGCATGACGATCGCGGCCTGATGAACCCGCGCGGCCACCGAACATTGCTGGACCTTTATGGCCGCTGCGACGCCGCCGCCGTCGCCAGCGCCCATGCGGGCTGGACTCGCGCTGCGCAGGCGCTGGAGATGGCGCGCACCGATCTCGCCAAGGCCGCCAGCGACCGCGAATGGCTGGCCCATGCCGCCGCCGAACTCACCGCCTTCGCGCCGGAGACCGGCGAGGAAGATGAACTGGCAGGCGAGCGATCGGACATGCAAAAGGGCGCGCGCCTGACCGACGACCTCACTGCCTTGTCGGCGCTGTTCGAAGGGTCGGACGGCGGCATCGCGCAGCTTCGGCAGGCAGCGCGGCGACTCGACCGTATCGCCGCCGAGCATCCCACGCTGGAACAGGCGCTCGCTGCCCTGGACCGCGCGCTGATCGAGGCGGGCGAGGCGGAAGAGCACGTCACCGCGGCCGTGGAGGCGCTCGCGGTCGATCCGGCGCGACTCGACGCCATAGAGGTGCGCCTGTTCGACCTGCGCGCGCTATCCCGCAAATATGGCGTCGGCGCGGACGACCTGGCGGCGCTGGCGGTGGAATTATCGGAGAAGCTGACACGGATCGATGCGGGCGAGGAAGGACTGGCCGCTCTGGAAAAGGCGGAAAGCGCGGCGCGCGCGACCTATCTTGCCGCAGCCGCTGCCCTATCCGAACAGCGCAAGGCAGCCGCCACCCGACTCGATGCAGCGGTCGCGGGCGAACTAGCTCCGTTGAAACTCGACTCGGCACGGTTCCGCACGGCGGTCGATCCGCTGGAGGAGGGGCAATGGGGACCGGGCGGCATGGACCGGGTGGAGTTCCTCATCTCCACCAACCCCGGCGCGCCCTTCGCCCCGCTCATCAAGATCGCAAGCGGCGGCGAATTGTCGCGCTTCATCCTGGCGCTCAAGGTGGCACTGGCCGAACGCGGCGGCGCGGCGACAATGATCTTCGACGAGATCGACCGCGGCGTGGGCGGCGCGGTCGCGTCGGCCATCGGCGAACGACTCGCGCGTCTGGCAGACGGTGCGCAGGTGCTGGTCGTCACGCACAGCCCGCAGGTCGCCGCACGCGGCGCGGCGCATCTGCTGATCGCCAAGGCCAGCGAAGGCACCATCACCCGCACCGGCGTCCGTACGCTGGACGATGCCGAACGGCGCGAGGAGATCGCCCGGATGCTGTCCGGCGCGGCCATTACGCCGGAAGCGCGGGCGCAGGCGGATCGGTTGCTGGAGGGGGTGTGACTTGACGGTCGCAATTTCCCCGGTCCAAGCGCACAATCAGAAAACGCATCAATCCAAGAGCAGCATGACCCAGCAACCCACTATCAGCACCCGCGAACAGGTCACGATCATGGTCGTGACCACCACCATCGAGTTCGCCTGCGGCTTCGGCGCGATCGCGCTGCTGGTGCTGGGCTGGTACGATGTGATCGACGGCAGCATTTCCGCGCGGCAGGTTATTGCCCTGCCGGTCAGTTTCCTGTTCGCACTATGGACCGGCTATCATGCGATGCAACTGGTCGTGCGCCCGACGCGCCGGGGGATGATCCTGCTGCTGCTGCGGTGCCTGCTAACCCTTGCGCCCATCGTTGCGTTGGAATTTTGACGCGATGGCCGACCCCGAGAGCATGTCGGAGGCCGAGGCTGCCAATCGGCTGATGCGGTTGGCGCGGGAGATCGCGAAGCATAACCGCCTCTACCACGCCAACGACGCGCCGGAGATCAGCGACGCGGCTTATGACACGCTGACGCGGGAGAACAACGCTCTCGAAGCGGCCTTTCCGCACCTGATCCGCGCCGACAGCCCCAATCGGCAGGTGGGCGCATCCGTCGCGTCCTCTACGCTCGCCAAGGTCGCGCATGAAAAGCGCATGATGAGCCTCGACAATGCCTTTGCGGACGAGGATGTCGCGGATTTTGTCGGCCGGGTGCGGCGCTATCTCAACCTGCCCGAAGACACCCCCGTCGCGATGACGGCGGAGGACAAGATCGACGGGCTGTCGCTCTCCATCCGCTATGAGGACCGCCGCCTAGTGCGCGCGGCGACGCGGGGCGATGGGCAGGTGGGCGAGGATGTGACCGCCAATGTCGCGCATATCCCCGACATCCCGCAGAGCCTGCCCGACGGCGCCCCCGACATTTTCGAGGTACGCGGCGAGGTCTACATGGCCAAGGGCGACTTCCTCTCGCTCAACGCCCGGCTGCTCGCCGAGGGCGAGGCACTGGCCGCACAAAAGGGCGTCGCGTTCGATCCCGCCATCGTTCGCCAGTTCGCCAACCCGCGCAACGCCGCCGCAGGGTCCCTCCGGCAGAAGGACGCCGCCGTCACCGCCGCACGGCCGCTGCGCTTCATGGCGCATGGCTGGGGCGTGGCGAGCGCGGTGCCCGGCGAGACGCAGCATGAGGTGATGCGCGTCATCGGAGGCTGGGGCTTCCCGCTGTCCGTACATCTGACCCGCGTCGAGGGGGTCGAGGCGATGCTGACCCATTATCGCGCTATCGAGAGCCAGCGCGCCGACCTCGCCTATGATATCGACGGCGTGGTCTACAAGGTGGACCGGCTGGACTGGCAGGAGCGGCTGGGCTTCGTGGCCAAGTCGCCGCGCTGGGCGACCGCCCATAAATTCCCGGCCGAGCGGGCCGAGACGACGCTGGAATCCATCGACATTCAGGTCGGGCGCACTGGCAAGCTGACGCCGGTCGGCCGCCTGCGCCCCGTCACCGTGGGCGGCGTAACCGTGTCCAACGTCACGCTCCACAATCGCGACGAGATAGCGCGGCTGGGCGTCCGGCCGGGCGACCGGGTGGTTGTGCAGCGCGCGGGCGACGTGATCCCCCAGATCGTGGAAAGCCTGACCAGCGACGAAGACCGCCCCGCCTTCGCCTTTCCCGACCATTGCCCCGCCTGCCAGTCGGAGGCGGTGGCGGAAGACGGCGAGGTCGACGTCCGCTGCACCGGCGGCCTCATCTGCCCGGCGCAGCGGATCGAGCGCCTGCGCCATTTCGTCAGTCGCGGGGCGATGGACATCGATGGCCTGGGTGAAAAGACGCTGGTGGAGTTTCTGGAACTCGGCTGGCTGAACAAGGGACCGGCCGATATCTTCCGCCTGAAGACGCACCGTACGGCGCTTCTGACCCGCGAGGGCTGGAAGGAAAAGTCTGTGGATAACTTGTTGAAGGCTGTGGAAGACCGCCGCCGGCCGGATGCCGCGCGCCTGCTGTTCGGTCTGGGCATCCGTCATGTCGGCGTGGTCACGGCGCGCGACCTGCTCAAGCGCACCGTCACCTTGTCCGCGATGCGCGACTTGGCGGAGCGGGCGCACGCCGGCGATGCGGAGGCGCTGGCGGAGCTGATCGGCATCGACGGTATCGGCCCGGCCGTGGTCGAGGCGCTGGGCGACTTCTTCCATGAGGCGCATAATCGCGAGGCATGGGACGATCTGATGGGCGAGGTATCGCCGCCCGACTATGTGGTCGAAACGCGCGAGAGCCGGGTGTCCGGCAAGACGGTCGTGTTCACCGGCGCGCTGGAGACCATGAGCCGCGACGAGGCCAAGGCCCAGGCGGAGATGCTGGGTGCTAAGGCGGCGGGTTCGGTTTCCGCGAAAACCGATCTGGTGGTCGTCGGGCCGGGCGCCGGATCGAAGCTGAAGAAAGCGCAGGAACTCGGCATCGAGGTGATCGACGAGGCCGCATGGGCCGAGATCGTGGCGGCGGCGCGCGGCGGATAAGTCATCGAAGCAAAGCCCATAGCGTCACCCCGGACTTGATCCGGGGTCCAGCTTTCTCTTAGCCACGCCGCCATGCCGATTGGAGAAGCTGGACCCCGGATCAGGTCTGGGGTGACGGCTATGGGTCGAAGAGGGACCCAGCAATCCCACCCGAATCACACCCCCAACTTACGAAAAATTAACCCTCTTCGCCTAGAAGCGGACTTGCATGATCCGGCGCCTGACATCCTGGTGGGAGACACAGGCACCGGACGGTCCAGCGCCGGGGCAATGGCGCGCGGGTCGTTGGCTTGCCGGGGGGCAAGCCGTGTTCGTGCTGGCGGCGATGATGGGTCTGGTGGTGGCGCCGCCTGTTTCGGGGGAAATGCTGTTGATACCGACGGGCGCGAAGGGTCGGGACGCGCTCGCCGGTATCGCCATCGGCGCAGGGGCACGCCTGGTCGGGGCGGGACCGCTGAGCGAATCGCTCGTGGTTTCGGGGGACCGGGCGGCGCTGATGGAGGCTTTGATGCCGGGTCAGGCGCTGGTGCTCCGTGCCGGGTGGCGCGGATGCGGGTATGGCGACGGGGCCGGAAACACAGACAGGAACGAGCAGTGAGCGAAGTCGACAGGCTGAGAATGCGGGGCATGGTGCTGCTCACCATGGGGACGGGCGCGGTCATCGCGTTCCTTCTCGCGCGCATTGCGCTGCTCGGCGACCAGGAGGAATGGTTCGCGGTCGCGGTATCCCTAGCGTCGACCGTCATTCCGGTTATCGCCATAGCGCGCGGCGAGACCAGCAAGTCGGCGCGTCTCGCGGTCGCCTTCATGATCCAGCTGCAGCCGGCCCTGCTGTTGTTCGCCATGCGCGAATCGGCATGGCAGATCGACATGCACATGTATTTCTTCGTCGCGCTCGCCTCGCTCATCGTGCTGTGCGACTTCTTCCTCTTCATCCCCTGCGCCATATTGATCCTCACCCATCATCTGGTGTTGGCGATCATCGCGCCCGACCTGGTGTTCGAGGTGGGCGGCGCGGCGCGTGTGGCCGTGCATGCGCTGGCCGTGACCATCCAGTGCGTCGTGCTAGGCATTTTCGCCCGCCGATTCCTGCAGCTCCTAGAGGCTCAGGACACCGCCCGGCAGGAAAGCCTTGCGCTGACCCATGCCGCCGACGCAGCGCGGCTGGAGGCCGAGACAGCCCTTACCGCCGCCAAATCCGCCGAAGCGCGCGCCGAACTGGAGGGGATGCGTCGCAACGCCGTGGAGGCGAAGGCGCAGCGCGAACGCTCGGACGAGCTACGCCGCGTGGCGTCGGACTTCGAGGCATCGGTTGCCCATGTCGCCGCGGCCGTAGCGGACGCCGCGCAGATGCTGGACCGGGCCGCCGGATCGCTCAATGTCCTGGCTGAGGGTACGCGCCATCAGGCGGGCGAAGTGGCGAATGCCGCCAGCGAGGCATCGGATTCGGCCAATATGGTCGCAGGCGAAGTCTCCCTGCTGGCCCGCGCGGCGGACAGCGTGGTCGACAATGCCCATGAACAGGCGGAACTCGCCGATGTCGCGCGCCAATGCTCGTCGGGCGGCGCTAAAGCCGTGCGCACGCTGGCGCAAAGCACTGCCAATGTCGCGGGGATCGCCAACCTTATCTCCGCCATCGCCAGCCAAACGAACCTGCTCGCGCTCAACGCCTCCATCGAGGCGGCACGGGCGGGAGAGGCCGGACAGGGCTTCGCCGTGGTGGCGCAGGAAGTGAAGGCGCTCGCTGGACAGATCGGCCGGGCGACAGGCGATATCGCAGGGCTGGTCGAGGCGATCGCGTCGAGCGCAGCCGATGCCGAGGGGCGGTTCGACGATGTCGCTGCCGCGGTCACGCGCTTGACCGATGCCTGCGCCCGCATCCGAAATGCAGCGCAGGATCAGGGCCAGGCGACCGGCGCGATGCAGGATCGCGCCAGCCGCAACGCCATGGTGATGAGCGAGATCGCCGGGCGCGCCTCCCGCGTGTCCACCGCCGCCACGGAGACCGGATCGGTCTCCGCTCAGGTCAAGGCGGCGGCGCAGGGGCTGCTCAACGAGATCGGGACGCTCCAGCAGGCAGCGTCCCATTTCACCGAAAATCTACGGGCGGCCTGACTTTAAAGTCCGCCGCCCGCCGTCGCGATCAACGGCACTTACTGCCGCTGTCGATTTCCTTGCCCAGCAGCGCACCGGCCGCCGCGCCCAGCACGGTGCCCGTCGTCCGGTTGCCACGCGTGTCGATGGCCCGGCCCGCCAGCGCGCCGCCGACGCCGCCGACGATCAGACCGGTGGTGCCGTTCGACTTGCGGCAATATTGACGGCCATCGCGGCCACGCCATTCGCGGCGGTCGCCACGATAATCACGATCACGGTCACGATAGTCGCGGCCACGATAGTCGCGATCGCGCGCACTGGCGCCTTCGATGGGGACGGCCATGGTCGCGGGGACGGCGAGCGTTGCGACCGCCAGGCCGAGCAGGATGTTGCGCATCTGTTTTCTCCTCCAGATCCTAATCTGAGTTGTCTAATGCCGGGACAATGGCGCTGGTTGCATGAACCTCCCACAACGACATAAGCCTTTGTTCCTACTGTGAATAAACTGCAGCTGCGAATGCGCTGGGCGGTTGGCCGGACAGGGCAAATCGGCTAGTGACCGGCTATGACACCGAAATTCCTTGGCCAGTCGGCCGCCCAGCCTGCTTCCCCCGAGGAAGCGGAACTCGACTATGTGCCCAATCCGCGCGCGGGATCGCTCTATCTGGTACGTTTTGCCGTGCCGGAGTTCACCTCGCTTTGCCCGGTTACGGGGCAGCCCGATTTCGCGCATCTGGTGATCGACTATGCACCGGGCGACACCATCGTCGAGTCCAAATCGCTCAAGCTGTTCCTAACATCCTTCCGCAACCATGCCGCCTTTCACGAGGATTGCACGGTCGGCATCGGCCAGCGGCTGGCGGCGGAGATGAAGCCGATCTGGCTGCGCATCGGCGGCTATTGGTATCCGCGCGGCGGCATCCCCATCGATGTCTTCTGGCAGACGGGCGAGTCGCCTGCGGGCCTGTGGGTGCCCAGCCAGGACGTGCCGGGGTATCGCGGACGGGGATAAGCCGCCCCGGCGGCGCGGCGATTGGGGATTCCCAACGACTCGTCGCACGGGTAGACCCGCGGGAATGGCAGGTGACATTAACCCTATTCCTGCGAGCGGCCAGTTCAGGGGCGGCGCGCATCATTTCCCGGTCCGTGTCTACTTCGAGGACACCGACCTGTCGGGCGTCGTCTATCATGCCAATTATCTGCGCTTCATGGAGCGTGCGCGGTCGGACATGCTGCGGCAGGCGGGCATAGACCAGCGCGGCACCCATGCGTCGGGCGGTGGTTATTATGCCATTGCCGACCTCAATCTGCGCTACATGAAGCCCGCACTGCTCGAAGACGATCTCGTCGTTATCAGCCGCATGCGAAACGTTCGTGCCGCAAGCTGCGTTATCGCGCAAAGCATCTGGCGCGGGCCGGACCAGTTGACGGACGGAGAGGTGACAGCCGCCTTCCTGTCGCCAAGGGGTCGACCGCAACGCCAGCCCGCCCATTGGATTTCCGCCTTCCAACGCCTTTCGACCGGAGAAGACCCCCGCTCATGATCGTCCCCCTACTCGCCGCCGGGCCGACCGAGGCCGCCATCTCCCTGTCTCCCATCGCATTGTTCATTCAGGCCGACATCGTCGTCAAAGCCGTGATGATCGGCCTCCTGCTCGCCAGCATCGCGAGTTGGGCGGTCATCATCGGCGTGTCGGCGACGCTGGGCCGCACGACACGCGCCAGCCGCGATTATGAGGCCGCCTTCTGGCAGGCCGACGATATGGAAAGCTTCTACAAGGCGCGCGGCAAGGAGGCCGTGCCCAGCGCGCAGGTGTTGTCGGCGGGCATACAGGAATGGCAGCAGTCGGTGGCCAAGCGCCGCACCGATCAGGCCGGCACCCGCGACCGCCTCTCCACCGCGATGAGCGCATCGGTGGCCGTGGCGGTCGACAAGATCGCCGACCGGCTGAACGTGCTCGCCACCATCGGCAGCGTGTCGCCCTTCGTCGGCCTGTTCGGCACGGTCTGGGGCATCATGCGCAGCTTCACCGCCATTGCAGGCGAGCAAAATACTAGCCTCGCCGTCGTGGCGCCGGGCATTGCCGAGGCATTGTTCGCGACGGCCATCGGCCTGTTCGCGGCCATCCCGGCGGTGATCTTCTACAATCGTTTCAGCCATGGCGTGAACCGGCTGGAGGCGCGGCTGATGCGCTTTGCCGACCGGCTTTACACAACGTTCAGCCGGGAACTTGAGGAATGATGGGCGCCCCTCCCTCGCGGCGGGGTGGACGCCGCGCACCGATGGCGGAGATCAACGTGACGCCGCTGGTCGACGTCATGCTGGTGCTGCTTATCATCTTCATGGTGACGGCGCCGCTGCTGGTGACGGGCGTACCGGTCAAGCTGCCGGAGAACCGCGCGGGTGCGCTCAGCCAGGACGCCAAGCCGACCGTCATCACCATCGACCCGGCAGGCGCGATCTTCCTCGGCGACGAGCCGGTGAGCGACGCGGAACTGCCCGACCGACTGGTCGCGCTGAAATCGCGGATGGAGCCTGAGGCGCAGCTTTTCCTGCGGGCCGATGGCGGCCTGAATTATGAGCGCGTGATGCAGGTCATGGGCGAACTCAACCGCGCGGGCCTCGACCGGGTGGCGCTGGTCAGCACCGCACCGAGCGGCGATGTCAGCCAAGGTTCAGAAAACGGGCAATAGGCAGGCAGAGTGGAACGCAGCGACAAGATAGGGCTATCGGTAGCGGGCGCGGGGCATGTGTTGCTCCTTGCCGGGCTGTCCTTTGGCCTGTTCCGCGCGCCCGAGCCGCCGGTGGTCAAGCAGCCCAGCATCGACGTCAGCTTCGTCGATGAGGTCGCGCTGGAAGCATCGACCCGCTCGCCTGCGCCTGCTCCCACGGCGGTCGCGCCGGAAGAGGGGCCGGTAGAAGACGCCGCACCCGCGCCGCAGCCCGAACCGGAGCCCGAGCCGGTGGTCAAACCTGCCCCGCCGCGCCCCGCCCCACCGCCGCCGCCTGCCCCTAAGGCACAGCCGAAGCCGGAACCGACGCCAAAGCCCAAGCCGACTCCAAAGCCGACGCCGACGCCGACGCCGACGCCAAAACCTACACCCAAGCCGGTCCCCAAGAAGCCCGATCCGAAGCCGGTTGCCGACAAGCCCGCGAAGAAGCCGGAACCGAAACCGCCGGCCGAAAAGCCAAAGGCTGCCGCCGCGCCAGCGTCCGAACCGCGCAAGCCCGCCAAGGCGTCCAATGCGAAATCCGACACGCCCGCCAAATCCGCGCCGTCCAAGTCGGCCGCGAAAGACAGCAAGGCGAAGGATTCGGCTGGCGAGGGCAAAGGTGAGAAGCCACGCGGATCGCGCCTCGGCCCCAATTTCCTCAAAGGGATCGCGGCGGAATCGCCTGCGCCCGCCAAGGCCGCGGTCGCATCCTCCGCGAAACTCGGCCCGGCGGAGGCGCGCGCGCTCAACATGGAAATCAGCCGCCAGTTGCAGCCACACTGGCGCGCGCCCACCGGCGCGGATGTCGATCAACTCGTGACGATCCTGCGCTGGCGGCTCAACCCGGACGGCACGCTCTCGTCCGGGCCTGAACTGGTCGAGCAGACCGGCCAGACCGACACCAATGCGCCCCAGCAGAAACTGCATGTCGAGGCCGCGATTCGCGCCGTGCGCGCCGCTGCGCCCTTCGACCTGCCGCCGCAATATTATAATAGTTGGAAGAACATCGTTTCCTTCCGCTTCGACAAGAGGCTTTGAGATGACCAGACGCCCATATTCTTCCCGCTCCTTCCCTCTTGCCGCCCTCGTCCTGATGCTCGGCGGCGCCATTCCTGCGATGGCGCAGCAGGCGCCGCCCGCCTTGCCGCAGGAGGAGGGGCTGAGCGGCTCCGTCACCGACCAGAGCAGCGAGGCGATCCGCATCGCCATCCCCGCCATGCCGACCGACCGCGACGCGGAAACGCCGGCGGGCACCACCGCCTCGCTTGGCCAGCGCGTGGCGGAGGTGGTCGCGGCCGATCTGCGCAATAGCGGCCTGTTCCAGCCGGTCGGCCCGGCGGGCATCGGCGCAATCGGCGTGCCCGACGTCACCGCTCCGCAATATGACCGCTGGTCGCCCATGGGCGTGTCCGCGCTGGTGCAAGGCTATGTGCAGGCGACGGGGGCGGAGATCACCATCGGCTGCTACCTCTACGACGTGTCGCTGCGCAGTGAGCAGACGCACCAGATCTATACGGTCAGCCCCCGCGACTGGCGCCGCGCCGCGCATAAATGCGCCGACGCCATCTATGCCCGCCTGACCGGCGAGAGCCCGTTCTTCAACAGCCGCATCGCCTATATTGCGGAGACCGGGCCGAAGGATAATCGCGTCAAGCGCCTCGCCATCATGGATTCGGACGGCGCGGATCACCGCTTCATCACCAATGGTCAGGCGCTGGCGCTGACGCCGCGCTTCTCGCCCGATTATCGCTCCATCGCCTATGTGAGCTATAGCGGGCGGCGGGTTCGCATCTATGTCTACGACATCGGATCGGGCAGCCAGAAGCTGGTGACGGAAACGAGCGCCGCGGTGTTCGCGCCGCGCTGGTCGCCCGATGGCCGCACCATCCTGTTCTCCATGTCATCGGCCGGCAATACCGACATCTACAAGGTGTCGGCGGCCGGCGGCGGCACGCCCGTCCGCCTGACCAACACGCCCGGCATCAATGTCGGCGGCAGCTTCTCCCCGGATGGCAGCCGGATCGTGTTCGAGAGCGACCGGTCGGGCAAGCAGCAAATCTATGTAATGAACGCCGACGGATCGAGCCAGCGCCGCATCAGCTTCGGCGGCGGCACCTATGCGACGCCCGAATGGAGCCCGCGCGGCGACCTGATCGCCTTCACCAAGATCGCGGGCAATTTTCGCATCGGCGTGATGACGACATCGGGCCAGGGCGAGCGGCTGCTCACCAATGGCTGGCAGGATGAATCGCCAAGCTGGGCGCCCAATGGCCGCGTGCTGCAATTCTTCCGCACGTCGCAGGGCAAGCAGGGCAAGTCGCAAATCTGGCAGGTCGACCTGACCGGCGTCAACGAGCGGAAGATCCCGACGCCTGTCGACGGGTCCGACCCCGCCTGGGGTCCCCTGCTTCCGTGAGTCTTTCAGGGAACAGGGAAAAAATCGCGATCCAGTACGATCACCGGATCGCAATGCGCGCAAAGAACGTTACAGTTGGAGAAGGATTGGCACGGACCCGCTTTTTCTGCGCCCATCGTACCGAAATCCAGCTCGAATCCCCTGATTCGAATCCCCAAGCAAGGAGACGCATGATGTTTCGCTCGTCAGCACCGCTTGTTACCCTCGCCGCGCTCGTCGCTCTTTCCGCTTGCGCGAAGAAGGCGCCCGACCAACTGCCGCCTCCGCCGTCCGATGCATCCACCGCGATACCCTCCGGACCGGCGGGCGTAGTGCCGGGCAGCCAGGAGGACTTCATCGCGTCCATCCTGTCCGACACCGTTCATTTCGGTACGGACGAGAGCGACGTGCGCGAACAGGACAAGTCCATCCTGCAAAGTCAGGCGCAGTGGCTGGCGCGCTATTCCGACAAGCGCATCACCGTCGAAGGTCATGCGGATGAGCGCGGCACGCGCGACTATAACCTCGCTCTGGGCGAACGCCGCGCGAACGCAGCCAAAAATTATCTGGTGGGTCTGGGCGTCGCGCCGACGCGGATCACGACGATCAGCTATGGCAAGGAACGCCCGGTCGCGCTGGGCTCCGACGAAAGCAGCTGGGCACAGAACCGCCGCGCGGTGACCGTGACGATCCAGTGATCTGGTGAATCCCCCCCTATAAGCGGAGGGGACCATCGCATAATTCACGGGTCATTCCCGCGCAGGCGGGAATCCAGAGTCGGAAGCGCAGTTTCGTG
>JBEVNC010000078.1:0-50147 GCA_040508315.1 Sphingobium sp.
TGAGACCCAAATCTGCACCCGGATGTTCGAGGATGTGCATCTGGATTCTGTCGAAGGGGCTATTGGCGCTGGTTTGCGTGGTGAGCGCAGTGCTGAATTGCGACTGCCCACCCGGCCGCTTCAGAAAGACGACGAGGCGTCGTGCCACCCAGAGTGCCAGCGCGCGCCCGTGATCCTCCTCGATCAGCGAAAAGGTGAGGTCGATGGCCGCCGTGACGCCCGCCGAACTGAACACTGGCCCGTCGCGGACGAATATGCGGTCGGGTTGGACCTGGATATCCGGGAACTCGGCTGCAAGGCGATCGGCATATTCCCAATGCGTGGTGACACCGCGTCCGGACAAAAGTCCGGCGTTGGCCAGTAGGAAGGCGCCGGTGCATGTCGATCCATAGCGTCGCGCATGCCCGGCCTGCTCCCGGAGCCAGTGCCGGACGAGCTCGCTGGGGGGCCGTGGCACGCCGTAAGGTCCCACCACGATTAGGGTGTCGCAAGGTCCGGACGCTTCTTCCACAGCCCTGTCGGGGAGAAATCTGACGCCCGAAGCGCTTTCAGCGGGCGCGCCGTCCTCGGTAACCAGTTGGACGCGATAATGCTGCTCCGGTGCAATCTTGCAGTTCGCCTCGAAAAGCGCATCACGCACGCCAGCGATTTCAAGCAAATGCACATTGCGGGGAGCGAAAATCGTGATGAGCACGGCATGTCCTTTGCTCGACCATGATCGCCAATGCACACACATACTCTTCCGGGCTGGTAATGACTAGGCGAGAGAAATGTGGTCTGAAGGGCTAAGATATCGCCGGCTGCGGACGTAAGCGTCTGGAAGCCCAGCCTCCGCGACACAAATTCGATGCAGGATGTCGGCGGGTGGGCGCCATCAGATGGTCATGATTGTCGACCGCTTGCGGCATCCGCCGTCTTATGATTGAGAGTGGACGGTCCGCTCCTGAGGAGAGAAAACTGGCTGCGCAGCGGCTGCCTTTGGTCGGTGGTGACAGAGAGGCGTCACTTTTTTCCAACCAATCGGGGTCTCTCGTTCCTGGAAGCGGAGGTTCAGCAAATATAGTCCATCAGTTCCGGCGCATCGCCAGACTGATCTGTCTCGACCCATGCGAGTTTACCCTTCAGGAAAGCCAGAGCGGAATCGATTGCAGTTCGTCGTTCTTCCAACCGCGCTATCTGCTCGCGTAAAATTTCGGCTGTCCGCTTGGGCGAACCGGCACCTGCGCGATATTCTTCGTTCAGGGCAGCAATCTCGCGCAAGGAGTAACCGAGCGACTGCTGCAACCGGATCATCCGGGCGGCGGTGACCTCGGACGGACCGAATAGCTGATAGGGGTTGGAGCCACCCTTTGCGCTGCGGTCCGGCCGGAGAAGACCCTTGGCGACGTAGAAGCGTATCGTATCGGGCGACAGGCCGGTGGCCCTGGAGAATTGCGAGATAAGCATCCAAATGAGGCCTTGACCATGGACTAAGGTCCACACTTATAGGCGAGGCTTGTCGAAATTTGGAGCCCTCCTGCGATGACGAGCTTTTCCTCCTCCATTCCCAAGATTCGCCTCGGCGCCGACGGCCCCCTCATAGGGGCGCAGGGCCTTGGCTGCATGGGGATGAGCGAATTTTACGGCGTAACCGACGAGGATGAAGCTCGAGCGACGCTCGACCGGGCACTCGAATGCGGTGTCAGCTTGTTCGATACGGCCGACATGTACGGTCTCGGCGCCAATGAACGATTTCTGGCGCCTTTTGTCCGCGCGCATCGCGACCGGGTGCTGATCGCCACCAAATTCGGCTATGCGCGTAATGCCGAGCGGCCAGACGACTGGAGCCTGAACAATCGGCCGACCTTCATCCGAACCGCCGTTGAAGACTCCCTCAAGCGGCTCGGTGTGGAGGTGATCGATCTCTATTATATGCACCGCCGCGACCCCGCTATCCCGATGGAGGAGTCGGTTGGGGCGATGGCGCGTCTGGTCGAAGAAGGAAAGGTTCGTTGGCTGGGCCTGTGTGCGGTCAGCGCAAAGGAATTGCGCGCTGCCCATGCGGTTCATCCCATCGCTGCCCTGCAATCGGAATGGTCGGTCTTCACCCGTGGAATAGAGACGGAGGTGGTGCCTGCCGCCACTGAACTGGACGTGACCGTGGTGCCCTATTCGCCGCTGGGAAGAGGAATGCTGACGGGCCGCTCGTTTGCCGCTACGCTGGAAGAAGGCGATGCGCGCCAGCAATTTCCGCGCTTTTCAAATGACAATCTCGCGGCCAATGCCCGGCTCGTAGAAAGTATTGAAGTGCTGGCAGGAACCATGGATGTGGCGCCTGCTCAGCTCGCGCTTGCATGGCTGTATGCACGGGCGGGGAATATGGGCGCCAAGATGGCACCTATACCGGGCACCCGAAAGCGCCGACGTCTGGAGGAAAATCTGGCTGCCTTGACGCTTCGTCCGTCGCAAGAGGTTCTGGACTCGCTTAACCTCCTAGCCGACGCGGTGCAGGGCGTGGCCATTTGATCGGAGCATAAGCACCGGCTTGCGATACGGATCGAGTCAGCTATTTCCCCCAACCATTTATCGAAAGGGATTTCCATGTCACTGACCGGAGGATGCCGCTGCGGCGAGGTGCGTTACGCCATAGAGTTGGAGGGGCTGCCGACCAGCTATGCCTGCCATTGCAGGGATTGCCAGACATGGAGCGGCAGCGCCTTTGCACTTCATAGCCTGTTGCCTGAAAACCTGCTGACACTGTCGGGCGATCCCGTCGATTTTCAGCTCAGGGCGGATGAAACGATGGCGTCCATCCATATCGGCTGTCCAGTTTGCATGACACGTATAGCCAATCGTAACGCCGCAGTGCCCGGCATGATCATCGTCAGGGCCGGAACGCTGGATCGAAGCGATGAGATCGTCCCTGCAGCCCATATCTGGACCCGCCGCAAACAGCCGTGGGTGAATATTGGAAATTCTCCTGACTTCGCGGAAACGCCCAGCCACGAGCAATTTGCAAAGGCTCTGCGCGCGGATACCTGAATCCGATTTCGTGCGCTTGTAAATGACGGCTGGCTTGGAAGCAGCTAATCGGCGGTTGGCCACTGTCGCGTTCTGCACGCGGAATAGCGGACCGTCGGCTCCTAGGGGCTAGCAAATGGCTGCTGGACGTCTCATTTGGGTCGGAGATAGACGATGTATCCATCCTGGCCATTCACATGCGCGGATTGACCTGCCCATGACATCCCGCGCACATCTCGGTCACAAATCTAAATCCGGGGAATGTTTTGGACCGCTGGCAAGCCATAAAGATATTCGTCCGCGTGGCGGAAGCCGGCGGCTTTGCCAAGACCGCGCGGCAGTTGCATCTGAGCCCGCCGGCAGTTACGCGGGCGATCTCTGCGCTGGAGGACGAGATCGGCGTGCGGTTGCTGACCCGGACGACGCGATCGGTGAAACTGACCGAGGCAGGGCGTGGCTATCTCGACGATTGCCGGCGCATATTGGCCGACATGGCCGATGCGGACGCGGCGGCGGCGGGCGCCCATGGTAATCCGACCGGAACGCTGATCGTTACCGGATCGGTGATCTTTGGCCAGATGTACGTGTTGCCGATCCTGCTCGACTATCTGGACCGTTTTCCGGCGGTGACCGGGCGCAGCCTGTTCGTCGACCGGCTGGTCAACATCGTCGAGGAAGGCATCGACGTCGCGGTACGGATCGGTCATCTGCCGGATTCGGGCTTGAGCGCCATCCGGGTCGGATCGGTCCGGCGCGTCATCTGCGGCGCGCCGGCCTATTTCGATCGGCATCCTGTGCCCCGGACGCCGGCCGACCTTGTCCATCATCGTATCATCGGTCCGACCGGGGCATGGACCTCGCCCGAATGGCATTTCGGTCAAGAGGGCCGAAGCAGTGTCACGGTCCACCCCCAACTCTTCTGCAACACCAATGAGGCGGCGATCGCCGCTGCCGGACAGGGCTGGGGGCTGACCCGCGTGCTGTCCTATCAGGTCGAGCCGGCACTGGCGGCCGGGCGGCTGGTCACGGTGCTGGACGACCATATGGAAAAGCCGCTGCCGATCCATGTCATCCACGCCGAAGGGCGGCGGGCGGCCGCAAAGGTGCGCAGCTTTGTCGATCTGGCGGTCGATCGGCTACGGGCCAATATGCTGTTTCAGCAGGCATGAGTATTATTCCAGTTTAAGGAATAATGACTTCCAGATTTTTCGAATTATCAGGAATGAGGATAAGGATTATCTCTGTCTCCAGAAGCTGAAGCCCTTGCTCAGCAGCCCCAACAGGGTGGAGAACATGATGAAGAAACTGGTCATTTCGATGCTGCTGGCCACCGCCGGCATCGCTGCTTCGGCCGACGCGGTCGCCGCGCCCGCCAGCACCGTTGCTACGCAGGCTGCGGCCGCCACGGTCCATTACCGCACCGCCACGATTGATGGCGTGAAGATGTTCTATCGCGAAGCCGGCCCCGCCGACGGCCCGGTGGTTCTGCTGCTTCACGGCTTCCCGACATCGTCGCACATGTTCCGTAACCTGATCCCGCTGCTGGCCGACCGCTATCATGTGATCGCGCCGGACTATCCGGGCTTTGGCCAGAGCGACGCGCCCAACCATCGCCAGTTCACCTACAGCTTTGCCCATTATGCCGACATGGTCGACACGCTGATGGGCAAGATCGGTGCCCAGCGCTATGCCATGTATGTCATGGATTATGGCGCTCCGGTCGGCTACCGCCTCGCCCTCAAACATCCCGAGCGGGTCAGCGGACTGATCGTCCAGAACGGCAATGCCTATGAAGAAGGGCTTGGCACCTTCTGGGATCCGATCAAGGCCTATTGGCAGAGCGGATCGGCCAAGGATCGCGAGGCGCAGGCCTGGCTCGTTGGCTTGGATGCCACCAAGTTCCAATATACCGATGGCGTGCGCGACCTGTCGCGGATCAGCCCCGACAATTGGGTGCAGGACCAAGCCTTGCTCGACCGGCCGGGCAACAAGGATATCCAGCTCGACCTGTTCTACGATTATCGCACCAACGTGCCGCTCTACCCGGCGTTCCAGGCCTTCTTCCGCGAGCGCAAGCCGCCGACGCTGATCCTTTGGGGCAAGAATGACAAGATCTTCCCCGAACCCGGCGCGCATCCCTACAAGCGTGACCTGCCGAACGTGGAGATGCATATTCTCGACACCGGCCATTTCGCCCTGGAAGACAAGCTCGATGAAATGGCGCCGCTGATCCGCGACTTCCTCGATCGCAAGGTCGCGGCGCGCTGAACCCCGGCGGCGCCATGGTCATGCATGGCCCTGCAACGGACGGATGATGGGAGACAGACCATGTCCTATGGTTTTCTGGATATCGCGACGACGCCAAGCGTCCGCGCGGCGCAGGCGGAGATGGGCGCGGACGCCCATTGGGCGGGGTTCAGCGGCAATCGCGCCTCTGACCGTTTCACCGGCAATGAAGCGCATTTCCTGGCGGCGCGCGACAGTTTCTACATGGCAACAGTGTCGGAGGATGGCTGGCCCTATGTTCAGCATCGCGGCGGTCCGGCAGGCTTCCTCAAGCTGGTCGATGACCGGACGCTAGCCTTTGCCGATTATCGCGGCAACCGCCAATATATCAGCACCGGCAACCTTGCCGCGAACGACCGGGCCTGCCTGATCCTGATGGACTATCCCCGCCGCGCCAGGCTGAAAATCTACGTTCATGTCGAGAAGCTCGCGATTGATGCCGATCCGGCGCTCACCGATCTTGTCATGGACACGGATTACAAGGCGCGGGCGGAGCGCATATTCCGGCTGCGACTGGAGGCGTTCGATTGGAACTGTCCGCAGCATATCACCCCGCGCTTCACCGAGCGCGAGATCGAGCAGGCGGTCCGGCCGCTGCATGCGCGACTGGCTGAACTGGAAGCCGAGAACAGGGCGTTGCG
Source organism: Sphingobium sp. (assembly GCA_040508315.1). Taxonomy (GTDB): domain Bacteria; phylum Pseudomonadota; class Alphaproteobacteria; order Sphingomonadales; family Sphingomonadaceae; genus Sphingobium. Next base: position 5,928 of record JBEVNC010000078.1, read on the forward strand.
GGATAGCCTTGCAAAAATGGGAGACGCATGATGGACAATCCGAGACCGCCGCTGCCGCCCTTCACCCTGGAGAGCGCGACCGAAAAGGTGCGCCTGGCCGAGGATGGCTGGAACAGCCGCGATCCGGCCAGGGTCGCCATGGCATATACGCCGCTCAGCCAGTGGCGGAACCGGGCCGAGTTCATCGACGGCCGTCCCGCAATCATCGCTTTCCTCACCCGCAAATGGCAGCGGGAGCTGGATTATCGGCTGATCAAGGAACTTTGGGCCTTTCGCGACAACCGCATCGCGGTGCGCTTCGCCTATGAATGGCATGACGACAGCGGCAACTGGTTCCGTTCCTATGGCAACGAGAATTGGGAGTTTGACGAAAGCGGCCTGATGCAGCGGCGGCTCGCCTGCATCAATGATGCGCCGATCAGCGCGGGCGACCGGAAATTCCACTGGACGCAGGGACGCCGGCCCGACGATCATCCGGGGTTGAGTCACCTCGGGCTGTAAGAGCGATCTACGATGAAGCTCGCAACCCGAAAGCGGACCGACCGGACTTCGATGCAAAAAATCCGCCTCTCAATGGCAACAAAGGGTCGACATCGGAAGGCGGCATGGGGACTTACGAGCCGTGCGTTCGCGCGGCAAAGAGAATTCATGCTATTGACGCCAGAGATGAGCCGAGCAGCCCGCGCTTTGCTGAAATGGAAGCCCCAGCAGCTTGCCACTGCCGCTGGACTAGATGTTTCGGTGGTCGAAAGGTTCGAGGATGACGGCATCATTTCGCCGGCGTCAGTTGAGGCGATGCTGGAGACGCTGCGAGGTGCAGGGCTCAAGTTTATAGCGGCGGGCGGCAAGTCGCTAGATGGCGGTCCCGGCCTTCGCACGATCCCAAAGCCGGAACCTGAGGTTGCGGCTGCTGAAGAGGTCATAGAGCTGGAAGCACCATTGCTTCCACCTGCCGTAGATATTTAATCGGTCCGATCGACCGGGTCACCTAGAGACCATTTGTGGTCGACATCGGAAGGCGGAATCTGGCCGAAATCAGACCCTATCGTTCATCCAGTCGATGATATCCAACAGGACCTGTCCACGTCCTACGTCGCTCAGAAGGTCATGAAAGTGCCCCTCATAAAATGTCAGCGATTTGTCCGTTGAACCGGCATTATCATAGAAAAACTGACTGCCGCTGGGCTTTGTGGCTTTGTCGGCGGTTCCATGAATGATGAGAACTGGCAACGTGATGCTCGGGAAGTCACGCTCTAGCCGTTCGTCCGCGCGCACGAGCGCGGCAACCGTCTGCGTCGGCTGCGATTCCTGCGCGATCAGCGGATCGGCATTCAGCCGCGCGACGACTTCAGGATCGCGCGAAAAATCCTCATTCTTCAGCGTCAGGACATGGAGATGGGGCACGACGTGGCTGATCCCTTTGATTACGCTGAGCGCGAAATCAGGTGCGGGCACCTGAAAAGCGAAGCTCTCGCAGATGAGGCCGGCAAGTTTCTCCTGATGTTCCAGAGTGTAGACACAGGAAGTGACGCCTCCGGCGCTATGGCCGAGCAGATAGACAGGCACCGCTCCTTCGCGGGAGAGCGCCAAGTCGATGAGACCGTCCAGATCGCTTACATAGTCCTCGATGCTTTCGACGTGGAAGCGCTCGCCCTCCGAACGGCCGCGACCACGCAGGTCGAGCGCATATACGGCGAACCCGGCGGCAACCATCTGCTCTGCGGGCCAGATATAGTGGCCACTGTGCGAGTTGAGCCCGTGGCAGATCGCGACGATCGCCCGCGGCGCTCGGGCAGGCCGCCAGACCCGTCCGAAGATGGCAAGACCGTCGCTGTCGAACGTGAATTCCTGGGAGGCGATCTGGTCTGTCATGGCAGTCTCCAAAACTCGACAAAGGGATTAAGTGATCAGTTGCCAGCGAATGCAGAGATCTGCGCCGCGACTTCAGCCGGATATTGATGCTGCGGCGCATGTCCCGATTGCGGCATGACTAACAGCCGTAACGTCGAGAAGCGGCCGCTGAGCGCATACCAATCTTGCACCCGGCAGCAGACATCGCTGTCTCCGGCGACGACCAGGATCGGCATCCGTGTCGTGAAAAGGAACTCGCTGACGCCGCTGGTATCAGCACGAAAGCCCGCGAGCGACTTGGCCTGATCGGCAAAGGCTGCTGGAGGCACAGGCACGGAAAGATCGGCGCTGCGGGCGTGAATGCGATCCCACGACGCCTTCGCAGCGGCTCGGCTCGCTTCGGAGCTCGGTCGGAAGAACAGCACTTCCTTGTCGGCGAGGTCATTTACTGGCTTGGCAGCCGCGTCGAGAAAGCTCTTTTCGGGTACCCAGAAACCTTTACCCGGCGGCCCGGCGCCGATGATCACGAGGTGCGAAACCCGGTCGGGCATACGGACGGCCGATTCCTGCACCACCGCGCCGCCCATCGACCAGCCGCCAAGCACGAAGCGGTTCAGCTTCAGCGCGTCGGCCAGATCGCGAACGTCATCGGCCATGGCCGTCACGCTGGTCGCCCGCGGCCCGGTGGAGCGCCCGATGCCGCTATATTCGAAGGTTATCACCCGGAAGCTCTTGGCCAGCGCATCGATGAAAGCCGGATCCCACGAATCCAAGATGCCGCGGAAGCGGAGCGCAAGGATTAGCGCCGGACCTGAACCGACCGAGCGATAGGCGATCCGCCGGCCTTGGCTCTCGATGAATTGGGTCGGCGCGCTGATGGCGCTTTCTCGCGGCGCTGCAACCGCCGGAGATCCGGCGAGCGCGAGGGTGAGGGTCGCGGCGATAAGCATTGTTTTCATCTGGGGTGTCCCTGGATGGCGATTTCAACTGAACAGCTTGCCCGCCACTTGCGCGATGCGAGTTCCCTGATGTCGGGCGCCTTCGAGATCGCTCTCGCTGGGCCAACGCGAACCATCGCCCCCGGCCACCGTCGTGGCCCCATAGGGCGCGCCGCCGACGATCTCATCGACGCGCATCTGCCCTTGATGGCTGTAGGGCAGGCCGACGATCGTCATGCCGAAGTGAAGCAGATTGGTGATGATCGAGAACAGCGTCGTTTCCTGTCCGCCATGCTGGGTGGCTGTCGAGGTGAAGGCGCCGCCGACCTTGCCATTCAGCGCGCCGCGCGCCCAAAGCCCGCCGGCCTGATCGAGGAAAGCGGCCATCTGCGAGGACATGCGACCGAACCGGGTGCCGGTGCCGACGACGATCGCGTCATAGGTCTCGAGCTCGGCAATCGAAGCGATCGGCGCGTCCTGGTCGAGTTTGAAGCCGGCAGAACGCGCGACGTCGAGCGGCGCGGTCTCGGGCACGCGTTTGACCGCGACCTCCGCACCTGCCTGGCGCGCGCCATCCGCAACCGCATGAGCGAGTGCTTCGACATGGCCGTAGCTTGAATAATAGAGAACGAGGATCCGGCTCATGTTCGAAGCCTTCGCTGTGGTTCCGATGGGCCGGAGAGTGGCCATGTGACGGCGAGCGCGAAATTGTACGCAAGGCTGGACGGACTAGACGAAGGTTTGGTTGGCGACCCCGATGTGCATAAGAAATGGCCCGGCCGTTCGATAACGGCCGGGCCTCGGGGCGCCCGGTCAGCCTCGAACGAAAGCGAGAAGGTCCGCATTTATGACGTCGGGATGCGTCGTGCACATGCCGTGAGGCAGGCCTTGATAGGTCTTGAGCGTGCCATTCCTCAGCAGCTTCGCTGACAGCGGCGCGGAGTCGGCATAGGGGACGATCTGGTCGTCGTCGCCGTGCATCACGAGCGTCGGCACGGCGATCGCCTTCAGATCGTCGGTGAAGTCCGTTTCGGAAAAGGCCTTGATGCAGTCATAGTGCGCCTTGGCGCCGCCCATCATGCCCTGGCGCCACCAATTCTGGATGACGCCCTGATCGACCCTCGCCCCGGGGCGATTGTAGCCGTAGAACGGACCCGAGGGCACATCGAGGAAGAACTGGGCGCGATTCTCGACGAGCGCCTTGCGGAAGCCGTCGAACACCTCGATCGGCAGACCGCCCGGGTTCCTGTCCGACTTGACCATGATTGGCGGAACCGCACCGATCAAGACAGCCTTAGCGACGCGGCCAGCCTTGGCCCGCGCCACATAATGCGCGACCTCGCCGCCGCCGGTCGAATGGCCGACATGGATGGCGCCCTTCAGATCGAGATGATCCGTTAGCGCTTCCACGTCGGCGGCGTAGGTGTCCATCTCGTTGCCGGCATAGGTCTGTGTCGAGCGGCCATGGCCGCGCCGATCATGCGCGATCACACGATAGCCCTTGAGAAGGAAGAACATCATCTGGCTGTCCCAGTCGTCCGCGGTGAGCGGCCAGCCATGATGGAACATGATGGGCGTTGCGTCCTTCGGCCCCCAATCTTTGTAGAAGATTTCGGTGCCGTCGCTGGTCTTGATGAACGTCATGGTCTCGGTTCCTTGTGATCGAGGGGCTGCAAGAAGCTCGAATGGCAACGCCGCTAGTCCGACGGCGGCGACGCTGCCACCAAGGATGGACCTTCGGCTGACCGCGAAGCCATCTGCGGAGGGAACGGTCATGCCGATTTCTCGCTTACGGCCACATGCGGTTCGCCGAGAGCGGCGATCATCGCGGCGGTCGTCAGGATCGCGTGCGCGTAGGTCGGCCCGTTGATTTCGTGCGCGCTGTGCATCGCCGCTTCGCTCGCGGCGGCGGTAGCATCGCGCACGAGCGTGACGTGATAGCCCAGCTCCGCTGCGAATTTTCCGGTCGTCTCGATACAGGTGTTGGCGATCAGGCCGATCAGAATGACGTGCGTGACCTTCTTCTGCGTGAGCAGCATGCCGAGATCGGTGTTGGCAAAGCCGCTACTTCCCCAATGCTCCTTGACTATCGTCTCGCCGTCTCGTGGAGCGAAATCGGGAAACCATTCGGCTCCCCAACTCCCTTTCGCGAACACCTGGGCGCTGGCAGATCCGAGCTGATAGGGCGTGGGGTGATCCCAAGCGACGAAGTCGTCGGGCAGCGATTGATGATGCGGGACGATGAAAATCGCCAGCCCGGCGTTCCGCGCCGCAGACAACGCCGTGCGCAGGTTCGCGTGCAAGTTCACGGTCTTTGCCAGCTCCTGCACCATCGGCCATAGCTTCCCGCCCTCGGCGAGAAAGTCGTTATAGGGATCGATGAACAGCAATGCGGTGCGGGCCGGATCATAGGCGGGGGTCATGCCAGCTTCTCCTTGAGGAATGCCCAGGTCCGGCCATTGGCGAGAGAGGCGGCCTGCGCGTCGTAGTGGGTGCCGCTATGACGGGCGAAGGCATGGCTGCAGCCCGGATAGGAGAAAATCTGAACCTCCGGATTGTCTTGCAGCGCATCCTTGATGGTGGCTTGTGCAGGTTTCGAAATGAATTCGTCATTCTCGGCAAGATGGACGATCAGCGGCGAAGAAACGGCGGATGCTTCGGAGGCATAGTCCTCCGCCGATCCAGGATAGTAGGCGATGCTTGCGTCGGACCCGCGGCGGGCTGTCACGAGGAAGGTCATCAGGCCGCCAAGGCAATAACCCATGAGGCCGACCCTTCCCGTGCTGCCGTTGAACGACCGGGCGACGTCGAGGACAGCAGCGATATCCCGCACGCCCTGATCGCGGTCATAGGCTTGATAGAGCGCGAGCCCTTTCTCCCATTCCTCCGGCGTCCAGTGCGAGAGATCGAGGCCGGGCTCCTGACGCCAGAACAAGTCGGGCGCGAGGGCGATGAAGCCGCGGTCCGCCAGTTCCCGGCAACTCGCGCGCATGTCATCGTTCACGCCAAAGACTTCGTGAAGCACGACGACGGCAGGCGCTGGAAGGACCGCCGGATAGGCGACGAAAGCGTGAAACGATCCGTCCTGAACGTTGATCTGGAGAGTGTCCTGCATCGCCGACTCCTTTTCTGTGGGACAGTATCGCGCGGGGTGGTTAGGGCGCTCAACCAGACGAGAGAGCATTACCACTACACCTTGGTATGGCGGTACCGATAACGAAGGAGCCGGCGCTCGACTGCGCCGGATCCAACAATATGCTAGGCCGGTCGGTGATCTAGCGGATGCGGCCTGGCAGACTGAGATCTCCGGACGCGACATCGAACACATTGGCGATGCAGAGCAGCGGCGCATGCAGATTGGCGTTGACCTTCAGCGCCGATGTGACGCCATCGAACTTGACGCCGGCCGCGGCGCCGATGACGGTCGCTGGAACCTTGACCTCGACCGTGTCCGTCTCCAGGATCGTGGGATAGGTCGGGCTGTCGATGAGCAGCGGGACTTTGGGCCAGGTCGCCGGAACCTTCGGCGTTGTTCCCGCAGGGATATCTCGCACCTTGAGCGAGCCCCTCCCACAGGCGTCGTCGGGCACCAGCACGACCCAGTGCGGATGCCAGACATGGCGGTTGGCGCTGCCGTCGGCGGTGTCGTCGAAGTCCGGATGGAAGGTGACGGCAAGGGCCAATATACCCTGGCCGCCCTCGAAACCGACGCTGGCGCTGTCTAGGCTTGTGGGCCAGACATAGGAATAGACAGCGCTTCCGGCGAACGCGCCGGTCGGCTTTGGCCGGATTGTGCCGGCCTTGCCGCGAACTTTTACCTGAAAGACGATGTCTGGGCCGACGCTCTTCACGTCGGTTCGGATGACATCGAACGCGGCTTCGATCTTCTGGTCGGGCGCCGATGCGATATGCCCGTCATGCTGGGCAAGCGCGGCAGTGCCGGCGGCGAGCATGGTAATGGCGCCGGCGAAGCGGATGAGCGGCATGATGATACTCCTTTCGATCGATTATTCGGCGGCTGTCGCGAGATCGAGGCCGAGCGCCTGGGCAACGCCGGCGCCATAGGCAGCGTCGGCGCGCATGCAGTTGGCGATGTGGCGCTGCTGCACGGCAAGCGATGCCCCGCCGATCTGGCGCGCGGTGTTCTCGAACAGCAATTGCTGCTGGGCAGGGTTCATCAGGCGGAAGAGGTTGCCGGGCTGCTCCCAATGATCGTCGTCGACGCGGTGATCCCAGTGCGCGGCCGGCCCATTCAGCGGCAGCGCGGGTTCGTGGAGGTGCGGCTGGTCCTCCCAGACCCCCTGGCTGTTGGGATAATAGCTAAGCGTCGCACCCAGATTGCCGTCCGTGCGCATCGCACCGTCGCGGTGATAGCTGTGAAACGGACATTTGGGCGCGTTGACCGGGATGTGTCCGTGATTGACGCCCAACCGGTAGCGCTGCGCATCGCCGTAGGAGAAGAGCCGCGCCTGCAGCATCTTGTCCGGTGAGAAACCGATGCCCGGCACGATATTGGCGGGCGTGAACGCGGCCTGCTCGACCTCCGCGAAGAAATTCTCCGGATTGCGGTTCAGCTCCAGCACGCCGACTTCGATCAGGGGATAGTCCGCCTTGGGCCAGACCTTGGTCAGGTCGAAGGGATTGTGCCGGTGGGTCTGCGCTTGGCCCTCGGTCATGACCTGGATGCAGAGCGTCCAGCGCGGATAGTCGCCTCGGTCGATCGCTTCGAGAAGATCACGGCCATGGCTTTCCCGGTCGCCGCCGATGACCGTAGCGGAGTGTTCATCGGTGAAGGTTTCAATCGCCTGCTGGCAGCGGAAGTGGAATTTTACCCAAACGCGCTCATTGGCCGCGTTGATCAGGCTGAAGGTGTGGCTGCCGAACCCGTGCATGTGCCGATAGCTGGCCGGGATGCCGCGATCGGACATGACGATTGTCACCTGGTGCAGCGCCTCGGGCAGCAGCGTCCAGAAATCCCAATTGTTCTCTGCGCTCCGCAGGCCCGTGCGTGGATCGCGCTTCACGGCGTGGTTGAGATCCGGGAAGCGCAACGGATCGCGGAAAAAGAAGACCGGCGTGTTGTTGCCGACCAGATCCCAATTGCCTTCCTCAGTATAGAATTTGATCGCGAAGCCGCGAATATCGCGTTCGGCATCTGCCGCGCCGCGCTCGCCGGCGACGGTCGAGAAGCGCAGGAAGACCGGCGTCTGTTTGCCGACCTCTGCAAAGAGCTTTGCTTTGGTGTAGCGGCTGACATTCTGCGTCACCGTGAACGTCCCATAAGCGCCGGACCCTTTGGCGTGCATCCGCCGCTCCGGGATCACCTCGCGGTCGAAATGTGCGAGTTTCTCGATCAGCCAGATATCCTCCAACAGGGCAGGGCCGCGCCGCCCGGCGGTGAGGATGTTGATATTGTCGGCCACGGGCGCGCCGCCCGCATGAGAAAGATCTGGTTTGTCGCTGGTCATCTATTCGTCCTGTCGGATCGTTTATCCAGACAGAAGGGTGTCGTACGCACGAGGGCCGGTCGATCATACCGGAGGTTGCGACGACCAAATGAAAGTATAGGTCCGGCGCGCTGGCCTGCTTAGTTCGTGGGCGACGACGCCGCTGGCAAGTCGAAATGGAACGTCGCCCCGGCCTCCGGCACGCTTGTCGCCCACAGACGTCCACCATGTGCGGCGATGCAGGTCTTGCAGATTGCCAGACCCATGCCCATGCCGCCCTCCCGCGTGGAATAGAATGGCTCGAAGATCAGATGCATATTGGATTCGGGAATACCGGGCCCTTGATCGCTTATCTCGACTCGCACCCGGTCCCCGTCTTGCCGAGCGGCAATGGTGAGATCGCGCGGACCGTCTAGCCCCCCCATCGCCTGAGCCGCATTCATCATCAGGTTGACGAGCACCTGCTGGATATTGACTCCGTCCGCCAATACAGGCGGCAGTCCTTGTTCCGCGTCGATATGAACGGATATTCGAGCTGCGCGCAGCTCCCGGTCGATCAACTGGATCGACTCCCGGATCAAGCCTGCAATGTCGCGAGGTTCGAACTGCGCCGGCGCATTGGCGAGGAATGCCCGAGTGCGTTCGACAACGTCCCGCGCCCTGATCGCCGCGGTGATGACGGCCTCGAGCGCCGCGCCCGCCTCTTCAAGGTCGGGCTTGTCTCGGCGTAACCACCGTAAGGATGCTTCCGCGTTCGAGACAATCGCGGCTAGGGGCGAGTTCACCTCATGGGCGATCGATGCGGTGAGAGCACCCATTGTGCTGATTCTGACCGCTCGCGCGATATCGCTCTCCGCCTGGGTCAGACGCGCCTGCATCGTCTTGTACTCGGTGATGTCGAGATCGCTGACCAAAATATCCTCGAAGCCGCGCATGTCCGTCGGTAGGCCAGCCGCAAACAGCGTTCCGAAGGGAGACCCGTCAGGTCGGGTGATGTGCGTTTCCGACCGGTAGAAGCTGTCCCCTCGGGCGAAAGCGACCAGCCATTGGATAAAGCTGTGGTCAGTGTCGGGGAGGATTCGTTCGAGCGAACCGCGCAACTGCGCCTTTTCCGCAACTTTGGTGCGGATGACCGCGAACCCGTTTACGTCCTTGATGGTGACGTTGCGCCGGATTTCCCGCAGCTCCTCGGTGTGTGTCGCGAAGTAGGTCTGCATGTCGGTGACGCCAGCTTGCATCAACCGAAGGACGGCGTCTCGCGCGTATGTCCAGTCCTCGCGCCAAAGCGCGATGCCGCCGCGCTCGAACAGGATGTCGCTCCAGCGTCTAGATTCTTCAAGGTCTCGTTGGAGCCGCGTAACCTGCGAACGGTACATGACGATCCCCAACGCCGCCAAGGCGAGCATCGCGACGATCAGTATTCCAGCGAGTATCGACCCAGGGACGTCTCCGGGCACGACGAGAGCCAGCGCCACGGCGAGACAGGCGACAATGGCAAGCACCGACCGGTCTTGACGAGTCCAGTGGTTCCTCGCTGGTACGGGCCCAGGGCGGCTTGCCCAGATCGGCACGCCCTGCTCGTCGACGCGGCGGTCTGGAGAGGCGGCTTCGTCGGTGGGCCACAGGGTGAAGACCGGACGCATAAAATCCCCTGAGGCAGTTTAGCTGGATACCAATAGGAATGATGGGCGGACGGTTCTTCTATACGATGGCATAGTTGCGGGGCATCGGGCTGCCCGGTAAGCTACTGTCCTCCGCTCCGACGGGGCTTGAGGACCGCCGTGACAGAACGCCCGTTGATCGCTGTAGTAGACGATGACGAAGCCATCAGGATCGGCCTATCGAGCCTGTTGCGCTCAGAAGGCTATGCGGTCGATCTCTTCCACAGCGCGGAGGCGTTTCTACAGTCTCTACCGGGGCGCGTGCCGCACTGCCTTCTAACGGACATCCAGATGCCGGGGCTCAGCGGGCTCGACCTGTTGGCGTCGATGAAAAGGCAGGCGCCAGGTGTCCCGGTCCTGATTTTGACCGCCTTTCCGGAAGAGGGGGCTCGCCTTCGCGCGCGTTCCACGGGCGCCGCCGATTTTCTCGCCAAGCCGTTCGATGCCAGCACACTCATTCAGAGTGTACGCCGCGCAATCGCCGGTACCGGCGCGTGAAGGCGCCTATACGATGGTATTTCTTCTTAGCCCTGAAAAGATAGGCTAACTGTCCGGCATGGAGCAGCAAGGGACCATCCATGTCATCGACGATGACGACTCTATAAGGCGAGCGATAAGCACGTTGCTCCGGTCGGTCGGGATGGTATCGCAGACATATGCGAATTGCGCCGAATTCCTGGACATGCCGCGGAGTGACGCACCCGGGTGCCTTCTTCTGGACGTCCGCATGCCGGGAATGAGCGGACTCGACTTCCAAGCGCAGCTTCTAGCGCATCAAATCACCATGCCCGTTATCATGATGACGGGCTTTGGCGATGTGCCGATGTCGGTACAGGCGATGAAAGCCGGCGCGGTGGATTTCCTAACAAAGCCGTTCCGTGATCAGGATCTGCTCGATGCCGTCGCGACAGCGCTCGACCGTGACATCCGGCAGCGCGAGGTGAACAGCGCCATGTCCGAACTGAGATCGCGCTATCTGGCCCTGTCAGACCGCGAACGGCAAGTCATGGAACTGGTGACAGCGGGCCGGCTCAACAAGCAGGCGGCCTACGATCTGGGACTGAGCGAAATTACCGTGAAGCTCCATCGTGCGTCGGCCATGAAGAAGATGATGGCGCGAACCCTGCCCGATTTCGTGAAGATGGCCGAGAAACTGGGGATTGGCGAAGCCTGATCATTCGGGGTGCGCAGCTGGTAAGGTGAATGTGAAACGTGCGCCGCTCTCGGCGTTGGTGGCCGCAATTCGCCCATTGTGCGATTCGACGATCCAACGACAGATTGCGAGCCCCATGCCCATGCCATTCTCCTTCGTGGTGAAGAAGCCATCGAAAACGTGATCGACATGCGAGGCGGGGATCCCAGGCCCGGTGTCCGTTAGCACGAAGGCCACGATGCCGTCCGCACATTCACGGGCGCTGATCGTGAGCTCCCTGACCGCACTCTCGGCTTCGGCCATCGCCTGCATCGCGTTGACCGACAGGTTTACGATCACTTGCTGGAGCTGCACGCTATCGGCCATGACCGGCGGCAGGTCGTCTGGAACATCGAAGCTGATGGTGACGGATTTAGACCGGCTTTCGGACTGAAGGGTGGGCAACGCGTCGTCCAAAGCTCGCCGAACGGAGATTGGCTCGCGGCTGTGCGCCCGCTGCAAGGCCATATCGCGGATTCGCCTGACAATCTCGCTCGCTCGGCGGGCATCCGCGATCAGGTGATGCGCTAGGCTGGTCGCTTCTGCCAGGTTGGGCTCGGGCCGTTGGAGCCAATGGAGGATGGCCTCGCCGAACGTCGAGATCGCCGTGAGCGGCTGATTGACTTCGTGCGCGATTGAAGCGGTTAGTCTCACAACGTCCGAAGGCCCTGCTATTTGGGCACGAGCCTGCGACGGACCGTCGAGAACGCTCGATCGATCGGTATCATGTCGGGGTAGGGCGGTCTGATACGATGGCGCCCGCGTCGTATCATGGCTCCGAAACCGGCTAGGCAAAACACCGACAATGCGATTGAAAGCGCGTGAGAAAGCAGCATGGGACGAGAAGCCGCAAGCCGAACCAATCTCGGTGATTGCGACCGATGGATCGCGCAGCATGCGCTTCGCCAGCTCGAAGCGCCGGGCGCTGAGATAGCGATGCGGCGTGATGCCAACTGCGGCGCTAAACGCACGATTGAAATGATGCGGGTTGAGACAGGCTATCTCGGCAAGATCCGCCAGCCCAATAGTTTGATCTAGATTGCCCTCGATATAGTCGAGAACGCGCTTCAATCCCCTTGCGTCCAAGCGTCCCGGCCGCCCGCGTGAAAGCTGATCATGGCTCGATCGCTGGCCGACCACATGTAGCAGCATCGAACTTGCCAGATGATCCACCAATAGGCCGCCTCCGGCGGTCTCCTGCTGAAGTTCCTCGTAGATCCTGTAGCCAGAGTGAAGAAGGAAGTCGTCTTCCAGGTCGGCGAGATAGCTGACCTGCCCAGGGTCGATTCGGCTGGAGGAGAAAGCGGACAGCCTGTCGAATTGTGCCTTGTCGAAATAGAGGTGCAGTATTTCAGGCAATTGCGACGTAATGCGAATGGAGTCTTCCTGGACGCCGATTGGGCAGAGCCATAAAGTACCGGGCCGCGCTTTAGTCGACTGGAATTGGCCGTTTCCGCGCCGCTCGACTGTGCCCCCGCCGGAAATCGCGACGGTGATCTCCATCTGGTCTGGGCAAATGGCAGGAATTTCACCAGCTGGATGCGCTCGCAGTTCTGCGGTGACCCCTGACCACTGACGACCAACGGAGGTTGCCAGCACACCCGCGTCAGGGAATTTGCGTTCTCCAAATCCCTGCAACGATGCCATGTCTGCTGCCCCCAGCCACCAACAACCTGCAGGCTGCCCATAATTGTTCCGTAAATCAAGTTTGATTGATCGAGGCGTGAAAACGAGACCATCAAATGGGTCCAGCTATCTGGACTGGCTGGTTTCAGCGGAAACAGACGTTCCGCATCGAGCAGCGGAATGCCTTAAAATGGTCGGGAGCTGTCAGAAAGCGGACGGGCGGCACTTGGGGAACGGAAATTGGCCGTTGAGTGTCCGCGATGGGTCGCTAGCCGTGCCACGCTATGCCGCGATCGTCGGGCGCGTTCTGGCTGCATTTATATCGCGGACCGGAGGGGCGCCGAACATACGGCCATATTCGCGGGTGAATTGCGGGATGCTCTCATAGCCCACAGCATAGGCGGCGTTGCTGGCGGGCGTTCCTTCGGCCAGCATCATGCGCCGGGCCTCGATCAGGCGTAGCTGCTTCTGGAACTGGAGGGGCGAAAGCGACGTAATAATACGGAAATGCTGATGGAAGGAGGACGGGCTCATCCCAGCGGCCTCCGCGAGTTCGTCGACGCGCAGGGGCTGGGAATAATCCTCCCGGATACGCGTCACTGCACGGCCGATGCGCTGGGCCCGGCTGTTGGTAACGCCCATGGCGCGGATCGCGGCACCATGGCTGCCAGCGAGGAGCCAATAATGCAGTTCGCGGATCAGCTGATCCTTCAGGAGAGGCAGGGCGGACGGTCGGTCCAGTATCTGGATGAGACGGAACGCCGCATCGGCCACCTCGCGCTCGGTCGGATCGACCCGCACCGGGACGCCATGGCTTTCCTCGATAGCCTGCATTTCCACCGTCAGCGCCTCTATGACCGCCGGGTCGAGTTCGAAGACGAAGGAATAATAGGGCGCTGCGATGCTGGCGCGGGTGATCTGGCTGACCGTCGGGACGTCCGCGGCGATCAGGAGCGATTCCCCGGCACCGAAATCATAAGTATTGCGCCCCATGGTGACGCGCTTGCCGCCCTGAACCACGATCGCGACCAAAGGCCGGTTGATCGCATATTGCAGTTCGCTGGGACCGAGCGCCCGGATGGTACTGAGCCCGGTTACGGGCGTCACCGCAAGGCCCGACGCATCGACATGAGCGTCGGCGTAGCGGCGTACAGCGTCGAGCAACGGGTTCGTCATGTCCTTCATTCTATCCCAGTTCGGTGGCACGACAACAGGATGGTGGCGCCGCAAGCCTATCGCGGCGCTACCATTGTCGATGGGGTCAGATGGTCTGCCCGCCCGAAACCTCGATCCGCTGCGCATTGACCCAGCGATTGTCGGGGCCGAGCAGGCTGGCGACCATGGGGCCGATGTCGTCGGGCACACCGACCCGGCCGAGCGCGACCATGTCGGCGAACTGCCGGTTGAGGTCGGGCATATCGCGAACGGCACCGCCGAGAAAATCCGTCTCGATCGCACCGGGGGCGACGACATTGGCGGTGATACCGCGGCTCCCCAGTTCCTTGGCCATATAGACGGTAAGCGTCTCGATCGCGCCCTTGGCGGCGGAATAGGCGGAGAAGCCCGCTACCGACACGCGCGTCAGGCCGGACGAGAAGTTCACGATGCGCCCGCCATCGGCCAGGATCGGGAGGAGGGCCTGGGTCAGGAAGAAAACGCCCTTCACATGTGTGTCGAAAAGGGCATCGAACTGCGCTTCCGTGGTCTCGGCGAAGCTCGCCATTTCGCCTTGCCCGGCATTGTTGACGAGATGGTCGAAGCTGTCGCGTCCCCATGCCGAGGTCAGAATGGCACGAACCTGGTTAGCGAAGGCGGCGAAGCTGGAAACATCGCTGACATCGAGTTGGAGCGCGACCGCCTTTCGGCCGAGCGCTTCGATCTCCGCAACGACAGCCTTTGCCTGTTCCTCACCATTGCGGAAGGTCAGGATGACGTCTCCGCGGCGGCGGGCGATGCTGATGGCTGCGTTGCGGCCAAGGCCGCGATTGGCGCCGGTGACAAGGCTGATGGTGGTCATGATGGGTCTCCTTGGGTGGCTGTTGCCCCATCTTTTTGCCCAGGGAGATCATACGTGGTTGCCCGATCATGGACCTTTTTTGCCTATTCCTCCGAACTGAGCCTCGGCAGGCAGCTTCATAAGTCAGCGATCAGGAAGCCTAAAGGTTACCGAAGTGGATCTCTATTTCTGATCCTGTTCCACGTTGAAGTCGCGCCGCCCTCCCGTCTGAACGGTTACGACTACCGCTTGCGCCGAACCCGTATTTCTCAGGCGATGGCGAACGCCAGGTGGAACTCCGTGAGAGCTTCCCTCGGCGAGAACCACGCAACCTCCCGAGCGCCTATCCACCGCCACTTCTCCACGCACGACCGTGAAGGTGTCGGTGACGATTTCATGCCAATGCCCGACAGTTTCCTCGGCGACATCCAGGGTCTGCAGCCAGATGCTGAGATTAACATGATCGGCTAGCAGGACACGGCCACCCGGCAGATCGTCGAGCGCCATATCCGGTTCCGGCCTGGCTTGTTGCGTTTGGTCGGGAAGCACTGTCACTCCGATCATTATAAGCCGCTGTTGCTATGCAGATTTTCGCTGATGAACACGCCTGTTTACGCAAATTGTGAGCAATCCGATTTCAGAGGAAGAAGCGGAGTTCCTCACTTCATGTACGCTCCCATAAGCGGCTCGTAACCAACATAAGGAGCCTCTCATGTTCGATACCCATGTCGCGATCGAGCCGTCGATCCTCTACCTCGGGACCCCGGTTGTTCTCATCAGCACCCAGAATGAGGACGGCACGGCCAACATCGCGCCGATGTCTTCGGCCTGGTGGCTCGGATGGCGCTGCATGCTGGGTCTCCAGACCGCCTCGCAGACGCCGCAGAACATGATCCGCACGGGGCAATGCGTGCTCAATCTCCCCTCGCCCAGGCAGGCCGACGCCGTGAACAGATTGGCGCGCCTGACCGGCACCAAGGACATACCCGAGTTGAAGCGCAAGCTGGGCTATTCCTACGAGCCCCGCAAGTTCGAGGTGGCGAGCCTGACCCCCGTCGCGTCCCACACCGTGGCCCCACCCCGCGCGCTGGAATGTCCGATTCAGCTGGAGGCCATCGTCTCGGAGCGGCACGACATCATGGCCGACGATCCCCAGGTTGCAGGTCTGATCTCCGCCTTCGAGGTGCGGATCACGAAAGTCCACGTCCACCCGAACCTCATTATGGAAGGCCATGAGAGCCGGATCGACCCGGCCAAGGGGCAGCCACTCATCATGAACTTCCAGAAGCTCTATGGTGTCTCCAGCGAGGAGATCATCCCGTCGCGCCTCGCGGAGATCGAGGAGCATCTCTATCGTATGCCCGACGTCGATCGGGCGCGCGAAGACATGCTAGACACGTGTGCCTAAACTATCGTTGGCATCCCGACCGGCTGGGTCGGGATGCCGGTAGCCCGTTGTCGATGTGATCTGCTGCGGAAGAAAAAATTCGCACCATGGTGACCAGGACGATGCCGCCAGCGAATATAGGGATATGTTCGCCCGCCCGATCTCGAGACTGAACCCCATGCCCGCGAGGCCACGGCACAGTAGCGACCATTCTTCCCCGGCCGTGCAGACTGGCGAATGGGGCACGTTGATGGCGACCGCGCAGGAGGGGCATGGCGGTGCCTATCAAAGGCTGCTGACCGAACTTTCGGACTGGCTGGTCCGCTATTTCCAGCGACGTCTTCCGGTCGGCGATGTCGATGACGCCGTGCAGGAGACGCTGCTCGCGATTCATCGCCGGCGTCACACCTATGATCCGCGTCTTCCCTTCGGGCCATGGCTGGCGGCAATCGCGAAGCGCAAATGGATTGACCAGCTTCGCAGCATGGGACGGCAGCAGTCCGAAGAACTGCCCGCCGACATTCCCGTTGGCGATCACGAAGCGGCGGTGATGAGCGCCACGGTGCTGGCGAGCCTGCTAGACGAGCTTCGACCGGCGCAAGTGCAGGCCATCACCATGGTCAAGCTACAAGGCTACAGCGTCGAAGACGTGGTCCGGGTGACCGGCCTGTCGGCATCAGCCGTCAAGATGAACATCCATCGTGGGCTCGCCCGCCTCACCGACATATTAGAGAAGACCGATGACCTCGACTGATGCCCTGATCCTGGACCTCTCGGCCGACCTTGCGCCAGTGCAGCGGCGGAGCGTGTTGCGCGAAGCTGCAGTGCTTGTTGCGCTGGCGGTTGTGGAACTCATCCTCATCGTCGGAGCGGGGGCCATGCGCCCGGACATGGGCCAGGTGATCCTTTCCCCGTTCATGCTATGGAAGATGGGCAGTCTGGTGCTGCTCGCCGGCGTTACTTGCACGATCGCCGTGCGGTCCTTCGCGCCGCCGGCTTCGTCGCGGCGAGGCTTGATGCTGGCACTCGCGCTCGCCATTCTGGCGATCGTCGGATGGGTTTTCGTGACATTGGGCGCTGACAGCGGCCGATCGCTGCTGGAGCGTCTGTCGCCGGTTCATGGCATGCTGTGCGCGACCGCGATCACTGTCCTGGCGATGCCGCTCATGGCCGCGCTCGCCATCTTGATGCGGCGGGCGGCGCCGGTCCGCCCGAGGGAGAGTGCGCTTGCGTGCGGCCTGGCCGCTGCCACCTGTGGTGCGCTGATCTTCACCGCCTGCTGCCCGATGAATGACCCGCTCTATATCGCCGTCTGGTATTCGCTGGGGGTCGCCGCCGTCGCCATCATGGCGCGATGGCTCCTGCCGAGACGCTTCCGCCTGTAATCCGCTCCGCTCTCTCCAAGACCTTCGCCTCCCGATGCTCCGCGCTTCGGGTCCCGGCCACACGCGCCCTGATCCCATCAAGTTACAGGAAGTTTCCCATGAGCACGACCATCACGATCCCGCAGTCCGACCTTCGCATCGCCACGACGTCGCATTGGCTCAAGCGCTATTATTTCGCCCGCTTCGCTTTCTCGGCGATATGGGTTGCGGTGGCCTTCGCGGTCGCGAAGAACGTGCCGGCGCTGGCCGCGGTCATGATGGTCGCCTATCCCGCCTGGGACGCAATCGCTAATTTCGTCGATGCCCGGCGCAGCGGCGGCATCGGGCACAACAAGGCGCAGCTGCTGAACTTCATCGTCAGTATCGTCACGGCGGTCGCGGTCGGCGTGGCGCTCGGCAGGGGTGCGAACGGCGTGCTGACGGTCTTTGGCGTCTGGGCCGGATTCTCGGGCATCCTGCAGCTTGCCACCGCTGTCGGTCGCTGGAAGACGACCGGCGCGCAGTGGGCAATGATCCTGAGCGGCGCGCAGTCCATGCTCGCCGCGATCTTCATGGTCAAGACGGCACAAGGGGCGGCGTCGGTCGGCATCACCGACATCGCGCCCTACGCCGGTTTCGGCGCTTTCTACTTCCTCGTCTCTGCCGTCTCGCTGGCGGTGAGCGGCGCCCGCAAGGCCCGCTGAGACGGCTACGTCACCGGGCAGTCCGGAAGGTCAGGTTGTAACGGACCTCGCCTGCCGGACCATCGCCACCGCGCAGCGTTTCGATGCCGTGGAACGTCAGCCGCGCCGGACCGCCCCAGACCACCACGTCACCATGGAAGAGGCCCACTCGCGTGGCTTTGTCGCTCCGGGCTGCGCCGCCCCACAGGAACGTCGCCGGAAGCCCCAGCGACACCGAGACGATCGGCGCAGCGAAGTCGCGTTCGTTGCGATCCTGGTGGAGCGAGAGCCGGGAGCCGGGCTCATATCGGTTCATCCGGCAGGAATCCGGATCAGATCCCGCATAGCCGGCGACCTCCGCTGCTCGCACGGCAAGGCGACGAAATATGTCGGGCATCGCCGGCCAGGGCTTGCCAGACTGCGGATCGACCGGATCATAGCGGTAGCCGGTCCAATCCGTTACCCAGCCGACGCTGCCGCAGTTGGTCATTTCGACCGACATCGGCCAGCCGCCGGGCGTGACCATGTTGCGGAACGGTGCCATGGCGGCAATCAAACGAATGTCGGCCAGCAGGGCATCCGCTTCCGGGGCGGCGAAGCCTCCGAGCAACAAGGCCCCTGACTGCAATGGCATGGCGCATCGCCCTTCCTCGAACAGGCCCGTCGAAAATATCGCGTCAGGCGGCGTCATGGAAAATGATCCCGACGGTGTATCGACGGCCCGAGCGTATCTCGCTGACGCCATGCCGCAGCATCACCCGGTAATCGCCCTTGCTGCCGCGGTGGGGCCGACTGTTGACGGCGAACAGCACCGCATCGCCCTTGCTCAGCGCCACGACCGTTGCCCGCGACTGCATGCGCGGTCGCTGCTCGGTGAGCACGAACTCCCCGCCTTCGAACGCCTCGTGCGGCTCGGAAAGAAGGATTGCCACCTGCACGGGGAAGACATGCTCGCCGTAGAGGTCTTGGTGGAGGCAGTTATAGTCGCCGGGGCCATATTGCAGCAGCAGCGGCGTCGGGCGGCGCTGCCCGGCGGCATGACAGCGCTCGAGAAACGCCCCGTAAGCGGCCGGGAAGCGCGTCTCAATCCCCATGCGTTCGTGCCACATGTTCGCCATGGGGGCGAGTCGGGGATAAAGCCCGGTCCGAAGTTCCTGCACGAGCGGGGGCAACGGGTAGGAGAAGTAGCGATATTCTCCCCTGCCGAACCCGTGCCGCGCCATGATGACATGACTGCGGAAAGCGGGCGTGTCCCCGTACAGGCCGGCAAGGGCGTCGCTCTCATCGCCGGTCAGCAATTTGGGCAGCACGGACCAACCCTGCCGGTCGAGATCGCCGGCGACCGCCGTCCAGTCGAATGCCTCGATACGGTTCCCGGTCACGCCGCCTTCTCCATGGCGAGAAGCTTGCGCTTGCGGTGCACGCCCCAGCGATAGCCAGAGATCGAACCGCCCGCCTTCAGCACGCGGTGGCAGGGGATCACGACCGCAAGCCGATTGGCGGCACATGCCGGGCCGACCTCCTGCGCGGTGATGCCGGTCCCGATCGTCTTGGCGAGCGCGCCGTAGCTGCGCGTTTCGCCGATCGGGATAGTGCGCAAAGCCGACCAGACCGCGCATTCATCAACGCTGCCTCGCATGTCTAGGTCGAAACCGGGTTCGCCCGTCGGATTGGCGATATGCTGTGCTACAACATCCAAGAGCGGGCCGGTCGAAGCCTCATGCTCGATGAGATCGGCAGCCGGAAGCGCCTGGGCCAGTTTCCGTCTCAACTCGTGCGGGTCGGCGCCGAGCAGGATCGCGACCACGCCTTTCCGGCTGACGGCGATCGCTACGAGGCCGGCAGGGGTGGGACGGAAGCCGTAAAGGATGGTTTCGGCCGCGATGGCCTGCTGGTCGCTGTACATGTTTCTTACTCCATCAATCATGGAGGGAAGATAGATAGGCGCACCCTGATCGACGCTCCGGCTCTTGCTCTCAAATCGAAAGACAAGCCGAAGCGTGCGATCAGGCTGCGGCGTGCTCGCGATCGAGCATCGCGCGCTTGCGCTCGACGCCCCAGGCGTAGCCGGACAGCGCACCATCGCTGCGGACGACGCGGTGGCAGGGAATTGCGATCGCCAGCTTGTTCGCAGCGCAGGCGCCCGCGACCGCACGCGTCGCGCTCGGCGCACCGATCCGTGTCGCGACATCCGAGTAGGACAAGGTTTGCCCCAATGGGATGTCGCGCAGCGCCTGCCACACCCGCTGCTGAAACGCGGTGCCCCGAACGTCGAGCGGCAGGTCGAGCCCCACCTGCGGCGCCTCGACAAAACCAACGACCTCGGCCACGATCGCCTCATAGTCCGGGTCGGCGCCGATCAGCGTCGCTTTGGGAAAACGATCCTGAAGGTCGCGCGCCAGCGCCTCGGGATCGTCACCGAGGAGGATGGCAGCAACGCCTTTGGCGCTCGATGCGACTAGAATTGCGCCAAGCGACGTCTGGCCGATCGCGAAGCGGATCTCCTCTTTCGCTCCGCCATTGCGGAAGCTCGATGGCGTCATGCCAAGCATTGCGTTGGACGCCTCGTAGAAGCGACCGCTCGAATTGAAGCCGGCATCGTAGATCGCCTCGGTCACGCTGTTTTCGCTCGCCAGTGCCTCCCGAACGCGCTTCGTGCGATGGGCGGCCGCATAGGCCCTGGGCGTCAGCCCGGTGTGCGCCTTGAAAATACGGTGGAAATAACCGGGGCTGATCGCGAGCGCTTCGGCGAGTTCGGTCAGCGACGGCGCGACCTCGCCCTCCTCGATCATGCGACAGGCCCTCGTCACCATCTCCCTATTCGCGACTTCGGCGGCCGGCCCGTCGGGCTTGCAACGCTTGCACGGCCTGAAGCCGGTCTGCTGCGCACTTTCCAGCGTGTCGTGAATGGTGACGTTTTTGGGATTACAGCCGCGCGACGCGCAGGATGGCCGACAATAGACGCCCGTCGTATTGACCGTGTACCAGAATTCGCCGTCCGCGCTCTTATCGCGCGCAACGATGCGCGCCCATCGCGGATCGGCGAGTATGGCTTCCGCATGCTCGTCCTGAATGCTCATTGTCTCTGTCCTCTGCATCTGTGACGCAGAGCTATTGCGACCCGAGCCGGACGGCACTCCGACTCTTGCTCTCTAATCAAAAGAGAAACCGCGCAGCAGGGTGCCGGCGATTTCCTGCGCGGCCGGGCCGAGTTCCTCGTCGGTAAGCTCGCCAGCGGTCCAGAAGGACAGCGCGCCACGGAAGGCGAGGGCGAGCTGCATGGGCAGAATGCGCAGCGCATCTTCCCTGCGAGGCGCGGCCAGGCCCGTTCCGTCGCCCAGCGCGCGCGCCCACAGGGCCGAAGACTGCGATATGACATCGCCAGGCGGCGCGCTGGCCTTCCCGACCCAGCCCATTACGGCACGATTGACGACAGGCTCTTCGAGCATGGTCGCGACCGCGATGTCGATGGCGAGGGCCACGCGGCCAGCGGGGTCCGGTGGTCGCGGCGCCGCGTCGAAACGCGCGGCCATCGCGTCGATCCGGCGCGCCGACAAGGCGTTCATGATCGCCGCCTTGCTGCCGAACTGATTGAAGGGCGTCGCGAAGCTGACCTCCGCCTCCGAAGCGAGGTCGCGCATCGAGAATTCGGCCTTGCCGTCGCGCAGTAGCCGCTCCGCCGCATCGAGCACGCTCTGGCGCACCGGCTCTCCCCGGCGCTTGGTGAATGCGGTCTCTGTCTTGCCTTTGCTCATCGCATTTTCTATATCATGATATAGTTAAATTGCCATGTTGGAGTTTGCACATGACGAACAGCAGCCGAAAGACCTTTCTTATCACTGGCGTCAGCTCCGGGCTGGGCCTCGCCTTTGCAAAGGGCGCGTTGGACGCCGGTCACCATGTCATCGGCACGGTGCGGCGCGAAGAGGATGCCGAGGCTTTTGTCGCTCACGCACCGGACCGCGCGACGCCGCTGCTGCTGGACGTGACCGACTTCGACTCCATCCCTTCGGCGATTGCCTGGGCAGAGCTTGATGCCGGTCCGGTCGACGTGCTGGTGAACAACGCCGGCTACGGTCATGAAGGGGTGCTGGAGGAATCGTCGATGGATGATCTCCAGCGACAGTTCGCTGCGAATGTCTTCGGCCCGGTGGCGATGATGCAGGCGGTGCTCCCTGGCATGCGCGAACGCCGCAGCGGGCATATCGTCAATGTGACCTCGATGGGCGGGTTCATCACCATGCCCTGCATCACCTTCTACTGCGGCAGCAAATTCGCGCTCGAGGGCATATCGGAGGCGCTGGGCAAGGAGGTGGCGGCGTTTGTGATCAAGGTGACGGCCCTGGCTCCCGGCCAGTTTCGCACCGATTGGGCCGGCCGCTCGATGGATCGGACGCCGCGCAGCATTGCGGACTATGACGCGGTAATGGACCCCATCCGGGCCGCCCGGCAGGCCAAGAGCGGCAATCAACCAAATGATCCGGCCAAAGCCGCACAGGTGCTGCTGGCGATCGTCGCGGCGGAGAACCCGCCTGTTCGACTGTTCCTCGGCGAAGATGCGCTCGGGCTGGTCGATCGGAAGCTCGACGATATACGGGCAGAGGTCGACAGTTGGGAGAGGCTTTCCCGCTCGACCGGATTTGAAACAGCAGAGGCACAAGGCTGAACGGCGTGATCGAAGCACCATTGCTGCCAATAAGGTGTTTGACAGGTCGACGGAAGGTGTTGGAACAACCCGTTATTGAACAGCGCGATCTGGTCGACAGCTGTCGAAATAGCTGACGGTCCGCTCCCGGGAACCAAAAATCGGCGACTGAGCGTCTGGGTTGGGTCGATGTGGGGGGGATCGCTTTGAATCAGGACGGATCGACGTCCCAGTGCTCATCGACAAACTTCTCGAGCACCGTACGGATTTCATCATCATTTACTGCCTCGGCTGCCAGTGACGCGTGCATCCACTGGCGTTTGCGCATCGCCATTTCCGGCCATTTGCCAAGGAGCGTGTTCACGAAAAGCGGAAAAGCTTGAACAGGCACTTCCTTGATATCGCCTGAGCCTGTTCTCTTTCGCTGATAATAGACGCCGATTGCGTCCCGGCTGATGACCCCAAGGGCGCCTGCTTCTTCGAAAGCTTCCCTGGCCGCGGTGGCGTGAGGCAGCACACCGCGAACTGTGCCTTTCGGCAGCACCCACCGCCCCTTGCGGCGGCTGGTCACCAGAAGGATTTCCAATTCTTTCGCAGCGTTGCGGCGGAATGGAATTGCGGCAGACTGCTTCTTCATGCCCATGAATGTAACAAAACCATCGCAGACTTCCACTTGAATAGCTGATCAGCATTGCGACCGGCATCGGGGAAAATGGCTGCACACGACAGCATCAGCGCGCATCGTTGCACCGATTGCATGCGACGACCGGAGAGCAGACAGATGGGCCAAGATCGAACAGGGACCATTGTGGTCGAGCCCGATGTCGAGGGCGATATCTTCGTCATCTATCAGACCGTAGACAGGTCATCGGGCTGAAAGTTGTTCTGCTCAGGCGGTTGCAGAGAGGATGGTTTACTTGGTCAATGTCGTCCGGCGTCTAAGGCGGTTCGAGGGAACGTCCTGCTTGCCTTCGCCGTTGAAGGGTCTCGACAGGAGAGCATCATGACAGACATTTCCCAAGCCAAGGTTCTGATTATCGCGACCGATGGGTTTGAACAGTCGGAATTGTTCGACCCACGCAAGGCATTGCTTGATGCCGGCGCCGAGGTGACGCTTGCCTCCAACAAGAGCGAGCCCATCCAGGGCATGAAGCATCATGAGAAGGGAGACACGATCAAGCCCGATACCTCGCTCGGTCAAGTCGATGCGCGTGACTTTGATGCGCTTGTGATCCCGGGCGGCGTTGCCAATCCCGACGCGCTACGGATGGAGGACGGCGCACTTAAGATCGTGAAGGACTTCTTCGCTGCATCCAAGCCCGTCGCCGCCATCTGTCATGGACCCTGGCTCCTTGCCGAGGCTGATGTCGTGCACGGCCGTCGCCTGACCAGCTGGCCTTCGATCCGGACGGATCTCAAAAATGCAGGCGCCAATGTCGTGGACGAGCAGGTGGTCGTCGACGGCAACCTCATCACCAGTCGCAAACCGGACGATATTCCCGCCTTCAACGCGGCGCTCATCAAGGCCATCGAAGCCGCTTGAACTCCGGGGGCGGTCACGATTGGTGGGACCGCCCTTAGTTCGGCTTGTTGACCACTGTATTGGGAACATCGCCAATATCCCTCTCATATCCGGCGTTTCCTGACACAAAAAGCGCATCAATTTGACCAAAAGAGCGCGTTAAAGGCTATTGAAGCCGGGCCAAACGGCATGTGAGAGGCGAGTGAACGGCCGGACATGAGCAAAAACCCGCTGAACCCTGCAAATCGGCTCGACCCCATATTCCGCGCGATGCCTATCTACGAAGGCCGTCATCGTTTGAACGGGCGGTCGAGCCGCCTGGCAAAATATGCTGACGCCCCTTCCACAAGCTCAGGACAGGCTTGCGTAATATCTCGTTGGCCTGGCGAAGCTCGCGGTTTTTGCGCTCCAGCGCCTTGAGGCGATCAGCCATCTCGGTAGGCACACCAGCACGCTTGCCACTGGCCACCTCGGCCTTCTTCGGCCACCCGTTCAGTATGTGTGCCGAGCACCCGATCTTCTCGGCGATAGAAACCATCGCCGCCCAGCGAGAGGGATGATCTGCCTCGTCCCTGTTATCGAGGAGTTCAGCCTCGCGGAAGGCGGCCCAGTACCGGTCACTCTGGTAAACATCGACTATTTCAAGCCGTCGGAAGAAGGCACGATCATCGTGCTGGCCGACGGCATCGAAGTCGTAGTCACCCAAAGCTATGATGCCGTAGCCGAGGTCTTCAATCCCGAGCGGCAGGCGCGGCCCTAATCCTCAGGGCCAGCTCGGCGATGATCCGCGATGGGCGCAGGAAGCTCATCAGCATCATTGGCATCGATGACGGGCGGGTCCAACTCGTCCTTCGTATGCTCGCCGCCCGCAGGTCCTACGACCTCGCGGCCGCTTCGCTCATTTTCGCCTTCGGCCGCTTTGGCAAGGTCGGGATTGCCGAATGCGCTACGAGGGTCAGGATCGCGGCGCGGGGAATCTGTGGGCGTTGATTTACCGGTCATATGGCCTCCATGTATGAGACGACAACAAGGCGCATGCGCGTGCGTTCCTGCACGACACGGGCATCGGGCGTCCGCAACGATCCCTTGCCTCCAGCGTTGCCTTCGCAACCTACATTGCAGAGGAACATTCATGATCCGCACACTCGCCTTTCTTGGCATCGCTGCCGTCGCCTACAAGCAGCTCGACAAGCGTGGCTCGCTCGACGGCCGCAAAGAAAGCTGGAATAGCAAGCTGGATGAGCTGCGCGCCCATGTCGATGCGCAGCGGACCCGCCCCGTCAACGCAGATAGCGCTTACGGCGCTCCCCAATCTACGGATGCGGGCGCCGCTACAATCTGACTGGGCGCTAGTCTCCGGGTTGCGACGCTGACAAGCCGGATCCGCCCTTCAAGTCGGAGTTCAGCGCGCTCCCATATTGGCATTCACCAATGAAAAGGGTGCGCGCCTTGAGGCTCATAGTCATCCGCAAGCTCTGAAAGCATGGCGGGCGGGGGCACGGCGGAGCACGGGTCTAGGCCGCTTGCTGAACTGCGCACCCGCACGCTGCCAATCTGCGGTGAGTCTTTAATCATCCGGCTTTCTGCCCTCGGTCCGACGAGACCGGCCTTTTGTAAAAGGATCGGGCTTTTTCGGGCGCACCCAACCCTTTGGCGGAGTCGTACGCCGCTGGCTGTTGCCGAGACCCGTCGCGCCGGTTGCTGTCGGACCAAGCCCTTGGGATCAATGTCGGCAACAGCCGAACCGGGACTTGCGGCTCGTAGCAGGCTGACCCTGTCACGCAGAATAGCGGCCGCTTCAAAATGCCATCGGCGACCGCCTTTTCCATCGCCTTGCGCAGGGCCTCAATGATTTGGTCCTGTGCAGTCATCAGCGGAACGCCCAGCGCAGCGTCTGGGCCACGCCGAACGTGCCCACGCGCACTAATGGCTTTGCGAGAGGCGGGACGCTCAGGCCATGCATTGAGCGCGCCCAGTCCGGAAGCAGGTCGATGGCCGCCTTTACGGCTAATCTGCGTGGAATATCGGTGATTGCGTCTGCACCTTGTCGTCCGGGGCTCGACAAGAGGAACCGAGCGACATCACGCGTTCTGTCATCGACCCTCAATTGGCCCCGCATGTTCGCGATGAGCTGTGTCGCTTCGTGCCGGGAGCGGGGCACGGGCGAAGCGCCCAGCGCCTCCCCAATCACCGCCACCTCGGCAAAATAGCTATCCTGGTCCGCCGCGCTCATCCCCGGTTCGCCATAGCGGATCCAGGCGTCAAGGAAGCTGCTCGTCTCAGTGACATGGACCCAGGCCAGCAATGCGGGATCGTTCGCAACATAGCGGGTGCCATCCGGCAGTGTTCCGGTGACAGCGCTATGAACTTTACGCACCCGCGCGATCGCCGCCTGCGCCATCTCGCGCTCACCATAGGTTGTGAGGGCGATGAAGCGCGCTGTGCGACGCAATCTCCCGTGCATGTCCTCACGGAAATTACTGTGGTCCCATATGCCCGCGAGCACGGAAGGATGCAGCATCTGAAGCAGCAGGCTTGTAATGCCGCCGACCATCATCGACCCCACATCGCCATGAACGCGCCATATGACCGACCGTGGCGCGAAAAGAGCCTGATCGCTTCGAACGACCGGTCTTTCGCCCCGCTGCCGGTCGTTGAAGACAGCGACGACCTGAGTTCTGATCGCGGCCCGGACGCCCAAGTTAGGCAGGTGCAGGTTCAATCAGGCGTCATCCCGCTTGCGATGAGGTTGCACAATCTCCGACGGATCGGATGCATCCATGCTGTCTTCCAGCGAGA
Organism: Sphingobium sp.; assembly: GCA_040508315.1. GTDB lineage: Bacteria > Pseudomonadota > Alphaproteobacteria > Sphingomonadales > Sphingomonadaceae > Sphingobium. Next base: position 33,039 of record JBEVNC010000078.1, read on the forward strand.
CATCGAGCTTTTCTTCCTCGGTCATAACGCGATCCTGATGTCCGCGGTCTGGCACCAGAATGCCGAGTTTGGGGGATTTGGGGGCATTGGAATCCGACATCACGCATCTCCTTCATCGCAAACACCTCCGCGGACAGCGGTGTTCCGCAGGTGGCATGTCTGCGTGCGGCAAGCTTGGCGAGTTCCCGCTTTGGAGCATTGGCAAAGGAACGGGTCCACCAGCCCGCGGACTGGAGCGGTCAGCCGGCAGGCGTGATCCGCGACCAGAGGTCATCGAATGCGATGGCATCGAAGAAGGCGTTCACCTCGATCACGCGGCCCGACCGCATGCGGAAGAACCAGGCGTAGCTGTTGACGTAGGGCTTCCCATCGGCTGCCGTTCCGCGAGCGTCGAACAATATGACGACGCGGTCGGCCTCGGCAGTGATACTGCGCACGGTGGGCTTGATACCGACCGTCATCCGGGCATTGAACGGCCGGATCACGTCGCGAAGGAATTAAAGGGTGCTGGCGAAAGAAAGAGCGCGCTATCCCGCAGGCGGCGCTCCGAGCGCCGCGATGGCCATGCGTACCAGCTCGTCCAGAGAAAAGTGCCGCTGCTCCGCCAGATCCGCGTTCTTGAGGGCCAGGTCGTGACGCGAGACGGCGGTCCAGAACATCATGAAGATCAGGCCCAATCGGTAGCGTAGCTGTTCGATGTGCAGCTGCGGATAGTTCGCTCGCAGGGCCTGCAAAAGCTTGCTCGATGCCTGATGGTGGTCGGGGTCCGCTGTGATGGGGTGCAACTGCGTACGGTTCTGAAGGCTCGACAGATGATAGGAGAGGTGGAACTGGATCACCCAGGCGCCGCCCCGCTGCGTGCAGAGGTCGAGCATGGGTTGCCACATCATCCGCAGCAAGGCGCCGGCGTCATACCGGGTAAGATCCCCTGCTTCCTCGACAATCGCGCTGCGCGCTTCCTCAACCTTTGCGATGCGGTCCGCGATAAGGGCGTCGACGAGGCCTTGTTTGTCCTTGAAATAATAATGGACCGCGCTGTTGTTCTTCTGGCCCGCGGCCGCGGCGATCTCGCGCAGCGACACGCCGCCAATGCCATGCTCGGCGATCAATTGTTCGGCAGTGTCTAGGAGGAGGGCACGCGACCCACGGCGAGCGCTGCCGGTGTCGATGTCCGCGGCTCCGGTCTTCGTCAGGCTATCGTTGGTCATCATTTCGGCCTGTTAAAGCGGGTGGCGTAAAAAGCATCTGATTTAAGTCGATCACTCCATCATAGCTGGCAATAAGATATATTGGGTGTTCCAGCCGGCGTTGTCGAGGTCGATCGCCCGTAGAAACGAGCGCCGACCTAGTTTGGTCATGGGCACGCGCTGCGCGTGCTGCCTCTCCCTGCCCGGATAAAAGACAACAGCCCTCATATTTCTGAGCGAGTTTTGAGTGAATGCGCGGACACTGGCGGGCGCCTATCTGCTCTCCCGCCGCTTCGGCATGAAGAATTTTAGCCTGCTGCTGAGCTTCCTGACCGCCATGATCGGGGTCGGTTCGACAGTGGGTTCCCTAGTGCTAAGCGTCACTCTCACCATGACGCAGAGCTCTGTCCCGTTCCTCCTCCTGTCGGTCGTCGCCGCGGTCGCTGGCGCGGCGATGTTCGCATGATCGGCAGAAGGCCCCGCCAAGGCAGGACGGCCAGCCGGTCAGGTCGGTTCCAGCGGAAGCTCCAAAGTAAAGCAGTTGACTGATTAATGCGTTCGCTTTAACCTTGCTTCATAATGTGAGATCGCCTGACGGTCCACCATTTGGAGGAGAGGCAAGTTGGCGAATGTAGACACCGTCATCGAGGTTGCGCGCCCGGCAAAGGCGCACCCTGCCCGTACGGAAAGCTACGATCTCATCATTCGCGGCGGCATGGTGGTGGACGGCACCGGCCTGCCGCGCCGCCGCGTCGACATCGGCATCAGGGACGGCCGGGTCGCCCGCATGGCGCCGCTCGACCATGCCAAGGGCAGGGAGGAGATCGACGCCACCGGCCTCGTCGTGTCGCCCGGCATAGTCGATGTGCACACCCATTATGATCCGCAGATCACCTTCGACCCCTATGCCACCATGTCCTGCTATCATGGCGTCACCACGGTGGTGGCGGGCAATTGCGGCTTCTCCGTCGCGCCCTGCCGCAAGGCGGACAGGGCCGCGCTGACCGACATCTTCGCCAGCGTGGAGGATATGGACCCCGCCGCCATGGCCGCGGTTCGCTGGGACGATTTCGAGACTTTCCCCGAGTTTCTGGACAGCCTGAAAGGGCGGCTGGGCGTCAACTTCGCCTGTTATGTCGGCCATTCCAATCTGCGCCGCTGGGTGATGGGCGACGACTGCCTGACCCGCACGGCGACACCGCAGGAGGTCGCCGAGATGGCCGACCTGCTGGCCGAGGCGATGGAAGCAGGCGCGGCGGGCCTGTCTTCCTCCCACGCGCCGACGCATCTGGACGTGCATGGCCGCCCGGTCCCGTCGCGCCTGTCGGACGAGGCGGAACTGAGCGCGCTCGTGACCGTGGTCGGCCAGCACAAGTCGGCGTCGATCACTTACCTGCCCAAGAGCGCCATTGGCGGCATGGTGCAGGAGGATCTCGACCTTCTCATCCGCCTGTCGCACAAGGCGGGCGTTCCCATCATCATCCAGGGCATTGGCGGCAAGACGAAGGTGGACGTGCCCACCGCGGGTTGGGACTGGGCCAGCAAGTATCTAACCGAAGCGACGGAGGTCGGCGCGCCTGTCTACTCGCTGCTGGTCACGCGGCCGCTCAACCGCTCGGTGCCGCTGGGGCCGGACAACAAACATTATCGCTCCGTCTTCAGCTGGCAGGCGATGCTGGAGCTGCCCGTCGAGGAACGGCGCGCCCGCTTGTCAGACCCCGCCGCGCGCGAGGAAATGCGCTTCGCGGTCGAGAATTATAACCGCGATCCCGATCTCGGCACGACCCTGCGGCCGCCCGCATGGGACATGGTCTATGTCGAGAGCGCCGTGCTGGAGAAAAACCGGCCATGGGAGGGGCGCTCCATCCAGAGCATTGCGGACGACACCGGCAAGGCGCCCGGCGACATCTTCCTTGACCTCGCGCTGGAGGAGGATTTCGCGACGACCCTCGCATGGCGCACGGACTCGCCCGAATGGGTAGCCATCGTGCGGGAGGCGCTGCTGCACCCCAATATGATCGCGGGCACGTCCGATGGCGGCGCGCATCTCGCCAAGGATGATGGCGCCGACTGGTCCTCCTATTTCCTGCGGCGCTGGGTGATCGAGGAGAAATTGTGGACGCTGGAAGAAGGTGTGCGCCAGATCACGCAGATCCCCGCCGCGCTGATGGGCCTTCAGGATCGGGGCACGCTCCGGGTCGGCGGCTGGGCCGATATCATGATCTTCGATCCCGCCAATATCGGCCTCCTGCGCAAGGAATTCACCCGCGACTTGCCCGGCAATGCGGGGCGCTGGCGCTCCTGGGCGAAGGGGGTGAAGGCGACCATCGTCAACGGCCAGCCCATTGTCCTCGACAATATCATCACCGACCGGCTGCCTGGCCACATCGTCTCCCCCTCCTGATCGGAGTCCGATCCATGATGACAGTCTCCCCCGTGGCCGGCGCGCTGGGCGCCGATGTGCGCGGCCTCGACCTCAGCCGTCCCCTCAACAGCGAGCAGGTCGCCGCCATCCGCCGCGCGCTGCTCAACCATTGTGTGCTGTTCTTCCGCGAGCAGCCGGTCCTGTCAGTCGAGCAACATAGTCGGCTGACGCGCTATTTCGGCGAACTGGAAGTGACGCCGTTCCAGCGTGAGGGGCATGACCCGACTCTACTGATGATCGAGCAGTATGACGCCCGCCTCAGCCGCAACAGCCAGGGCGCCAATTTCCATTCGGACAATACATTCCGCCCCTATCCGCCCATGGGCGCGCTGCTACAGGCGCATGTTCTGCCGGAGCGGGGCGGGGACACCTGTTTCGCCTCGATGTATGCGGCGTTCGATGGGCTGTCTGCGCGGATGCGCGCCTATCTGGACGGCATGGAGGCCTGGCATTCGCTGGAGCAGATGAAGTCGAGGCTTGCCAGCACGACCGGCACGAAGCTGTCCATCGACCTCGACCTATGGCCGCCGATCAAGCATCCGGTCGTGGCGATCCACCCGGAGACGGGACGCAAGCTGCTGAACGTCAATTATAATTGGACGACGCATCTGGACGGCGTGCCGCGCGCGGAGAGCGACACCATCCTCCATTATCTGTTCGAGCATATCCGGCGGCCGGAATTTCAGGCGCGCATCCGCTGGAATGTCGGCGACATCGCCTTTTGGGACAATCGCTCGGCACAGCATTGCGCAGTCGCCGATTATGAAGGTCGCCGGGTGATGCAGCGGCTTGCCATCGCGGGAAGCCCTGCATTCGCGGTCATGCCTACGGAGATGCTGGAGACTGCCATCGCCGCGCAATGAAGCCAAAACTATAAATAAAGGGGAAGAGGACGAGGATGAAACAGGGATATTTGGCCAGCACGGCATGGCTGGCGGTTTGGGCGATGGGTTCGCCCGCACTGGCGCAGACGAGCGATGACAGTAGCAATTCGGACATCATCGTGACCGCGCGGCGCGTGGAGGAGCGGCTTCAGGACGTACCCATCTCCATCACCGTTTTCAGCCAGCAGCAGCTTGCCAACCGCAACATCGTCTCGGCGGGCGACATCGCCATCTATACGCCTTCGCTCGCGGTGAACAGCCGGTTTGGGCCGGAAAAGACGAGCTTCTCCATTCGTGGTTTCAACCAGGATAATGGCACGGCGCCGTCGGTCGGCGTCTATTTCGCGGACGTGCCCGCACTTCGATCCGTTGGCAGCACGACGACCGGCAATGGCGCGGGGCCGGGGGCGATGTTCGACCTCCAGAACCTTCAGGTGCTGAAAGGGCCGCAAGGCACGCTCTTTGGGCGCAATACGAGCGGCGGTGCGGTTATTCTGGTGCCACAGAAGCCAAATGGACAGTTGGGCGGCTATGTCGAAGGATCAATAGGCAACCATGATCTGCGGCGGGTGCAGGCGGTCCTGAACGTCCCCGTCACCGATACGCTGCGCGTTCGCCTGGGCGTCGATCGCCAGACGCGCGAGGGTTATATGACCAATGTTTCCGGCATCGGTCCGCACGATTTCAACGATGTCGATTATTGGGCGGTGCGCGCCAGCGTCGTCGCCGACCTGACGCCGAACCTCGAAAACTATTTCCTGGCGAATTTCAGCGAATCCAACACCTCCGGCTTCCTGCCGCGCTTGTTCGAATGCAACCGCGCGCAGGCCGCCACCAACCCGGTCGTCGCGCTGCAGTGCGCGCAGGTTGCCCGCACCAATTCGCGCGATTTCTACACGGGCGAGGGCGGCATCATCGGTCCGGGCCAGTCGGTCCAGCAGTTCCAGTTCATCAACACCACCACCTGGAAGGCGAGCGACGCGCTGACCATCAAGAATATCGTCAGCTATGGCGAGTTCCGGGAATCGCTCCGTTCGACCGTCTATGGCGAGAATCTGCAGATCGTCACTGGGCCGGACGCGGGCAAGAATGCGCTGCGCGTGTATTCCAATGCCTATCCGGGGTTTAAATCCGCCTCACTCTCGACCTTTACGGAAGAGTTGCAGTTTCAGGGGTCGGCGTTCGACGACCGGCTGAGTTGGCAGGCGGGCGGCTATATGGAGGTCGGCAGCCCGCTGGGCTTTGCCGGGACGATTTCGACCAATACCGGTTCCTGCTCCAGCACCGACCCGTTCACGGGATGCGGTGCCTTCATACCCGCGGCCAATGCTGCCCGGCAGGCCACCTCGCTGACGTCGCGCGTCAACAAGTTCGGCTTTCAGGATTACGGGATCTACGCGCAGGGCACCTATAGACTGAACGATCATTTCAGTGTGACGGGCGGCGCGCGCTATACATGGGACTATTATCAGGTCACGGCGCGCCACATCAACTATTCGCCCGTGCCGCCCACGGCCAACCCGCCCATCGGCTACTGCGCGGACGGATTCAGCTTTGGCGCGCGTAACACGCCCACCAATCCCGGCACGCTGACGCAGGCGCAGTGCGAGACCTACCGGCGCGGCCGGTCGAGCGCGCCTACATGGCTGATCGACCTCGACTATAAGCCGGTCGACGACATCCTGCTCTACGCCAAATATGCCCGCGGATATCGGCAGGGGCAGATCAAGCCGGAGGGCTATGGCCGCGAGGCGTTCGAGCCGGAGGCGATCGACAATTATGAACTGGGCCTCAAGACGACGTGGCGCGGCGCGGTTCGCGGCACGTTCAACGTCGCGGCATTCTACAACGACTTTTCCAACCAGCAGATCTCGACCAGCGGCAATTTCCGCGTGGCAGGGCTGACGCCGGGGCAACTCATCACCAATGTCGGCAAGTCGCGTATCGCGGGCGTCGAGGTCGATGCGTCGCTGATCCCCTTCACCGGCCTAACGGTGGACGTGGGCTATGCCTATCTCGATACCAAGGTGAAATCGCTCTCGCCGCCGCCGGGCGACGCGGTTTTCTCGTCCTTCCTGACGAGCGGCGCGCTGCTGAACTATCCACTGACCTATTCGCCCAAGAACAAGGTGACGGTCACGGGCACCTATATGCTGCCATTGCCGCCCGAGATGGGCAAGCTGTCGGTCGGTGCGACCTTCACCCATATCGACAAGCAATATTCCAACTTTCAGGATACGCCCTTCATCGCGCAGATCGGCCGCGACCTTGGCCTTCTGCCACCTCTCGACCTCCTGAACGTCAATATCAACTGGAACGGCGTTGCAGGCGGACCGGTCGACCTGGCGCTGTTCGCCACGAATGTGACGAAGCAGCGATATGCCACGGCGACCTTCGGCGGTTTCGCCAGCTTCGGCCTTGAATCCATGTCGGTGGGCGAGCCGCGCATGTACGGCCTGCGCCTGAAATATCGCTTCGGACGCTAAGTAAAAGGGGGAGGGCGATCCCGGCCCGTCCGCCGGGGTCGCCTATAATTTTGGGAGAGACGCAAATGGCTATGGAAACAGATGCAGAAGTTGCTCCGTCCGATCCGGCGCGGCGCGGCTTCACGATCGTCCGCCCGACGGACGGCAAACCGCATAGCGGGCGCAAGCAGCGGGACGCCGACAAGCCCGGTTTCGCCCTGCATCCCGCCATTGCGCGCGGCATGGCCCTGATCCGGGAAACCAGCGACAGCGGCGGCGCGGACGTGCGCACCCTCTTCGACGCACCGGGCATCCATGTGTCCTATGCCTGGTTCAAGAGCGGTTTTCCCCTGCCGCTGCACAGCCATGACGTCGATTGCTATTATCAGGTGATCGCCGGGACCATGAATGTCGGCACGGAGGCGCTTGGCAAGGGCGACGGCGTCTTCATCCCTGCGGGCGTCCCCTACACCGTGTCGCCGGGCGAACGGGGCGTCGAGTTTCTCGAGATCCGCACATCGCACGATTACGATACCCACTATCGCGCGAAGACCGATGCCTATTGGGATCGCATCGCCGAGACGCGCCGGACGCGCAAGGCGATCTGGGCCAGCGAACCGCCGCCCTATGGCCTGATCGACCCCGCCCCGAAGAACCCCTGACCCTTTCAATTGCCGAGGACCGATCATGCCTGCCAGTGCCCCCGTCTTGCCGTCTCTTCCCGCTATCTCCGCTGTACCGGGTGCATTGAGCGGCATCCGGGTCGTCGATTTTACGCGCGTTCTGGCGGGGCCGTTCGGCACGCAGATATTGGGCGATCTGGGCGCCGACGTCATCAAGATCGAAAACCCCAAGGGCGGCGACGATACGCGCGCAATCCGGCGTCAGGAGGCGCTGGGCGGGGAAGCACCCATGTTTCTGTCGCTCAACCGCAGCAAGCGTAGCGTCGCGGTCGATCTCACGAGGGAGGAGGGGCGGCAGGTCGTGCTAGACCTTCTCGCCACGGCCGATATCCTTGTCGAGAATTTTACGGGTCGGGTGATGCGCCGCTTTGGCCTTGACTATGCGAGCCTCAAAGAGCGTTTCCCCCGGCTAATCTATTGCTCGGTGTCCGGCTATGGGCGGACGGGGTCCAATGCCGATGCGGCCGGCTATGATGCGCCGGTGGCGGCGGAGGCGGGTCTGACCGCCATGAATGCCTTTGCCGGAGGATCGCCGGTGCTGGGCGCGATTGCCTATACGGACATCACGACCGCTCTCAATGCGACGATTGCCATACTAGCCGCCCTGCATGCGCGCGGGCATACGGGCGAGGGGCAGCATGTCGATGTCGCGATGTTCGACTCCGCGCTCGCCAATCTATCCTTTCAAGGCGCGGAATATCTGGCGACTGGGCGCGAGCCGCCGCTCTATCGCCCGCAATTGCCCGGCCCGCGCGGCCTCTTCGCGACGGCCGACGGCGACATCGTCATCACCTGCAGCAGCGACAAGATGTTCCGGGCCTTCTGCCTCGAGGTGATCGAGCGGCCGGATTTACTCGAAGACCCGCGCTTTGCCGTGCTGACCGAACGCATGCGCAATGGTGAGCCCTTGCTTGCGGAATTGCGCGGAGTGCTCCTCCAGCAGCCTCGCAGCTATTGGTCGGAGCGGTGCAAGCGTGCGGGCATACCCTGCGGCCCGGTGCGCTCGGCGGGCGAGGCGTTGATGTCGGCCGAGGCGACCGAGCGTGGCCTCGTCTTCGGCTTGCCCCACGCCATTGCCGGAACAGCGCCGGCCATCGCCCAGCCATTTCGGCTCAGCGAGACGCCCTGCCAATATGCCAGCCCGCCCATGCTCGGGCAGCACACGCACGCGGTGCTGAGCGCACTCCCCGGATATGACGATGCGCGCATCGCCGCGCTGGAGGCGTCCGGGGCCATCGCCACCATATCGCATCCCACCGCATAGGAGATATTCATATCATGGCGCATCTCGATCCCGACGCCGTCCTTCTCGTCACCGGCGCGACCGGAGGCATTGGCCTGGAAATCGCGAAGCAGGCAGCGGCGGGTGGTACGACGGTTGCTGTCCACGGCTCGCGTATCGCGACGGTAGAGGCGGCGATGGACAAGATCCGTGCCGTGGTCCCGGCTGCAAAACTGATCGCGGTGCCTGGCGACTTTCGCGAGGATGGCGTGGTGGAGGCGGTGGTCGCCGCCGTCGTCGCGCGCACCGGACGCCTCGATGCCATGGTCCATTGCGCGATTACGGGCGCAGCGGGCGCGCGCGGTCTGTTCGCCGAGACTGATCCCAAGAGCTACGGCGCTCACGCAGCCCTAGTCATGGGCATATTCCAGCAACTCTGCTTCGCCGCGCTACCGCATCTGACTAAACAGTGTGGCGCCATCATCGGCTTCGCGTCGGACGCCGGACGCTTTGCCTCCGCGCGCCAGACAATCATCGGCGGTGCATTTGGCGGCATCATGGCCTTCGTGCGCAGTCTGGCGATGGAGGTCGCGCGGGACGGGGTGCGGGTTCACTGCATATCGCCCAGCTATGTCGCGGATACGCCGGTATTCGATCGCTATGCGGCCGGAGCAGGGGATCGCGGCGTCAAGGCGCAGCAGCGCGCCGGGCTGGGACTGCCGACGCCGAGGGACATCGCACCCATGGCCCTGTTCCTCTGCGGCCCGGAGGCGACGAAGATGACCGGCCAGATCATCAGCATCAACGGCGGACTGAACACTTAGGCCCCTCGGTAGTCCAGCTATTCAGACTATCGTAGCGGATGTCCGATCTATGCGCTCCCCCGCCCGTAAATGTTTTCCGCGTCTTTAGCCGGTATTCTAACTACCCGCGGCCGATGCCCACCAGTAACCCGGCCCGACGCGGCTCTCGCCATCGGTACGCTGGAAAACGGCGCGGTCTTCTCGGTGCAGATCGAAGGCGGTCAAGACCACCGCATAGGCCTTCAGATCGATATCACCGGCACCGAAGGCGTGTTGCGTGTTACCAACGAACGCGCGTTCCGGAACAAGCATGACAATGTGATCCAGGGTATGCGCGTCCAGGAAGACGACTTCGTACCTTTGCCAGTGCCGACCAATTATCAGCCGCTTGGCAACACGGGATTGGACGTTAGCCAACACGACGTGGCCTACCTCTCACGGCCTCTGCTCAGGACCGCGCGAGCAGCACGTCCACCGCTGCTAATTTCGCTGACGCGATTCGGCAGCACGAGATTATCGACCCTATGTTTGAAACATCGGAACCGACGTTCGGCTAAAGCGACGGGGCGGCGCCGTTGCTTTGGCCTTTGCATCTGTCTAGAAAACGTCCGTTTTCTGAACATCGACATACTGGCCGGCCAGAGCAGGCCGTTTCCGCAAGCCAATGTTTATCAACCGGTTCGGAAAACAATGTGCAGACAAGGCTTACGTACATCAGCTATCCGCATCGGAGTGCCTAATCGCTGCCCGTTTGTCATGGCCCCTCGTCAGTTGGCTTAAAGCTTGTGCCGAGTGACCGCAGGAACGACACCGCTCAAGGCCAGTTGCCGGATACCTTTATGGCAGGATTGAGTGACAGCCGATCGTCCTTCTGCCTCGTCGAATGACGGGTCCGTCCCAAGCTGCCACTCGCAACTCGCTTTACGAACGACCTGGGTTGGTCGGTCGCCCTGACCTCAGGTGGGATCGGCCATTGCGGAAACTAGATCTTGCGAGCCGTGCATTCGCGCGGCAAAAAGGCTTCATGCTATTGACGCCAGAGATGAGCCGAGCAGCCCGCGCTTTGCTAAAATGGGAGCCTCAGCAGCTTGCCACTGCCGCTGGGCTAGACGTTTCAGTGGTCGAAAGCTTCGAGGATGACGGCATCATTTTGCCGGCGCCAGTTGAGGCGATGCTAGAGGCGCTGCGAGGGGCCGGGCTTGAGTTTATAGCGGCGGGCGGCCAGTCGCTAGACGGCGGTCCCGGCCTTCGCACGATCCCAAAGCCGGAACCTGAGATTGCGGCAGCAGACGGGGTTATAGGACTGGAAGAACCATTGCTACCACCTGCCGTAGATAATTAAGCGATCCGATCGACCGGGCCTCCTAGAGACCATTTGTGGTCGACATAGGAGGGCGGAATATGGGACAAAGCGGTCGTTTCCGACGCGTCGTTCAGATGACCGCTTTCAACGTGAGTAGTCGTAGCAGTCTGGCATGCGGCCTTTAGACGAAGGCATCGCGACATTTTGCTATTGGCTCCATCTTTCATGATAAGATCGCATACCATTAACCATCCAAGGACTCACCGATGACCGACCGCCGCCATCTAGATTATTTTGAGTCTTGCCTGCGCGCGATCAGGGAAAATGTGCCGGAAGACCGTACAATTTATAAGATCGAGATGGGCGTGCCGCGATTCGGGCGTCAGACCTTTTTAGCATTTCGGATTTCTACTGGAGCCTTGTCGATGTCGGGTGATGGTATAGATGATGTCACCGATCAATTCTTGGGAGTAAATGTAGATCCTCCTCATGCCATCATGCCGCTACGTCCCAGCGAATTCATCTCCTATGATGATCCAAGACGGCTCGAAACACCGTAACCGTCGATCGGGTGCTACCTTAACTTATGGTTGGGGAGACCGGCGGTCAGTTCGGGCGCCTCGCGCGCTTCCGCTTTAGCAGGCGCTCGCGAACTTTGTTGACAACTTCGGGAGCCGGCTGCTTCCATCCGTAATGTGGCGGCCGAACCGCATCGAACGCTACCATGGCGGTATCGTGTGTTATGTTCGCAACCATGTTGCGAGCGAGAGCGAGCCCGGTCAGCACGGGATTGGCCGAACCGACGCTGGGAAAGATGGACTGATCCATGGCGTAAAGGTTAAGGAACGCGTGAAAGCGGCCGTTGCTATCAGTAACGGAGGCTTGCGGATCATCCCCCATCCAGAGGGTGCCAGATTCATGAAAGGTGCTTCCTAGCGACGTGCGATAGGTGCGGATGTCCGCAGGCGGCGCGCCCTGCCATTGCCCGTTCACCAAAAATTCGATGTCCGCGGAACCGCCTGCCAGGTCCTGCATGACTTTGATCGCCATCCTATCCATCTGATCCCAGTGAGCCTGATCCGCATCCGACAAGTCGAAGTGTGCATAGAGCTTCGGCACATGCCAGTCGCCGCAAACGTCGAAGTCAAATTCGGCCGGCTCGCACCAAGAGGTCCCGGGGGTGCGCCGCGGCTTGTCCGGCGAGGGCGTCATCTCTCCGACGGTCAGCACCCGAAAGGTGACCCAATCGTCCCGCTGGTTGGCGAGCAGCGCCTTCAAGCTGTCGAGATCCGGAACCATGCGGTACAGCATCGCCTCGGGATTGCGGCTCATGTCGGTGGCTGCGAAAACTTGGATATGGAAACGCTTGCCACCGCCCCCCTGGTCGCCCTGCAGGTGGACTGCAGCCGGGAGAAGCAGGGCATCTGCCGCGAGATTGAGCGCTGCGCGGGAAATGCGAACGTCGAGGTTGCTTCGTAGGTGAACCATGAGGTTCCGGCCTGCGAGAGCGTATACGGGGTGCCCCGGGCCAAGCGAGTTCATGACGAGCCGGGTTGTCTCCATCGATCCTAGCGCGAGAATTAATTTCGTCTGAGATCCTAATGGTATGGTGCGAACCGTGGACTCTCCAGCGTGATGGACATGGAGAGCCGTGACTAGGTTGCGGTCGAATGAAAAACCTACGGCCCGGCTGTTCGGCACCAAAAAAACCCGACGACGCGAATCGGCGAAACCCGCAGCCTCCGCATCCGCACGCACGGCATCCACAAGCAGAGGAAGACTACTGAAGGCGTCGAAGCTGTAGAGGCCGGAAGCCGGAGGCTCCGCCTGGGCCGCGACCGGGGGCAGTAAGGCCGCAAGATCGTGCGGCGCCCCCGCCGCCTTAAACTTCCGCATAAGTTCGTCCTGCAGGTCGCCGAAGAGGAAGTCCGATGAAGGCACCACGCCCATCTCCTCCTCCAGCACTGGATACAGCTCACCTAGCGCGCCGGCCGTCGAGGAGGGCCATACCGCAAGGTCGCTCGGCAGCAGGCGGGGTGACCACTTGCCCCAGGCCAATCCCTTGCCGCCGACGCAATAGTAATGCGGCGCTATCGGCACGTTGCTGATATAGGGCGCGCCTTCGACCGGTCTGAACACGCCGTAGCCGATCCGAGACAGGTTCTGGACGTGTTCTCCCAGTAGGAACGGCCCGGAATCCAGTACGAGCACCCTACCTCGCTGACCGAGCTGCACCAGCTTGGCGGCGGTGTAGGCACCATACATCCCGCTTCCGACGACAACGAAGTCAAAAGGTCCTCCCCCATTGCCGAGAGCCTCGTCCAAGGTGTTACATGCTAGGCGGGCGATGACATCAAGCGTCAGGCTGGTGCGTTGGAATTCAACTTGGGCGGTGGCTGGGGTCAAATAGGGTAACGGCATCTTGAACTTCCTAGAGATATGCCGCGAGACGCTGGGCCAATGCCGCCAGCGTGACCGTGGGATTAGCGGCGGGCGACGATGGGAAGACCGACAGGTCGCAAGCAAACAGGCCGGGATGCTCGTGGAATTCTAGCTGATCATCTACCACGGACCGCTCCTTCTCGCCCATGCGCAGGGTGCCAGCCTCATGCGCTACACCGCCGATCGCAGCCCGCTGCATTGTCAGCGGCACGCCAGGGATCGCAACACCGCCAACCAAAGCCACGACGCTATGCAGAAGCTGCTCGATCTCCGCCAGCTCTACGGCCCCAATCGGCACCGGCGTGATATGAAGCAAGGCCGGATCGCCAATCTGCGCACCGGCCTTGACCCAGTGCTCGTCCACGAGCGGGGACGAAAACTGGAATACCAGTTCGGCGAGCATGCCCGGTCGCGCGCGCAGATGGGATGCCAGCGTGTCGGCGTCAATGAAGCGACTGAGGCCCCAGTCGGAGCCGAAATCGAGAATACCGATCCAGCGGTGGTCGACCGCGCTCGCATTCCTGTGGTGCAGGGTCATTTTCACCGAACGGTCGGCGTCGTAATACGGCGAGCCCTCAGGAACAATGAAGTGGGCGAAATAGATTGGATGGTCCGTCAAGCCGCGGCCCGAGAGTCCGCTACCATCGGCAAGCCTGCTTCTTTCGACGATCACTGGGCTGCCGACCGAGCCCGCGGCTAGGACGACTTTCCGCGCCCGGTAGAATCGCTCAACCCGGGCGATCTTATCGAACGCCCTGACGGACCAATCATCATCGACCTTGTGCACTGAAACGACTTCCGAGTTCAGAAGCACCGTCAGGTTGTCCCGCCCTGTCGGTCCCGAGGTCAGCATTGCCTCGAACAGAAGGTCTGCCGTGGAAAAGACGCCCGACGGAACGCTCTGTCGGTCGGGATCGCTCTGGCCGACCGCCGTTGGCAGCACGGCAGCGGCAAGTTGCGGTAATGCCTCGCCGATGCTGTTCAGGACCCTTTCCTGATAGGGGCTATCGAGCCTGTGCCGGCGCAGCAGTCTTTCTGCCACGTCATAGCCTCCTTGCCTTAAGAGGAACTCGACGACACTTCGCGGCCAAGCCGCAAATTCCGCCTCGATCATCCGCGGGATGTAGGCGCCCCAGAATATGCTTCGGCCACCGAGATTGATTCCGAACCCGCCGTCAAAGTGGGAACCCGGCGCATTGACGAAGCCCTGAGTCTTGAAGTCGTGCCAGAGACTCCAGATGTTCTTCTCCGGTCGCCCGCTGATCCATTGGCGTCGTCCGATGTTGCCGACGTGCGTCGGAAAGAGGTAGCTTCCGGCCTCGAGCAAGAGGACCTTTTTGCCCCTGTCCGCAGCCTGCTCCGCAATGATACCCCCGCCCACACCCGATCCCACAACGATGATGTCGGAAGCTGTTTCCGACATCCGAGGGGGGAAATACATCCGTGAAATGCGGCCGTTCTCGACGGGCGCGACAGTCGGCACGAAATCCCGGAATCCGTCGAACGTCAAATCGCTGAAGGCGAAGGTCGCGCCCGGCGCCGGCTGAACCGACAGGTTCTCGCCTGACTGCCAGTGGATGGTCTGCAGGACGAACTTGAGTTCGACCGTACCCGGCAGGTCACGCTCATCCAGTCGAAAATGCCAAGCGCCGTCTTGATAAAAGCCGGGCACCGGCACCGCCCAGTCGACCGACAGATGGAGGCCGACGTCGAGGTCGGGGCGGAAGGTTTCGGTGAAGAACTGGATCGCGAACACGTACCGCCTCCTTGCCTGCTTGGCTCAAAGATAAGGTGTCCACTCGGCGATTCTCACGCCGTCCCATTCAAGCTTGCGGTAGGAAACGCTGGTTTCGGTCGGGAAATCGGCGGGCACCGCTTGCGTTACTCCGCCCGTGGCGGCCCATTCAGTGCCCCGTTGAAGCAAGGTTTGAAAGCCGACGCACTGCATCGAGTAAGTCCAATGCCCCATTGGGGTGTGGAACACGCGACCTTTACCATACCCAATTGCCATGGCCACCGGCTCGTGCCGGCGGGTGGCGTCGTCGCGGCCATCTGAGTATGCCGTCGCTAATACATCAAGATTCGTTGCTGGCCCCCGCAGTCGTTCGTAAATCTCATCGCGACAATGCAGCCATTTCTCAGGTAGACCGGCCATGATTGGATGCGCATTGTTTCGGGTCTGTACGAGGAACTCATGCGGCGGGCCATCTGACCCTGTCCGCCAGTCATCAGAAGCAGGATCACGGACCAACTCGCCCTGATCATTGTAGTAAATGTAAGGCCCCCAATCTCGTGATCGACCACCCCAACCACCGATGCCGGTCATTTGATTGTAGGCTGGCCAATGCGCAAAACTGTTGTTTGTGGCATGAATGACAACGAGCCCTCCGCCTTTGGAGACAAATTCCTCAAATTCTTTTCGGGTGAATTCAGGCCACAGAGGGCCAGCACCTTCCTCGATTCTTACAGGATTGCTGTTATAGTAAAGAACGACAACATCAACACCATTGAGGTCGACATCAAAATCTTGAGCAGGAACCTGCGCACATAACCCTGTCAATTTCGCTCCCGGGACATGACCCAGAATCCGACGAATTATTTGGGCCGTACTCGGCCAGATATGATGATTATACTGGCCATATATGAAGAGTATATTCGTCATATGCGCGCCCAACCCCAAGATGAGTAAACATATAAACTACCGGAGACTGACAATTACACGGTCCGCCATTGTGCTTACGGGAAATGGGCTGACAACCGCAATCGATTCAAACTAAACCCTTATTAATGAAAACACCAGAGGGATTAGAAATTTTTTAAGTGTAGAAATTCTGGCATCACGTCGTTCGACCAAAGATGGAATCGTGGTTCGGTGACGAGTCACGCCATTGTTAGTGCAAATCGTGATTACACGGTCCTTGGCGCTCATCAAAATATATCGTAATATTATTCTCTGCACGATCTAATAGAATACATTTTAACGAGTATCAATGTTTCGCAGAAATGTTTAGTCTTTAGGGTATTAAACGCCTACATTGTTGTGGTTTGACGTGGAAGCCAACTGACATCTACTGCTAATTTCATAACGGAATTATTCAATTCAGCGCTAGATTGAATGCAATCACTGTATAGGACTTTGTAGTTTCTGCATAAGTGGCCTGCCGCTAGAGCGGCACCCGGGGCGACAGCTTTCGAGTTGAACGACGCGGCGTAGTAGTTGCGGCCCTTGAGCAGGAAAGGGCGATAGGCGACGGTCGACTGCGGTCTGATCTCGTGGAATTTGAATGATCACTTTACCTTGGGGATACCGAGAACTGACCGCGCCCACTTTCAGGAAAAGCCCAAGCCTGCATGGGTGATCGTTCGCGATCCGACCCCTCCACGAGACTTCAGCGGCAGCTTCTGCTAATACCAGACGTTCACACGCACTGATATGAAGGACCGCCCCTGGTCGGCACGAGCCCCAGAGCCATTCGTCCGCGAACTGCCCGCAAGCGTTCTGCAGGTGGCCAATATGGCCATAGGAGAACAACCATGGAGATGCCTGAAACCGAACTCACCGCTACCAAGCGCCCGGTCTGGAATGCCGGAAGAACCGTAGGTGCAAAGCGGGCTCTGAAACCAAAGCAGATCTGGGAAATCCGTTTTCACCTCAATCAGCGCCGCCGACTGCGAGATCGGGCACTTTTCGATCT
>JBEVNC010000082.1:0-16071 GCA_040508315.1 Sphingobium sp.
ACGATGGCCGTTACCGCGCCGACTGGGCGTGGCTGGGCGGCCATCCGCTGTCGGTCATCAACGTCAAGCTGAACGCACCGGAAGGCCCCGTCTGCACGGACCTGGCGCGGGCGGGCGCGCTGCTGTCCGCCGGGCCGTTCGTGCACAGCTATCCGCATAGCTGGCGCTCGAAGGCGCGGATCATCTACCGCTGCACGCCGCAATGGTTCATTCCGATGGATGTCTCGACTTCGGTTCTCGGCAGGCTCGAACCTGCGCTCGACACGAACGGAAAAAAAGAGCCGTTCGGTTCGAGCAGCTTCGAGCATAGTCGAGAAGCGGCCGTCGAGAACTCGGGCCACAACGCCCCGACCCTGCGCGAAATCGCGCTCGATGCCATCGCCCAGACCCGCTGGGTGCCCGAGCGCTCCATCAACCGCATCCGCTCCATGGTGGAGGGACGTCCCGACTGGGTCATCTCGCGCCAGCGCGCATGGGGCGTGCCCATCGCGCTCTATGTCCACCGCCAGACCGGCGACTATCTGAACGACCCGGCCGTCAATGCCCGCATCATCGCGGCGTTCAAGGCGGGCGGCGCGGATGCGTGGTTCGGCGCGGATCATCAGGCGCTGCTCGGCCCCGACCACGCCCTCGCCGACTATGAGGTCGTGAACGACATTCTCGATGTGTGGTTCGACTCCGGCTCGACGCACAGCTTCGTCGTGGAGGCCCGCTATGGTGAGGGCGTGCGCGCCGACCTCTATATTGAGGGGTCGGACCAGCATCGCGGTTGGTTCCAGTCCTCGCTCCTGGAAAGCTGCGGCACGCGCGGTCGTGCGCCCTATGGCGCGGTCTTGACCCACGGCTTCGCGCTGGACGGGCAGGGGCGCAAAATGTCCAAGAGCCTCGGCAACGTGGTCGATCCGCTCAAGGTCATGGGGGAGAGCGGCGCGGATATCCTGCGCATGTGGGTCGCCAGCACCGATTATTTCGACGATGTGCGCATCGGCAAGGAAGTGCTGGCGGGATCTTCCGACGCCTATCGGAAGCTGCGCAACACCTTCCGCTATCTGCTCGGGGCGCTGGCCGATTTTTCGGATGCGGAAAAGGTGCCGGTGGCGGAGATGCCGGAGCTGGAGCGGTATATGCTTCACCGGCTTGCGGAACTGGATGCGGAACTGAAGGCGGTGGTGGACGACCGGGCCGGTGAAAGCTGGCTGGAGTTCGGCCGTTACACCCGCGCGCTCAACGACTTCGCCAATATCGACCTGTCGGCCTTCTTCTTCGATATCCGCAAGGATTGCCTCTATTGCGACGTGAACCTGGCGACGGGCGCACAGACTGAGAAACGCCGCGCCTATCGCACGGTGCTCGACACGCTGTTCCACGCGCTGGTGCGCTATGCGGCGCCCATCATCCCCTTCACGGCGGAAGAAGTGTGGGGCAGCCGCTTCCCGGACGCGGGCAGCGTGCATCTGCTGGAATGGCCGCAGGTCGATGCGGACTGGCTGGACACCGGTCTCGGTGAGCGCTGGGCGGGCATTCGCGAGGCGCGCATCCAGGTGAACGAGGCCATCGAGCCGCTGCGCCGGGAAAAGATCGTGCGCTCTAGCCTGGAGGCGGAGGTCAGCATGTACCTCGTCCCGGCCCGTGTCGATTTCGCGGAAGTGTGCATCGTCGCGGACGTGACGGAGGAAGGCGACGGCATCGTCGTCCAGCCGACCAGCCATCACAAATGCGGGCGTTGCTGGCGCCACCTGCCCGAAGTGGTGGAGGATGGCGATCTGTGCGCGCGGTGCGATGAGGTGCTGGCGTGACCCTTAGCCACTACCGTCATCCTGAACTTGATTCAGGATCCATGGTGCCACACGCACTGTCCCCGCGAGAGGCCGGATGGATGCTGAATCGAGTTCAGCATGACGACCTTGGCGAAGGGGCGGCGCAATGACCCCATCACTCGCCACCCGCCGCCATGGCTACCTCCTCGCGCTGGTCATCGCCATCGTCGATCAGCTGCTGAAATATTGGGTCGTGCACATCCTCGACCTGCCGACGGTCGGCGCGATCCACATCACGCCCTTCTTCAACCTGACCTTCACGCAGAATTACGGTGTGTCGATGGGCCTGTTCAATGGCGGTGCGCCCGGCATGCGCTGGATATTGGTGGGCGTGACCTTTGCCATTTCCGCTTTCGTCGCGGCATGGATGTGGCGGGAAAAGGCGCGCGGCGACGTGCTGGCGCTCGGCCTCGTGCTGGGCGGTGCTGTCGGTAATATCGTCGATCGGGCGCGGCTGGGCTTCGTGGTCGATTATGCCGACCTGCATTTCGGCAACTGGCGGCCCTTCCTCATTTTCAATCTGGCGGATGCCGCGATCAGCATCGGCGTGCTGATCCTGCTTGCGCGCGCCCTCCTGCTGCGCGACAAGGCCGCAAATACGGAGACTCCTTGATCCATGCGTAACGCCCTGTTCCTGACTGCACTTGGCCTCGCGGCGCTGACCCTGTCGGGTTGCGGCGGTGGCGGCCTGTTCAACCGCGACGCGCCCGATGAAATGGCCGTTTCGCGCAAGGCGCCGCTGGTCATCCCGCCCGACTTCGCCCTGCTGCCGCCCGAGGCCGGTTCGGCCGACGCGCAGAATAGCGACCTTCAGCGGCAGGCGCTCGACGCGCTGTTCGGTGGCCCTGCGCCCCGCAGCCCGGCCGAAACCTCGGCGCTTGACGCTGCCGGACGCGACCTCGCGGCCATCGGCATTCGCTCCAATGTCGGCGATCCGGAGACCAAGGTCGTCAACAAGGGCGCCGTGACCCGCACAATCATCGCCGCGCCCGAGGGCGACGGTCAGGACGCGCGCGCTGCCGTCGGTGGCCAGTAAGAATCAAGGCCCGCGCGTCGACGAGAAGTCCGGGGCGGTATAAGGACTGCACCTTGTCCCGGTCTTCTTATCGGCGCGCGGAAAGACTCAGACGCGTTCGGCCAGCGCCATGGCTCCCGCAGGTGCCCGCACCTTTCCTTCGTGGATGATATAGGCGAACACGTCGCGCGGCTTTGACGGTGCAGCCTCCGCCAGCAGCGGCAGGCCCGGATCGCGGCCCGCCGCCCAATCCTTCAATACGCCCGCCCAGTGGTCCAGCCCGGCATCGTCATAGGCGGTCGGTATCTCGTCCTGCCCGCGCATGAGCCGCGCATAGACGAAATCGGCAGTGGGATCGGCGATCAACGGATGCTCGGCATGATCCGCTACGGTGATGGCGACCTTGTGCTTGCGGGCGAGGGTGACGAACTCGGCGCAGGCAAATGTCTCATGCCGGACCTCCAGCACATGACGCAGTTTGAGGCCGTCTATCTTCGCGGGCAGGAGCGACAGGAACGCATCCATATCCTCCGCGTCGAACTTGCGTGTAGGCAGCATCTGCCAGACGATGGGGCCTAGCGCATCGCCCAGTTCCGCCAGACCCGACCCGATGAACTTTTCCACTGACTCACCCGCCTCGGCCAGTTTCTTTTTCATCGTGGCGTAGCGGATCGCTTTTACCGAGAACACAAAACCGTCGGGCACCGACTTGCGCCACTTGGCGTAGCTGGCGGGTGTCTGCGTGCGATAATAGGTGCCGTTGATCTCGATAGTGCCGAGCTTACTGGCGGCATATTCCAGTTCCCTGACGTGGGGCAGTCCTTCGGGGAAGAAAGTGCCGCGCCACGGCTCGAACGTCCAGCCGCCGATGCCGGTTCGGATCTCGCCGGTGCGGATGGCGGCGGCCGTCACGCTCAGGCCCGCGCGCCCGCTACGCCGATGCTGTTGTGCCGCAGCGCCTTCAGAACCGTGTCAACAATCGCGGCCGCATCAAGTCCCGCATCGGCATATTGCTTCTCGGGCTTGTCCTGATCCTGGAATATGTCGGGCAGGCGCATGGTGCGCAGTTTCAGGCCGCCGTCGATCAGGCCCTCGTCGCTCGCCATGGTCAGCACATGGGCGCCCAGGCCGCCGATGGAGCCTTCCTCGATGGTCACGCACACCTCATGCGCCGTCAGCATCCGCTTGATGAGGGCGACGTCGAGGGGCTTTGCGAAGCGCAGGTCGACGACGCTGGTGGACAGGCCCTTGGCGTCCAGCACGTCCGCCGCCTTCAACGCCTCCGCCAGACGCGTACCGAGCGAGAGGATGCACACTTTCTTGCCGTCGCGCACGATGCGGCCCTTGCCGATCTCCAGCCGCTCCGGCGTGGCGGGCAGGGGCAGGCCCTCGCCATTGCCGCGCGGGTAGCGCAGCGCGATGGGGCCGCTGTCGTGGACGGCGGCGGTATGGGTCATGTGGACCAGTTCGACCTCGTCCGCGGCCGCCATCACCACCATATTGGGGAGGGTGGCGAGATAGGTGATGTCGAAGCTGCCCGCATGGGTGCTGCCGTCCGCCCCGACCAAGCCCGCGCGGTCGATGGCGAATCGGACGGGCAGATTTTGGATCGCCACGTCATGTACGACCTGATCGTAAGCGCGCTGAAGGAAGGTAGAGTAGATCGCGCAGAAAGGCCGCATGCCCTGCGCCGCCAGGCCCGCCGCAAAAGTCACGGCATGCTGCTCCGCAATGCCGACGTCGAAGCAGCGGTCGGGATAGTCGATGGCGAATTTGTCGAGGCCGGTGCCCGACGGCATGGCGGCGGTGATCGCGCAGATCCGCGCGTCACGCGCGGCCTCGTCGTGCAGCGCCTTGGCGAAGACATTGGTGTAGGTCGGCGGTCCCGGCGGGGCCTTGGCCTGAACGCCGGTGATGACGTCGAATTTCTGCGTCGCGTGCAGTTTGTCCGCGCTGGCCTCAGCGGGGGCATAGCCCTTGCCCTTTTGGGTGACGACGTGGATCAGCACAGGGCCTTCCGCATTGTCGCGCACATTCTCCAGCACGGGGATGAGCTGGTCGAGATTATGGCCGTCGATGGGGCCGACATAATAGAAGCCCAGTTCCTCGAACAGCGTCCCGCCCATGGCCATGCCGCGTGCGAACTCGTCGGTCTTGCGGGCGGCATTATGGAGCGGACGGGGAAGGCGGCGTGCCAGTTTCTTGGCGAGATCGCGCAGGCCCAGAAACTCGCGGCTCGACACGATGCGCGACAGATAGGCCGAAAGCCCCCCCACCGGCGGCGCGATGGACATGTCATTGTCGTTCAGGATGACCACGAGGCGATTGCCCGCCGCCTCCGCATTGTTCATCGCCTCATAGGCCATGCCCGCCGACATGGCGCCGTCGCCGATGACCGCAATGCCCTTACCCGGCTGGTTCGCCAGCTTGTTGGCGACCGCGAAGCCCAGAGCGGCCGAGATGCTGGTGGAACTGTGCGCCGCGCCGAACGGATCATATTCGCTCTCGGACCGCTTGGTGAAGCCCGAGAGGCCGCCACCCTGCCGCAGCGTACGGATGCGGTCGCGGCGGCCGGTCAGTATCTTGTGCGGATAGCATTGATGGCCGACGTCCCAGATCAGCTTGTCGTCGGGCGTGTTGAACACATAATGGATCGCGACCGTCAGTTCGACGACGCCAAGGCCCGAACCCAAATGGCCGCCGGTCACGCCCACGGCGGAAATCGTCTCCGCCCGCAATTCGTCGGCGAGTTGGCGCAACTGTTCTGGAGCGAGGCGCCGCAGATCGCTGGGCAGGTTGACCTGATCGAGCAGGGAAGCAGTCGTCTCTGTCATCGCGTCGAGCCTACTAGCGGTTGGCGCCCATGTCGAACAGGTTAAGCCCAGGCGGCATGGCGGAGCGACTGCGCTTAGTGCGAACTGCCTCCCTCCTCAAGAGAATGTGGGAAGGCCGCCACCGGATTGCCACCGGAGTGGATGGAGGGCGGGTTCGTTCGACCGGTGAGGGGTGCGGTCGGCCGCGTATCTCGAACCGGTCCAGTCGCGCGTAAATATTTCCCAGCTCGATCCATTGTCAAATTTCGTCATGATGCGTAGCTTCGTCGCGATGGGCACGATGAACATCTTCTTGCCAGATACGCTCGAAGCATTTGTGGACGAACAGGTTGCAGGACGCGGCTATGGCACGATCGGCGAATATGTTCGCGAACTGATCCGCCAGGATCGGGATCGGCACAATTTGCGCGCCCTCTTGGTCGAAGGCGCTGGAAGCAGGCCCACCCAAGCCGTCGATGAGGCCTATTTTGCGGCGCTTCGGCACCGTGCGAGAGCACCCGTCCCTGAGTAATGGCAAAGCCCGTCATACCGCGTGCCACGGCGCGCCAAGACGTGGAAGATGCCGTCGAACATTATGCGCGCGAAGCCGGGAATGACGTGATACTTCGCTTCATCGATGCCTTGAGCGACGCATATGATGCCATCGCGAAGCTGCCGCAGGGTAGCTCTCCGCGGTGGGCATATGAGCTGATGTATCGGGTTTGCGCAGTCGAAAGCTCAAACGCTTTCCCTATTTGATATTCTATATAGAACAGCCCGATCATGTCGATGTCTGGCGGGTTCTGCACGTACAGCGCGATATTCCTGGCTGGATGTCAGTCGCGGACTGAGTCAGCTTTCACCCCGCGCACTTCCCACACCGCCCCAATATTTCGATCACTGGTCGCTCGGTTACGAACCCGTTCGCATCCGCCACGGCGCGCACATTCGTTGTGACCGCGTCGTCATCGACATGGGTCGCCTCGCCGCATTCCCTGCATACCAGAAAGATGCAATCATGGCGGCAGCCGGGATGGGCGTTCACGACGAAGGCGTTGGCGCTTTCGATACGTAGCGCCAGATTGCTCGTCACGAACAGGTCGAGGATGCGGTAGACGCTGTTGGGGGCGACCCGCTTGCCACGCAGCTGCGACACCCGGTCCGCGATGTCGTAGGCGGAGCTTGGCTTGTCCTGACCGGACGACAGCACGCCGTAAATCGCCGCGCGCATATCCGTCCATTGCTCGCCCCGAGCCTCAAGCGCGGTGCGGGCGGCGTCGGCGAGTTGATCGCCGTCCGGTTCCACATGATGGTGGTGATGATGGGCTGCACGCGCCATGCCGATATATCTAGGCTAGATGCCGACTTTGCACAAGCCTTCGGCCCGGCCGGTCAGCGGCGCGGCTTCACGGCCTCGTCCACCGTTTTCATCTGCCGCAGGAAATCTTGCAGTCCGTCCAGTCGGAGCGCGCTGGGGCCGTCGCACAGCGCCTTGGCCGGGTCAGGGTGGGCTTCCAGAAACAGTCCCGCTATCCCGAGCGCCATGCCGCACCGCCCGAGCGCCGCCGCCTGAGCGCCGCGCCCATCGGCGCTGTCGGCGCGGCCGCCGGGCTTTTGCAGCGCGTGCGTCACGTCGAAGATGACGGGCGCCATCGGCTTCATCACGTCCATGCCCAGCATGTCGACGACCAGATTATTATAGCCGAAACTGCTGCCCCGTTCGCACAGCAGGACCCGGTCGTTGCCGCATTCCGCCAGCTTGGCGATGATGTGCCGCATTTCCTCGGGCGCGAGAAATTGCGGTTTCTTGACGTTGATGACGGCGCCCGTGCGCGCCATCGCCATGACGAGGTCGGTCTGGCGCGCCAGAAAGGCGGGCAGCTGGATGATATCGGCGACCTCGGCGACGGGGGCCGCCTGATCCGGCTCGTGCACGTCGGTCAGCACCGGCACGCCAAAGCGGTCCTTGACCTCGGCCAATATGTCCAGACCCTCAGCGAGGCCCGGCCCGCGAAAACTGTGGATGGAGGACCGGTTCGCCTTGTCGAACGACGCCTTGAACACATAGGGGATGCCGAGCGCGCGCGTGACCGCGACGAAATGCGCGGCGGCCTCCATCACGATTTCGCGCCCCTCTATCACGTTCATGCCGCCGATCAGCACGAAGGGGCGGTCGTTGGCGAAGGCGATGCTGTCGGTCAGCGTGACGATGGGGGCGCTCATGGCGCGGCCCTACACGATGCCGCGGGCGGCGAAAACCTGTTCGAGCGCGGGGACATCCTCGGGATTGTTGAGCTCTATACAGTCCCAGCCGGGCGGATCGAACGGCACAGCGCGCACCGGCAGTCCAGCGTCCAGGAAGCGTAGTTGCTCCAGCCCCTCCAGTTCCTCCAGCGCGCAGGGCGGCGTCGCGACATAGTCGGCCAGTGCCGCGCGGCGATAGGCGTAGACGCCCAGATGAAGGTGCACCGCCTCATGCGCATTGGGAGTGCCCGGCGCGATATGCGGCAGGACCCGCTTTGAGAAATAGAGGGCGCGTCCGGTCTGTCCGAACACCACCGTCGTCCCGCCCACGCGTCCTTCGGCCTGGTCGGCGATCAGATAGTCGTAGGTCGTGGCGGAACAGCGGATCGCCGGGGTCGCCATCGCGGCGGCGGGATCGGCGGCGAGCGCCTCCACCAATACGGGTACGACGAAGGCGGGGGTGACGGGCGCATCGCCCTGAAGGTTCACGACGATGTCGGCAATGTCGCGCAGCTTGGCGGCTGCCTCCGCGCAGCGTTCGGTGCCGTTGCGGCAATCGGGGGACGTCATCACGACCTCGCCGCCGAAATCCCGCACGGTTGCTGCGATACGCGCGTCATCGGTGGCGACCCAGACGCCAACCGCACCCTCGATGCCCGTCGCGCATTCCCAACTGCGCTGGATCAGCGTCTTGGGCGTACCGGTGGCCCCCCGCAGCATGGCGAGGGGCTTGCCGGGAAAGCGCGTCGAGGCATGGCGCGCCGGGATGATGATGGCGAAGGGTGGGGGCAAGGCCAACGTCAGCCGAGGCCGACGCGCAGGAAGTCGTGGACGTGCACGATGCCGACCGGCCGCAGCGGATAGCCGCTCTCGCGCCGCTCCACGACGAAGGCTGCCGTGATCTGCTCGTCGTTGAGGAAGCGCAGCGCCTCCTCCGCGGTCATGCAGGCCGTGATGGTGCGGGGGCCACGCGTCATGATGGCGGCGGCGTCCGCGCTGTCCAGTTCGGCGAAATGCCGCCGCAGGTCACCGTCGGTGATGACCCCGATCAGGTCGCCCCGGCCATCGATCACCCCGGCAATACCGAAACCGCCCCGCGTCATGGTCGAGATGACATCCGCCATGCCGCTATGTTCGGCCACGACGGGCAGCTGCCTTGCGCCGTGCATGATGTCGGAGACGGGCGTCAGGCGCAGGCCGATGGCGCCGCCGGGATGGAATGAACGCAGGTCGTCGACCGAAATGCCGCGCATATCCATCACCGTCAGCGCGAGCGCGTCGCCCAGCGCCAGTTGCAGCGTCGTGGACGTGGTCGGCGCGATATTGGCGGAGCAGGCTTCCCGCATGGGCGGCAGGCACAGGGCGATGTCGGCGCGTTCGATCACCAGCGATCCGGGCCGTGAGGCGACGCCGACGATGCGAACCCCGACGCGGCGCGCATGGTCGAGCACCGGACGCAGTTCCGCGGTGTTACCGGAGTTGGACAGGACGAGCAGCACGTCGCCGCTCGTCAACATGCCCAGGTCGCCATGCGCGGCTTCGGCTGGGTGCATGTAGAAGGCGGGCGTGCCGGTCGCGGCGAAGGTCGCGGCGACCTTGCGCGCGATATGGCCCGACTTGCCCATGCCCGTCACCACCAGCCGCCGCTTTGCCTCGGCGATCATGTGACACGCGAGCACGAACCGGTCGTCGAGCGCATCCACAAGGACGGCCAGCGCATCGGCCTCGTTCCGGACCACCTCGCGGCCACGCGCCAATATCGCCGCATTGCGCGCGGTTGGGTGTTCAATCAGCGATCGTGCCAAGAATAGTCTGCCTTTTTCCCGTGCGCCCGGTTCTTCTTAAGCCCCCACGAATTGCGGCATGCCGCAATGCCGGGGAAGCGTCCATCTCGTTAAGCCTCCCGGAGCGCTTGTCGTTCCGGATAACGACGGCGAAAGAGCCTTTCAACGGTGAAACATATGAGAAACACCCATAGCGGACCACTGTGTCTATTCGGTCGCCCTCGGCTTCCAGGTGAAAAATCGCCAGGCGTAAGCGCCAACCGCCAGCACCACCGTCGCGGTCGTGATCGGGCCGAGATATTTGTCGATCTCGCCAATGCGGCTGCCCAGCCACCAGCCGCTGCCCGCCAGGACGACGTTCCAGATCAGGGCGCCCGCCGCCGTCCAGATAAGAAAGCGGACATGGCCCATACGGAACAGCCCGGCGGGCAGCGAGACCATGGTGCGAAAGGCGGGCATGAAGCGGAAGATGAACACGATGCCCGGACCGTGTTTGCGAAACATCCGGTTGATGCGCTCGACATCGGCCCAGTCCAGCGTCAGCACCCGGCCGAAGCGCTCGATGACGGGCCTCAGCCTCTTCATGCCAAGCGCGCGGCCGATCAGATACCAGAAATAATTGCCGACGGTCGTGCCGATGGTGCCCATGGCGAGCAGCGGCACCATGTCCATGCGCCCCTGCCCGACGCGGATGCCGCCAATCCCCATGATGAGTTCGGAGGGGATGGGCGGGAATACGTTTTCAAGCACCATCAGGAACGCAATTCCCCAATAGCCGCCCGCGTCGATGAGATTGACGACCCAATCGGTCACGATGGGCCGCCATGCCTCATGCGGAGGCGCGCGCCGCGAGTCGTGCCTCGACCGCGTCCCAGATGACGCCGCCAGTGTCGATGCCGTCGAAATTCTCGATGGCGACGATGCCCGTGGGGGATGTCACGTTGATTTCCGTCAGCCACTTGCCGCCGATCACGTCGATGCCGACGAACAGCAGGCCGCGCGCCTTGAGTTCCGGTCCCATCGCGGCGCAGATTTCGCGCTCCTCCGGCGTCAGTTCGGTCTTCGCGGCAGTCCCGCCCACCGCGAGGTTAGAGCGGATCTCGCCCTTGCCCGGCACGCGGTTGACCGCGCCCATCACCTCGCCATCGACCAGCACGATGCGTTTGTCGCCCGATGCCACGTCGCGGATGAAGGCCTGCACCATGAACGGCTCAACCCACCGTTCGCGAAAGAGTTCGACAAGGCTCGCCAGATTCTTGCCGTCGGCGCCGACGTGGAACACCGCGACGCCGCCATTGCCGTAGAGGGGCTTCACCACGATTTCGCCATGCTCGGCCAGGAATGCGCGGGTTTCGGCCAGGCTGCGGGTGATCATCGTGGGCGGCATGAAGCGCGCATAGTCGAGCACGAACAGCTTTTCGGGCGCATTGCGGACGGCGGCGGCGTTGTTGACGACCAGCGTCTCACCCTCGATGCGCTCGAGCAGATGCGTGGCGGTGATATAGCTGAGATCGAATGGAGGGTCCTGCCGCATCCACACCACATCGACATCGCTGCCAAGGTCGAGGCGAACCGTCTCGCCAAAGCTGAAATGATCGCCCGCGACGCGTTCCACGGTCACTTCGCGCGCCTGCGCGATCAGGCGGCCACCGACCCAGCTCATGTCGTCGGGGCGATAATGGTAGAGCGCATGGCCGCGCTTCTGGCCCGCGAGCATGATGTGGAAGGTCGAATCCCCGGCGATATTGAGACCCTCCATCGGGTCCATCTGCATCGCGACTTTAAGGCTCATCGGCTTTCAATCCCTTCCATATATCCTCCGTCAGTCCCGCCTTTGCGGGAATGACGGATTGCGGGAGTCACCCCCCGTGCCAGACGTTCGCCAGATGGCGCGGCGGGCGGCCGGGCGCAAGCAGCATCACGTCGATCCGCATGTCGTCGCCGGGTGCGAGGTAGATATGGGCGACGCTCTCTGCCGCCGCTGCGACGCGCGCCAGCCGCCGCTCGTCTATGGCGAGGTCGAGCGCTTGCGCACTGGCTCGCGCCTTCACTTCGATGAAGGCGACGATCGCACCGCGCCGGGCGATGATGTCGATTTCTCCTGCCGGCGTGCGCACGCGCCGGTCGAGGATCGACCAGCCCTTGAGCCGCAGCCACCAGCCGCACAGCCGCTCCGCCTGCCGCCCGCGCTTTTCGGCGAGGACGCGGCGGCTCATTCCTCTGCGGGTCCTTCGCGAAGGGCCGTGGCGCGGTCGTACAGTTCGCGCCGCTCCAGCCCAAAGCGTTTCGCGACCTCTCCCGCCGCCTTGGACACGGAAAGACGGCCCAGCGCCTCGGCAAGGGCAGCGTCGATTGCGTCCTCCTCGACCACTACGGGGGCATCCGATGGCGGGCCGACGATCACCACGATTTCGCCGCGCGGCCCCGCATCGGCATAGCGCTCCGCCAACTCGGCCAGCGTGCCGGTGACGATCTCCTCGAACGTCTTGCTGATTTCGCGCGCGACCGCTGCCTCGCGTTCGCCCAGCACGTCTGCCATGGCGGCAAGCGTCTTGCCCAGGCGCGGCCCGCTCTCATAGGTGACGAGCGTGGCGCGTAATGCCGCGACCTCCGCCAGCGCGTCGCCGCGCGCCTTTTCCTTGGACGGCAAGAAGCCCATGAACAGGAAACGGTCGGTCGGCAGGCCGCAGATGCTGAGCGCCGCGATCAGCGCGCACGGTCCCGGCGCGGTCGTCACCATATGCCCCGCCGCCCGCGCTTCGCGCACCAGCTTGTAGCCGGGATCGGAGATCAGCGGGGTTCCCGCGTCGGAGAGAAGCGCCACCGCCTCCATCCCCATGCGGTCGATCAGGCGGGCCCGGACGCGCTCGTCGCTATGGTCGTGATACGGAATCATCGGGCGGTCGGAACCGGCGTGGCGCAGAAGCTTTGCGGAGACGCGGCTGTCCTCGACCGCAACGATATCGGCCAGCCGCAGGATTTCCGCCGCGCGCGGGGTGAGATCGGACAAGTTGCCGATGGGTCCGGCAACGATGTATAGGCCGGGCGCAAGCCGAGAGGATGCCAGATTGGACATGGGACGACGCAATGACAGACACGGGTAGCAGGCCGCAAGCAGGCTTTTGGAAGCGCAATGCGGGACGGCTCGCCGCGATGGTGAGCATGGCCGCGCTCGCTGGCTGTCAGGTGGTGCCCAAACCCGACCGCACGCCGCCGCCGCCAGCCGCCGCCGCGCCGACCCCGGACGTGCTGACGCCGCTGCCGTCCGACGCGCAGCGGCACCGCGTCGCGCTGCTCGTGCCGATGACGGGGGCGAATGCGGGCGTAGGCCGGTCCATCTCCAACGCCACGATCATGGCGCAGTTCGATACCAGGACCGAGAAGGTCCGCATCACCACCTACGACACCGGCGCTGGGGTTGCGCCTGCGGTGAAGAAGGCGCTGGCGGAAGGTAATCGCCTGATCCTGGGACCGCTGACCGCCGACGAGGTGCGCGTCGCCGCGCCGCTCGCCCGCGCGGCCAAGGTGCCGATGCTCAGCTTCTCCAACGACGTCAGCGTCGCGGGGCAGGGCGTCTATTTGATGGGCTATGTGCCTGCCCAGTCCATCGAGCGCGTGGTCGGCTATGCGACGGGCCGGGGCGTCACCAATTTTGCAGCACTGGTCCCCAAGGGACTGTACGGCGAGCGGGCCGGCAATGCGGTCCTGGCCGCCGTGCGCGCGAAGGGCGGCAATGTCGTCGCGCTGGAAAGTTTCGACCGTACGCCTGCCTCCATGGCGGCGGCGGTGAAGAAGCTGGGCGAATCGTCGAGCTATGACGCGCTGCTGATCGCCGACGTGGCGCGCGTTGCCGTTCAGATCGCGCCGCTGGTGCGGACAGGGAGCGGCGCAAAGGCGCGGCTGCTCGGCACCGAATTGTGGAACACGGATGAAACCGTGCGGACCAGCGTCCCCTTGCGCGGTGCATGGTATGCCAGCGTCAGCGACGACCTGTATCGCACCTTCTCGACCAAATATCGCACCCGCTACAAGGCTGCGCCCTATCGCCTTGCCTCGCTGGGTTATGATGCGGTGCTGCTGACGGTGCGGATTGCCGACACGTGGAAGGTGGGCGACGCCTTCCCGGCCGCGCGCCTGACCGACAAGGAAGGCTTCGGCGGTTTGGACGGCGTGTTCCGCTTCAGCGGGAACGGCATCGTCGAACGTGCGCTGGAGGTGTCCGAGGTCGAGGCCGGGACGCTGAAGGTGGTCGATCCGGCTCCGGTGGAGTTCCCGAAGTAATTTTCGCTGACAGCCGCTCCCTGGTGGGGGGCACTAACTCCTAAGTCATTCCTGCGAAGGCGGGAATCCAGAGCCGAAAGCGCAGTGTTCCGTAACTCTGGATTCCCACCTTCGCGGGAATGACAATGAGGGGGCGGAGAGGGCTTTAGAAAATCACAAGATCGACTGACCAGTCTTCGCCCAGTCGTCCACGAATGCGGCCAGGCCCTTTTCCGTCAGCACATGGTTGAACAGCGACTTGATGACCGCAGGCGGCGCGGTGATCACATCCGCGCCGATCTTCGCGCATTCCAGCACATGGATCGGATGGCGCAGCGACGCGGCGAGGATCTCCGTCTCGAACCCGTAATTGTCGTAGATCAGGCGAATGTCGTCGATCAGCTTCATGCCGTCGAAGCCATTATCGTCATGCCGCCCGACGAAGGGCGAGATGAAGCTCGCGCCCGCCTTGGCCGCCAGCAGCGCCTGATTGGCGGAGAAGCACAGGGTCACATTGACCATGCAGCCATCCGACGTCAGCGCCTTGCACGTCTTGAGCCCGTCGATGGTCAGCGGCACCTTGATCGTGACGTTGGAGGCGATCTTGCGCAGGACCGCCGCCTCCTTCATCATCGTCTCATGGTCGAGCGCGACGACTTCGGCGGAGACCGGGCCATCGACGGCGCCGCAGATTTCCTCGATCACTTCCAGGAAACGGCGACCCGACTTGGCGATCAGCGTGGGGTTGGTGGTGACGCCATCGAGCAGGCCGGTTGCCGCAAGATCACGAATTTCCGCAATGTCCGCGGTATCGACGAAAAACTTCATGGGCGCACCCTCTCATATGATTCGCGCGATCTATAGCGCTCCGTGCGCGCCAAGTCAGTTGCGGCCCGAGTTTCCTTTCCCCGCCATATCGCCTAGCGAGGGGCCATGACCCGCGTCCGCGTGCTCACCCTCAACGCCGCGCTCGGCCCGCTCGACTACCGCCTGCCCCATGGCATGGAGGCCGGGCCGGGCAGTATCGTCGTCGCACCCCTGGGTCCGCGCCAGATCGTGGGCGTAGTGTGGGAGGATGACGCCTTCCCCGGCACGGAGGCGGTCGGCGACAATCGCCTGCGCCCGCTTGTCGCCGTGGTCGATGCCGCGCCCCTGCCCGAGCCGCTGCGCCGCCTGATCGAATGGACGGCGGATTATTATCTGGCCCCGCCCGCCGCGGTGCTGCGCATGGCGCTGTCTTCCATCTCCGCTCTGGAGGGTGCGCGCGCCGTCATCGAATATCGGGCGACCGGCCGCGAGCCCACCCGCGCCACCACCCAGCGAACGCAGGCGCTGGAGCGGATCGGCGACCGGCAGGGTTTGGTGCGCGAACTGGCGATGATCGGCGGCGTGTCGGATGCGGTGATCCGCGGCCTGGTCAAGGATGGGGCGATGGAGGCGGTGGAGGTCCGGATGGACACGCCCTTTCCCGTGCCCGACGCTGCCTTCTCCCCCGTCGCCATGGCGAAGGAACAGGAGGCCGCCGCTGCCCGGCTGGTCGAACTGGTCCATGCCGCCGCCTTCCAGCCGCTGCTGCTCGACGGGGTGACGGGATCGGGCAAGACGGAAGTCTATTTCGAGGCGATAGCCCAGGCGCTCGCCATGGACCGCCAATCCCTCGTCCTCCTGCCCGAAATCGCGCTGACCGAGCCGTTCCTGAACCGCTTTGCCAGGCGTTTCGGCTGCGAGCCGGTGGCATGGCACAGCGGCCTTCGCCAGAGCGAGCGCCGCCGGGCGTGGCGCGCCATCGCGGACGGATCGGCCAAGGTGGTGGTGGGCGCGCGCTCGGCGCTGTTCCTCCCCTTCAAGAATCTCGGCCTCATCATCGTCGACGAGGAGCACGAGCAGGCCTTCAAGCAGGAAGATGGCGTCGTCTATCAGGCGCGCGACATGTCGGTGGTCCGCGGGCATCTGGCGCAGATTCCCGTCGTGCTCGCCTCCGCCACGCCGTCCTTGGAGACGATGCAGAACGTGGAGACGGAGCGCTACCGCTTCCTGCATCTGCCCGACCGCCACGGCATCGCACAATTGCCGGAGGTGCGCCTGGTCGACATGCGGCGCACGCCGCCGCCCAAGCAATCCTGGCTGTCGCCGCCTTT
>JBEVNC010000113.1:0-38896 GCA_040508315.1 Sphingobium sp.
CTGGACTGGCCGAAACGCCACATCCCCCATGCGATGGGGCCGACGGAAATTCCCGACTTGCCGAGGGGGACGGATTCGGTGGTATGATTAAGCTGTGACATCGTTGTCATCCCTTAGGATCAAGAATAGTGGCAGAGCAAGTACGTTACGGTCTGGTCGGAACCGGCATGATGGGTGCCGAGCATCTCAGCAACCTCGCAATCACGCCGGGAGCGGTCGTTACCGCCATTGCCGATCCGGTCGAAGCCTCGCTCGGTTGGGCGCGGAACGCGTTGGGCGACAGGGCCGCGGCGGTCGAGAGCTTTGCGGACAGTGCGGCGCTGGCGCGCAGCGGACTGGTCGATGCGGTGATCGTCGCCAGCCCCAATTACACGCATCGCACCGTCCTGGAACCGCTGTTCGACGCGGGGCTTGCCATATTGTGCGAAAAGCCGCTGGCCACCACGCTGGACGATGCGCGCTGGGTCGTGGAACAGGCCGAACGTTCTTCCCGTCCCTTCTGGACCGCGATGGAATATCGCTACATGCCGCCCGCCGCCGAGTTCATCGCCCAGGTGCATGGCGGACGCGTCGGCCAGCTTCGCATGCTCTCCATCCGCGAACATCGCTTTCCCTTCCTGCCAAAGGTCGGCGACTGGAATCGCTTCAGCCGCAACACCGGCGGCACCATGGTCGAGAAATGCTGCCACTTTTTCGACCTGATGCGCTTGATCGTGCGTTCGGAGGCGGTGCGCGTCTATTGCTCGGGCGCCATGGACGTGAACCATCTGGACGAACGCTATGTGGGCGAAACGCCGGACATCATCGACAACAGCTACACGACCGTCGACTTCGCCAATGGCGTGCGCGCGATGCTGGACCTTTCCATGTTCGCGGACGGCGCGGAGAATCAGGAGGAGGTGACGGCGGTCGGCGACAAGGCGCGGCTCGACGTGCTGATCCCGGAAGGCGCTCTGGTATTCAGCCCGCGCACCGGTTTCCTCAATCCCAAGCAGGTCGAGCGGCAGGTGGTCGCGGTGGACGAGGCCGCGCTGAAGGCGGGCAGCCATCATGGCTCCACCTTCTACCAGCATCAGCACTTCATAGCCGCCGTGCGGGGTGACGCCCCGGTGCAGGTGACGGCGCGTGACGGGCTGATGGCGGTGGCCATCGGCACGGCGGCGGAAATCAGCGCTCGGGAGCATCGAGCCGTGGAGATGTCCGAACTGGGTTTTTGACGAAAGCATCGCTTTACCGGCCGATGAGATTTTCTTGTATGACAACGCAGGACATATTCCCTATAGTCTACTAAAGCAATTGAGAAGACAAAGGGGAATTTCGGTGAAATCCAGGATTTTGCTGGCCGGTGTGGCGCTGGCAACGATGGCCAGTGCGCCTGCGCTTGCCCAGACGGTGAGTGGGGAAACGGCAGTGACGGACAGCGACGCACGCCCCGGTGATATTGTTGTCACCGCGCAAAAGCGGACCGAGCGCCTTCAGGATGTGCCCCTCGCGGTCACCGTCCTGCCGGGCGACACGCTGGCGGCGCAGGGCGGCGTCAATCTGGAGAATGCGCAATATCTCGTCCCCACGATGAACTTCCGCAAATCAGGCACGACGCTCAACCAGTCGCTGTTCCTGCGCGGCGTCGGGACCTCCACCTTCTCCATCGCGGGTGAGCCGTCGATCTCCACCGTGGTCGACGGCGTCGTCTACAGCCGCTCGGGCGAGGCGTTCAGCGACCTGATCGACATCGACCAGATCGAAGTGCTGCCCGGACCGCAGGGCACATTGTTCGGCAAGAACGCCTCGGCGGGCGTCATCAACATCACGACCCGGCGCCCCGGCGACAGCTTTGGTGGCAATGTGGAGGCGAGTTATTTCACCGGCGGCAATGAATATCGGCTGCGCGGCGCGGTGGACGTGCCCCTCGCGCCCGATATCAAGAGCCGCGTCACCGCCTTCTACGGCAATTATGACGGCAATATCCGCAACATCGCCCATGGCGGCGAGCGGGTGAACGGCTATGAGCATTGGGGTGTGCGCGGTATCATCGTGGCCGACCCGACGCCCAACCTGAACCTCACCCTGATCGCCGACTATCGTAAGAGCCAAGACGATTGCTGCGCCGAGGTAATCGGGTCGCAGCCGACCAGCGGAAATTCCGCCGCGCTGCTGCCCGACATCAACGGGCTGGAGTCGCGCACCGTCAATCAGGACCTCATCACCTCGACCAACGAGAAGAGCTGGGGCGTCTCGCTCCAGGCGGACTGGAAGATCGGCACGCAGACGCTGACGTCGATCACCGCCTATCGCAACTGGGACAATGAGGAAATTCGCGACGGCGACTGGCTGCCCGCGGCCTATGTGGGTCTGGGTCAATTGCACGACAGCGGCCCGCAGACCGGCAACACCTTCACGCAGGAACTGCGCCTGACCTCACCGGGCAATCAGTTGATCGACTATGTCGTGGGCGCCTTCTACTCGCGCGCCAAGTCGGAGCGTGTGTTCACCCGCAACGACATCACCTGCACATCGTCCGTCGTGGCCCCGTTGGTGCCCTGCACCACGCCCGGTGCCGTGGTCAGCTACCCCAGCGGCACCGCCGATTTCGGGTCGACCTTCACCAATTTCGCGATGTTCGGCCAGGGCACTCTGAACCTGTCGGATCGCTTTCGCCTGATCGGTGGCCTGCGCTACACCATCGACTATCTCAGCGTGTTCCACCAGCGCGTGACGACGCTGGCCGGTCCGGGCATCAACCCCAGCTTCGGACCGTTTGCCGACCATACGCAGCATGAGGACCTGTCCGCCAAGGGCGGCGCGCAGTTCGACCTGACGCGCAACTCGACCCTCTATGCCACCTATGCGCGCGGCTATAAGGGACCGGCCTATAACGTCTTCTTCAACCTGACCGCGACCGGCACCAACATCGTCGAGCCGGAGACGGCGGACAGTTATGAGGTGGGCCTGAAGAATGTCCTCTTCGGCGGCAAGCTCGTCTTCAACATCGCCGGATGGTATGCGAAATATCATAATTATCAGGCGAACAACCCGGACACGGTGGCGGGCGTTCTCGTCACCCGCTTCACCAATGCCGGCGAAGTCTCGACCCGCGGCGTGCAGGTCGATTTCCTCGCGCGCCCGATCCGCGATCTCAACATCACCGGCGGCCTTGCCTATACCGACGCGCATGTGGATCAGTTCAAGATCCCGACCAACGGCGTGGTGACGGGCGTAGTGCCCAGCGGCACGCCCCTGGGCGCGGCTATCAAGTGGAAGGGGTCCTTCGCGGCCGACTATCGCATCCGCACCGGAGGCAGCATCGACTTCGGCCTGGGTACGCAGATCAGCACCCAGTCGAAGCAAGCGGGCCAGTTCGACGCCAATGCCACCATTCGCGCGCTGACGGAAAATCCTGCCTATACGCTCATCAACCTCTCCGCCTCCATCATCGACGCGGCGGATCGGTTCAAGATCACCGCGCAGGTCAAGAACCTGCTCGACACCAGCTTCCCCGCCGCGATCACCAGCGCCGGTCCGGGCGGCGCCTATCGGTACATCATCCCGCGTGAGGCGGATCGCTATGCGGGCGTGACCGCACGGATTAATTTCTGATCTGACCGATACCGTCTTTCAGCACCGTCCTGACTTTCGTCGGGATGGTGCTAAAGGCATATCGGGCTTTCATGGGCCAACTTAGGACGCATTAAATGACACACCGCGCGCAAGCCGGACGCTGGACGATCGTCGTGCTCGTCTTTTGCGCGGTGATGCTGAACTATGTCGACCGCCAGACGCTGGCCCTGCTCAAGCCGACGCTGGAACTGGAATTCAGCTGGTCCGATCAGGACTATGGCAACATGGCGTCGGCATTTCAGTTCGCGGCGGCCTTTGGCTTTCTCGGCGCGGGCTGGTTCATCGACCGGGTGGGATTGCGGACCGGTTTTGCCGTGGGCGTCGCTGCATGGAGCCTGGCCGGGATGGCGCACGGGCTGGTCGGCAGCGTCGCGGGGTTCATCACCGTGCGCATGCTGCTCGGCTTTGCGGAGTCGGTGGGCACCCCGGCGGCAATCAAGGCGGCCGCCACCTATTTCCGGCCGGAGGAGCGCTCCATCGCGCTGGGTATCGGCAATGCCGCGCCCAATATCGGCGCGATCCTCACGCCCCTCGCCATCCCGCTCATCGCGGTCGCTCTCGGCTGGCGCGCCGCCTTTCTGATCGCGGGCGGCCTCGGCCTGATCTGGGTCGCGGCATGGTATCTGGTTCGCCTGCCCGCCGAAGCCGCGCAGGCGCGGGAGCAGCCCCGCATCCGCTGGATCGACCTCGTCCGGGACCGCCGCACCCTGGCGATCGCGATCGCGAAAATCCTGTCGGATCAGGTGTGGTTCTTCATGCTGTCGTGGCTGCCCGACCTGTTTCACCGCCTGTTCGGACTGCCGCAGGGAACGGTGGGGCTGCCCGTGGCCATCGTCTTCGTCTTTGCCGCGTTGGGCGCGCTGACCGGCGGCTGGCTGCCGACGCGGCTGCTGGCCAGCGGGTGGAGCATCAACCGGGCGCGCAAGGCGTCGCTGCTCTTCTACGCGCTACTGGTGCTACCGGTGCCGCTCGTTCTGTGGGCGCAAAGCCCGTGGAGCGCCGCGCTGCTGCTGGGTCTCGCCCTGTTCGCGCATCAGGGCTTCTCGACCAACCTCTTTGGCCTGACCACCGATGTCGTGCCCGCCCGATCCGTGGGTTCGACCATCGGCATCGTCGCCTTTTGCGGCAATCTGGGGTCTATCGGGATGATTCAGCTATCGGGCTGGTCGCTCGCCAACGGCCATGGCTATGCGCCCATGCTCGGCGTTTGCGCGCTTAGCTACCTCGCTGCCTTTGCGGTGCTCCAGCTACTGATCCCGCGCATC
Source organism: Sphingobium sp. (assembly GCA_040508315.1). GTDB lineage: Bacteria > Pseudomonadota > Alphaproteobacteria > Sphingomonadales > Sphingomonadaceae > Sphingobium. The sequence continues at coordinate 4,884 of JBEVNC010000113.1, forward strand.
ACCGCCTTGGAACACCGCCGGTAGATTCGCGGCGGATCAGCTCGAACGGCACTTCCCGGCGCTCGGTCGTGGGGTCCTTTCTCAGCAGCAGATCGGCCGCTTCAAACCCCAATATCCGCGTCGCCTGCCGAATGGTGGTCAACGGCGGCCACACGAAGCTGGCCAGGGCATCGTCACCGAAGCCGGCCACGGACAGCGCCTCTGGCACCGCCAGCCGCCGCCTGTGCGCGACGCTCAACACGCCCGCCGCCATATCGTCGTTGGAAGCGAAAATCGCGGTGGGAGGGACCGCCAGCGCCAGAAGCGCCTCTGCCGCATCGGCGCCAGACGCAAAATCATAGCCACCATGGCGCACCAATTGCGGGTCCAACTCCACGCCTGCCTCCGTCAGCGCCGCCTCGAAGCCACCCAGCCGCTGCGCACTGGTCGCATAGCTGGGATGCCCCGCGACAAAGCCGATGCGGCGATGCCCCAGCGCCAGCAGGTGCCGCGTCATCGCTTCGGCTGCCCGGTGATTATCGATAAAGACCGATGCGGTAATCTCCACATCCGTACCGGGCGACACCCGCACGAACGGTATCGCCCGGCGGCGCAGCAGCGCCAGCACGTCGGGATAGTCCGTCGCAGGGGGCGTCAGGATCAGGCCATCCACGCCCGTCGTGTCGATCAGGCTTTCGATATCGTCGATCAGTCGATCCGAGCCATGATCATAGGGCTGGGCGATCATGCGAATTCCGTCCCGCTCACAGCGGTCCCGGATGCCCGACTGCATCTCATACACATAATAAGGGCTGGGGTTGTCGCAGGCCAGCGCGATCTGAAAACTGCGATGCCCCGCCAGCGTGCGCGCGGCGGCACTGGGACGAAAGTTCAGCGCCTCGACCACCGCCAGCACGCGCGACCGCGTCGCTTCGGATACGCGCGGCTCCTTGTTGAGGACACGCGACACCGTCTTGATCGAAACACCCGCCTCGCGCGAGACATCCTTGATTGTAGCCCGCAAACAAACGCCCCGGTGGTTTGAGAGAAGATCGGCCAGCCAATGGCACAACCGGGCGGCAAGGACCACTATTGGTCAGCCTGGGGAAGCCCCCGCGTATCGCAGCCACTCAAGGGCGGACAGGGTTGACCTATAAAAGCGGAAGGACCGCAATTGGGAAGGAAACGGGTCCAGATCTGAACCTTGGTATCTCGAGGCCGGATGGCATGCCCCGCGCGGCAGCCATCCGGCTTTTAATCACCTTGGCGGGAGATGGGAAACCGGACTGACGGCACCGGTGGCGGCAGGTCGCATCCCCCGGAGCATCCTTTGGCGAAATTCATTCGGCGTCACCCCGGTCGAACGACGAAATGCAAAGGTGAATGCTGACTGCGAGGAAAATCCTGTCGCCGTCGCAATCGACTTGATGCTTTCGTCCGTCGCCAACCGGCGCTTCGCGGCCTCCAGCCTGCTGCGCTCGACATAATCCCTGATCGAGCACCCGCGACTGGTCCGAAAGCCTCGGGTTAGTTGCCGGGTCGAGATGTTACAAAGCTGGGCAAGATCGACCAGGGTAGGAAGGGACGCCGCCTCTTCGATCCGTTTGTCGATCAACCGCAGCCGCCAGGAGGCGAGTCCGCCGCGATCGGTGGGTTCGTCGATTGCCAGGAGGTAGCGAGCGATTTCGACCGAAAGCTGAGTCACCAATGCTTCCGACAACGCCTCTGTCCCGATTGTTCGATGGCGCATCTCCTGCGAAAGTCTGAGGAGGAGGCCGCTGATTGTCGGGCTCGCGATGTTGAGACATGTTTCCAGGCGGCGGTCAGTCCATTCGAAGTCCCCCGGCAGCCAGCGATGGACGGCCGCGGCCTGCAACGCACAGATCAGAGAGATATGCTGTCCGCCTTCGCTCAGCAGCCGTAAGCTGAAACCTGGTGGCAATGCGATGATCGAACCCAGTCTCTCGTATCGGTGGGGGCTCCACAAATCGACATAGCGCGCCCTGTCGTGCAGGCGACGCGGCGTGAGGCACAGGTCGATCCAGAAGACATCGTCACGCCGGAAATCATGTTTGTCGGGCCCCTCACGATCGAGTTTGATGAGCATGAGATCTGCGCAGGAGAGCGAAACCCGTTGCTCCAACTGCAGCATGGATTGATCGGGCGTGAAGTTCGGGATGACTGGATTCATCATTGTTCTCGCGTCGGCGGCGGCGTGATTTGCCTGCTCGCTTCCTCGTTCAATATGACGCCGTTGACCGGGCTGACACAAGCCCACGCCATTGCAGGTCCGTCGCCCCGATTTGAAGGTCAGCTATCCAGATCCCGGATCTCGCTGGCGATCCACATTCGTTCCCACAGGTTGCTTCCACCGGTCTGGTCGTTGAGCAGAATGAGCGCTTGCTTTTTCACGTCCCGCCCGAGCGTGGAATGGGGGTCGGCAGCGAGGGCGATATCGAGCAGATGGAGGGCTTCGAGTGGCTTTCCGTCCTCGACATATCCTCGCGCCCGATTTGCTATCGCGTCGGCGCCTCCGGCGAGATCCGCCAGTGTCCCGGCGACGCTCGACGGCGGGATGCCGTAGAGATCGGTGGTGCCGCGTGCGGGGTCGAACCAGCCGGTATATTCATGCCATGTCGCGCGGACGTTCCAGGCGACCTTCCCATATTCCTCGGTCAGCGTAAGTTCTGGCGGCGTCTGGATTTCCCGCATCAAGGTTCTGAGGTCCTTGCCCTCATTCATGCCCTTGACGGTCTGGTCATGGACCCACTGTACGGCATCGATAATGCGCGTAAGCTCCGTCTGGATATTCTCCGCGCCCTGAATGTCTTCATGGCCCGTCAGTATCTGGTCGGGATGCAAGGCCCGGACGCGCTTGGCCGATTCAATGAACTGCAACGCCCATCGCGGTTTGTCGCCGCGCATGGTGTTCAAATTGGGGTGGTTGCCGAACAGGGGGCCGAAAAGATTGCCGACTATGGCAATGCGCTCCTGGGGAAGCCACAGGATCAATGCGGATCGGGTTTCGCCGCCGGGCGTCCAGATAATTTCGAACGCCCGGCCGCCAAGTTCGAAAGCATAGCCGTCGTCGCCGATCAGCAGATCGGGGGGCACCTCCTGTGTGGGGATCAGGTCAGACGAATTGCCGGTGATGCCGCCGAAGATCCGGCGAGATCCGCGCCGATAATGTGCGTCTAGCGCAGCGCCATAGGCCCTTTCTTCGGGATAATGGCGATGCGCTATCACCGTATTTTCGGCCGTCTTGTAAATTTCGAGACCACCATATTGATTGGCGTGGCTCTGCGTCAAAATGATGTGACGTATCGGGGCATCCGATACTGCCGAAAATAGAATCTTCCCCCGCCGGGCATCCCGGAGCGTTCCTGCGTTGACGAGGACATCCCCGTCCGCGGTGGTGACGAGATAGCTGTTGCCAATCCCGCGGCTTTCCCAAATGCCGGGGGCGCGCTCGATCGCGGCTGCCTGTCCTTCGCCGGATTTGACCAAATCGGCTGTCCTCAGGCCCGCGTCGGATATCGAACTATTGGTGGTCATGTAAACGCTCCTTGCCGGAATGTGTTTTGGTGGACGGGCGCGGCCTGCGCAATCTTCGCGGGGAGGAAGGCGAAAGGGCGGGGCAGTGATCGGCTCACATCCTACATGATGGCTCAGTAACTATATGGGATGGAGCCTCACTGCCGCATGCGACGCTTGTCGGCATTTCGGCCAATTCTCTTCAGAAGGACGCCCGAAGTCATTCGCGTCTCAGATTCTACAGCATGGCTTCGCGCGGATGCTCGCCGCGCTTTGAACCGGACTGCAGCAGGATATTGTAAAGCCACCCCATCGAAACGGCGGTCTTGAGATTGCCGGGCGGGGCCTGTTCTTCGCATCCCCAAGCGATGCCGATCCAATAGCTAGGCTTTCCAATGACGCTCAGATTTGACGATATTCTCGATGCAGCGCGCGACAAGTCAGGCGCGCCTGACCCTCATCTGGACACATGGAAGGAAGGGCTGGAGATACTCCTCTACGATCATGCAAAGCAGAACCGGCTGACCGAGCGCGGCGAAGGCATAACGCGCAACAGATATGTGGAGGCTCTGGCCGCCCGCATGAGCGCCGACGAATATATCCGCCAGAATCCGCACGTTCTCGAGACCCCTATCGAGCGTCCGGTGTTCATCCTGGGCTTGCCGCGGACCGGTACGACGATGCTCAGCTACCTGTTCGATGCCGACCCCGCGGTCCGGTCCATGTTGCGCTGGGAAGCCTATAATCTATCTCCCCCTGCGGCATATGGGGACCTGAAGACCGACCTGCGCTGCCTTGCCGAGGTGGCGAAGGACGCGATCATGCTCAAGGCGGCATCCAAGGTCGCGGCTGCGCATTTCGAGCCGGGCGATGGTCCGACCGAATGCGTCCATTTGCTGGCGCAGGATTTCAGGTCCCTGATGCTGGCGGTAACGACCTCTGTGCCGACCTATCATGACTGGCTGCTGTTGACGGACATGGCGTCCGCGTTCGAGCATCGCAAACGTGCGCTGCAGATTCTGCAATCAACAAATCCGGGACGCTGGGTGTTGAAGATGCCCTCCGACTCCCTCTTCATCCGGCAGATCTTCAAGACATTCCCCGATGCGAAGGTAATCTGGACCCACCGTGATCCCTATGCCGTCGTCGGGTCCTCGTTCGGCATGCGCGGAAATTCGCGGCCCATGTTCGAGATCGACGAGGGCAGGGACTATATGCGGCAATATTTCCCGCTGCAGCTTGGCCTGCACGCCTCGCGGCCTCTCGAGGTCAGCCACGAGCGGCCGGACGACATACTTCATCTCTATTATGACGACATGGTCGCCGATCCTATGGCACAGATCAGGAAGGCTTATGCCTGGCTGGGCGATGACCTGACACCGGCAGCCGAAGCGGGAATGCGGGCGTGGCTGGCGGACAATCCGCAGAACAAGCGTGGCAAGCACAGCTATTCATTGGCCGAGTGGGGCCTGACCCGGCAAGCCCTCGAGCCCTATTTCTCGGACTATCTTCGCGAACATCCCGTCGCTGCGAAGGAGTTGGTGTAATGAGCCGGGGAGCGTTCGACCTGAGCGGCAAGGTCGTGCTGGGAGCTGGCGCCAATAGCGGAATCGGCCTCGGATTTCTTATGGGCTGTGCGCGGCAGGATGCCGACGTGGTCGTGTGGGGGCGCCGGGCGGACCGGAATGAGGCCGCGCTCGATCAACTATCGAACGCGGGCGCTGGCCGTGTCCATCATGAGGAGGTGGATGTATCCAGTGAAGAAGCTGTCCAGTCGGCCTTTCGCTCGACACTGGACGCCATGGGGCGGGTCGACTGCCTGTTCGCCAATGCCGGCTTCTCGTCGCGGGCACCGTCCTTTCCCGACATGACCACGGAAATGTACCATGAGTTGCTGAACGTGAATCTGCACGGCGCATTCTATACGCTCAGGGAGGCCACACGCCACATGCGGGACCGCGCGCTGAGCGGTGATCCGGGCGGATCGATCGTGGTGTGTGGAAGCCTGTCGATATTCCACGGCCTCCAGGGAATGGAGCATTATGCCGGAGCCAAGGGCGCCCTGGCCGCGATGGTGAAGGGTCTTGCGGTCGAAATGGGGCAATATGGGGTGCGTGCCAACATGATCGCTCCCGGCTTCATTATGACCGAGATGACCCAGGCCAGTGCTCAGGCGGAGGCGATCATCGAGAGGTTTTCTGCGATCACGCCGCTCGGCCGCCCCGGATACCCGGAAGATATAGAGGGGCCCGCAGCCTATCTGGCCTCGGATGCGTCGCGGTTTCACACGGGCGACATCCTAGTCGTAGACGGGGGGCGCTCGGTGAAAGGGCTGTGAGCCAGCGCGCCCCTTTGGAGGCAGATCCAGCGCGCCAATGTGGCCCGTTCTGTTCCCGGTGGCGGTGGAAGCCAAGCATGTCATTGTCAAGAAATGATCGATGCGGCTCTACGCTTCGGGCGCAGACGGGGGGCCATTCACGCATGGCTTGCCCCAAGCGGTGCTCGGTCACGAAGGCGGCTGCAGCGAAACGACATCGTCCGGCGGCCAAGACGCTAGTCCTCGGGAGCGATCGTGACCTTCAGGCCGGACAGTTCCTCGGTCAGTTGGATCTGGCAGGACAGGCGGGATTGATCGTTGCGGTAGCTCGAACTGTCGAGCAGATCGCTCTCATCCTCGCTCATGGTTGGCAACCGGTCCGCGAAGGCAGGATCGACGAAGACGTGGCAGGTGGCGCAGGAGCAGCAACCGCCGCACAGCGCCAGCATATCGTCAAATCCCGCGTCGCGGATGACCTCCATGATCGTGCGGTCCGGGGGGCTGGTGACGGATGTCTCGGCACCTGACCGGTCTACGACTATGAGTTCTGGCATTGATGATTCCTTCCTGTTGAAATGAGCAGAAACGGGCGCTGCGAGCCCCCTTCGCCTCGCAGCGCCCATCAGGCCAACGGCCTAGAAACTGTATCGCAGGCGCGCACCGTACATCTGCGGTTCGCCCAACGAGGCAGTTTCAAAGCCGGTGCCCGACCAGAGGCCAGTGATGTAGGTGTAGTAGCGTTCCTTGGTGACGTTGGTCATGAACACCGATAGATCCACCGGCGCGCCGCCAACATTCTTCCAGCTCGCATTGAGATTCAGCAGATTGATCGGGTTGATGATCCCGATGTCACGGCCAAGCAAAGCGATGCTGGCGGCATCGCGCGATGCATAGCTGGCGCGCTGGTTCCCGGTGTAGCTGTAGGTGGCACCGACGCTGATTTCACCGATATCTCCCCCCAGCGGCAGGGTGTAAGCGCCCGACACGACAAGCTTGTGTTCCGGGGTCAGTGCGAGCCGGTCACCGGCCTGTACGGCCGAACCGACGATATAGGGATCGCTGGCCGGCAGCGTCACCGGATTGATCGTCTTCACCCTGGTGTTGAGATAGGCGTAGCTCGCGTTCAGCGAGAGCCCCTCGACCGGACGCACACCTGCCTCGACCTCCACGCCGTAAATGCGCGACTGACCCGCATTCACAGGACCGGTGGTCGCCGCGACGGTGCCCGGTACGAGCTGGTTGTCGGCGAATCCAACCTGGATCTGCTGGTTGGAGAAATCATTGTAAAATGCCGAGACGTTGAAGTTGCCCCGGACGGCGCCGGCAAAGCTGGCTTTCATACCGACCTCATAAGTATCTACCTTCTCGGGCTGATACCGGGAATATTGAACCGGAGCGTCGGACTTCACTCCGCCAGTGCGATAGCCACGCGCATATTTGGCATAAAGGAGGATGTCCTCAACGGGCTTGAAATCTAGCCCCACCAGCCATGTGGGTGCGGACGAGGCTTGCCGCAGGAACAAGGCGCATGCCGGCAGGACAGTCCCTGGCCTTGGGCAGTTGGCCGTTGCCGGCTGGATTCCCGCGACAGAGGGAAAACGATAGGCGATCTGGGAGGTCAGGCTCCGCTGCAGATCCCAGGTATAGCGGATGCCGCCTGTCACCTTGAGCTTTTCCGTCAGTTCATAGCTCGCCTGCAGATAGGACCCCATGCTCTGCGTCGTCAGGCGGTTGTTATTATAGCTGACCGTTCCCACCGACACCGGAAACCCGATCTGGGATGCCAGGAAAATGCCGAGCACATCCGTGCACTGCAATGCTTCGACGTCGGTACAGTAGAGGGATGTCGGGGATTTCGATCCGGTCGGGCCGAGGGGGGCGGCGCGCTCATAGTAGAGACCGGCCTGCCATGTCAGCTTGTTGTCGGCCGATTGGCCTTGGAATTGCACCTCCTCGGTGAAGGTGGACTGATAGGCTACACCGCGCGCATCCCGGGATGGCGAGAAGGCGGCGAAGGGAAATGGCCTGCTTGGCTCACCCCCTGCCGGGATAGACACGAACTGCGTACCGAACAGGGCCGAGTTGAGATTCTGCTTCAGCTGACCATAGCTTGCGATATTCTTGATCGTCAGCGTGTCGGAGGCCTGCCAGGCAAGCGTGTTGGAAATCTGCCATGTTTCGAGCCGCGAATTGGCATTCGGAACCGTGCTGCGGACATCGTAGAAGCCCTCTCCCTTTGCCCGGGCGTCCGCCAGTTGAGGGCATGCGAAGGCGCCGTAGATAAAGCTGTTCGGATTGCAGTGGGTCAGCTTCTGCAGCGGCCCGTTATTTTCCGACTTGCTGTACGAGATGACCGTGTAGTTCTCGAGCGTCGGTGAGAGGTCGGCGACCACGCTCGCACGCATCGCGATATAGTCGACATCGGCAAAATCGCCCGGTCCGATGCCGCTACGGTTTTTCAGCCAGCCGTCCCGCGTCTGGCGATCCACGCCCAGGCGGACACGAAGGCTGTCGTTGACCGGCACGTTTACGACGGCCTGTACACGCCGCATGTCATAGTTTCCGATGGAGCCCTCGACATAGCCTTCGAGTTGCCCGGTAGGCTTCTGAGGCACCAGGAGGACGGCGCCGCCGGTCGTATTGCGGCCGAACAGCGTACCCTGCGGGCCTTTGAGAACCTGAACATTCTGGAGATCGAAGAAACTGCCAGGGCCTGCGCCATCACCGCTCGCAAAGGCAGGATTGCCGCCGCGCGGAGCCACGACATCGGCAAAATAGACGCCCACAGAGGGCGCGGTTCCGATGTCCTGCACGAAGCCGCGGATCGCGAAGGTCGAATTGTCGCTGCCAAAATTGCTGTTGGCCGCCAGCGACGGGGTGTAGCGCGCCAGATCCTGCGCGTTGACCACGTTCCGTTCCGTGATCTGCTGCTGGTTGAAAACGGTGATGGAGATCGGCACGTCCTGGAGCCGTTCCTGAATGCGGCGAGCGGTCACAATGATCTCGCCGCTGTCGCTCTGCGCGAGCGCTGGCGTCACGTACCCAAGTCCAGTGGTGACGAGAAGCGCCAGACGTATCGAATTGACCTTCATATCTCTCTCCCTCTTGTGATTGCGTATTCTTGTTGGACTGGGGATCATTGATCCCGTCGTCATTCCGGGTCGGTTGTTCGGCGTCCTCAGGACCACCGGGGCCTATCACCTGATTTCTTTCGGCACGGTCGTCGATTGTGCATTTTCGCATTGACGAGCGGGGCAATGTCCTTCTTCAAAAGTGTCCTGTTTCAGGAGGCAGTTCATTGAAAGCCAAGGAAAGCGGTCAGACCGCACCCCAACTGTGCGAGGTAGAGTCGCACACTCTAAGCGATGTGACGTCGCATAGATTGGCGCGCCCGGGCTCGTCAAGAGGAATTGACCCCCGTCAGCAGCGAAGTGCGGAAGCATTGCGCGGAGGGCTTTTGCGTCTGCTGGAGCGCAAGTCGTTCGATCAGATCATGATCAAGGAGATCTGCAAGGAAGCAGGCGTCCATAACGCGACCTTCCATCGCCACTATGTGGACAAGGATGCCTTGCTGCATCACGTCGCCAAGGACGAAATCGACAGGCTGGTCGCCTTCTCCCTGCCTTCGGGCCACGGGCTGGAAGGTTACAGGGTGCTATGCAACTATGTCCGCGATCACCGGACCCTATGGCGGGCTTTGCTCAACGGCGGAGCGGGGGCGACGATGCGCGAGCAATATGTCCATGTGTCCAGGTCAGTCGCCGCCGACTATAAAATGACCCAGAGCTGGCTCCCGCACGACCTGTCGGTGATTTGCAGCACGGTCCTCATCATCGAGACGATATCCTGGTGGCTCTCGCTCGACGATGGCGACGAGGAAAGCTGTACCTGCGATGAGCTTGCCGTCATGCTCGACAAGCTGGTGAGTGCCACAGTTACCGGTGCTACGCGCAAGAAACGCAAAGCCAGGGCACCTGCGAAGGATTGATCGAGCAACCGGTCACCGGGCGACGGGGCTGGACAGCGTCACGATACCGCCAGCGCCGCGCATCATCGTGATGACGACCAGAGCGATGGACGCGAAGGCAAGATAGGTGATGAACGCCCCGTCATATTCTCCGGTCAAGTCGCGGATCAGCCCGAAGGCAGGCGGCACGAAAAGGCCTACCAGCATGACCGTCAGATTGAGCAGGCCGACGACACGGCCGACATTATGCAACCCGAATGTGCGCGCGGCGACGATCGTCTGAAGGGGAACTGCGCTGCCGTTCGTGAAGCCGACGATGGCTGCACCGGCGACCATCACGCCGAAACCCCATTGAGGAACGAGAAAGCAGGACATCCCCAGCAGAAATCCGCCAGCGCCGAAGAACAATATGGCCTTCGATGCCAACCGGTCGGCGAACGTCGCGAACGCGACCTTGCCCGCTACACTTCCCAACGAGAGCGCGGATATCAGGAGCGTGGCCATGGACAGCGGGATACCTCGGTCCATCGCGAGGGGAACCAGGTTGGTGACCAGCCCCATCATGCCGGTCAGCAGTACGCCGAACACCAGGGACATCAGCCAGAACTCCCGGTTCGCGAAGATTGCGCCCATCGCCATTGGCATGTCCTGGGGCGTCGCGCCCGCTATCGCACCCAAGGGGGTGGCACGACGATCCACGACCATCCAACACGCGCCCATGGACAGCAAAAAGACCAGACTTGCCAATATTTGCAGCGCCGGACGCCATCCGACAGTCTCGATCAGATACTGGATGAAGGGCGGAAAACCAAAGCCGCCAAGCGATATGCCAAGGGCCGCTATGCCGAGCGCCCGGCCTCGATCCTGGTCGAACCAGCGCGAGAGCAGCACGGATGCTGCGAGAGGCCCTATCAGCACGTTTGCCGGAGCGAGCAGCACGGCGTAGATGATGAGTATCTGGACAAAGGTGGTGGCGACGGATGCCGCCATGAAACCTGCGCCCAAGGCCAGTGATCCCAACAGCATCAGGCGGCGGATGGAAACCAGATCCAGAAGCCTCCCCGCGAACGGCGACGAGATCGCCGTGACGAGCAGGGTGGCCGTCATGGCCAGCATGACGACCATGCGCGTCGCCCCGAACTCCATTGCGAATGGAACGGCCAGCACGCTGAACGCCGACGTGATCGTTCCTGCACTGACAGATTGAAGGACGAGGCAGGCCGCTACCTGCCGCCATCTGGGATCGGAGCCACGCCCGTCCACCGGCTGTCGATCGTTCATCTCACAGGCCCAGAAGGTCGTAACTGCCATGCCGGGCGACACCTGCACCAAGTCGCTCGGTAAAGATGTTCATGATGGGCCGTTCGCCGTTGCGAGTGATCGCCCAGTGATAATAGCCATAGATTTGTGCCGCCCGGTAATCCTCCCAGGCGTCGTCCCATTCCAGCGCTTCTCCTCCATGCGACTTCAACGCATCGATATAGTAACGCAGCAGTTCCTTCTCATATTGCTCGGCCTGGTCGACCGTGAACACGGCGCAGATGTGATAGGCGACATCCAGCGCCCAATGCCCTTGCTGGACAAGCTGCCAGTCTGTGAAGCCGAGCCCCTCTGGCAATGCGAACAGATTCCCCGCATGGCAATCGCCGTGCAGAAGGGTCCTGGACCTGGACTTGTTCCTCGCCGCGAGGGCCGCCAGACCCTGATGGATCAGCCCTGCGTCGCGGGTGCGTGCATCCAGATTGACGCCGCGCCCATCGTCCAGCAGTGCCTGCAACGTCTCGACGCTGAAATGAGGACGCGCCGCGATGGCCTCGATGCGGTTGGGTAGCCACTCGGTATGGGCGGCAAGCGCCGACATGCTATGCAGCCGCGCCAGTTGATCGAGGCTCTGCATGGCGAGATCGGGCGTGAATGGTTCGAGCGCGGAACAGAAGCGCGCGCCTGCCGCGATCAGGTCGTCCATGACGAGAATGCCCTCGGCGTTCTCCTCATCAAGCAATATGGCCGGGACGGTCGGCAGGCGCATGCTCGTCTTGGGCGCAATGTCGCGGTAAAATTTCCCCTCGCGAATGGTAGTGAGGCCACCACCCCCTGGCGTTTCCCAGAAGGCCTTGAGGCAATAATGATGCGCGACTTCCGGCGCGTTTGCGAAGCGCACCACGATCCGTACCTTGGACGCGATCGTCTTGATGACTTCAGCGAGTTTGACCGAAACGACCGTGGCGCCGTCCGACAGGTCGGCCAGTGCCATCGTCAGCCACTCCGGCTCGGTCGCCTCCGCCAGCGTGCGGGGCATGAAGTCATTCGAGCGGGGCGTCGGCAGAGCGGTGTTCATGTCGGTATCCTTTGATCCGGTCTATTGATGCGGTGGCTGTCGCTGGGAAGCAGCCTGGGCGACCGGCGCCGACGATCGGCACGCCGAAATGTCGGAAAAGCCATCAGCCGAGATGCGCGATGATTTGCGGCAAATCCGCCGTGGTAAGTATTCCCGGGCGTGCAGCGCATATCGCCGGGATCGCATTCACCGGCCTGTGGGCGGTGAGATGGGGAAGTTTGGCCTGTCGCTCATCCGGCGGGATCGGAAAGCCGATGCTGATGTCCAGCGGTGTATCGCCATGTACAATGACGCGCCATCCGTCGCTGCGCAGATCCCAGCCGGGCTCCAGACTGGTCGTCACGAACCAGTTGCAACGGAACCTCATGACGGGGACGCCATCGCGGAAGCCGGTTATGACCATTCTTTGCCCGGCCACGGAGCCAGCGGCGATGGTCGCCTTGTGCAGCTTGGTCGGCTCCGTCGCGACGGCGAACTCGCTCGTCACCTCGAACCGCTCTATCCTCAAGCCTATGGCATCGGCGAGCGCGCGAAGCGAGTGACCGAAGACGGCGTCCCGCTCGGGATGGACCCGCTTTGCGAATATCTCGGGGCTTTCCCCAAAGCCCATGATGTCGAGAAGCATCTCCTCCGAACAGCCATCGATACAGTTCGCAAACTCGTCGATCGCAAGGAAATCGAGGCGACGGGACAGCGACAGCAGAACGATCGGCAGGGCTTCCGTGATGAAGCCCGGACTGCTCCCCGATGTGTGAAGCGAGCTGCCTCCCTTTTCGCACGCGGCCGCGATCCTAGCCCTCGTTGCCGGGTCCATGCTCGCGGGATGGAAGAATTCCGCGCGGGTGGAGGAGATGTTGATGCCATGTTCGAGTAAGGCGCAGACATCGTCCATGTCGGTACGTTCCGGCATGTAGAGGACGCAATCGGGCTTCAGCGAGAGGATGGCGCCGATGTCGCGCGTCGCGAGAACACCGGTCGGCGCGAGGCCGCACAGCTCCCCGGCATCCTTGCCTTCCTTGCCCTCGGAGTACACTTTCGCGCCGACCAGTTCCATTTCGGGGTGGTCGATGACTGCCCGCATGGCAGCGGACCCCACAGTGCCGGTTGCCCACTGAACGACGCGGATCGGTGCTTTACTCTGTGTCATCGTCTTCCCTCTCCCCCAGCGCTCAACCTATGAACATGCCGCCATTGACCGGCAGGACCTGCCCGGTGATGTAGCTCGCGCCATCCGATGCGAGGAATTCGCACGCGGCAGCGATGTCATAAGGCGTTCCCGCACGCGGGATCGGGATGTGCTTGGCGATCACGTCCAATGGGGGGAAAGTACCCGCGGCAAGTCCCTGGTCCGCCATGGGTGTCGCCACCACCGAAGGGGGGATGGTGTTCACGGTGATCCCCAGGGCCGCATATTCGCGCGCCAATGCGCGTGTCAGTCCGATGACCCCAGCCTTGGCCGCCGAATAATGCGCCCTGTCCGCAGCGCCGGACTGCGCCGCGTGCGAGGAGATGGTGATGACGCGGCCCCAATTCGCTTCCACCATATCGGGCAACGCGGCCTGGACCGTATGGAAGACGCCGGTCAGGTTGATGTCGATCATCCTCTGCCAGATGGGGAGCGTCACATCCCTGAACGCTAATCCTTCGGATATGCCGGCATTGGCCACCACGATGGCGATCGGACCAAGCTCCTTGCGGATCGCGGCATAGGTCGCCTCGATCTCCTCGCGATTGGAGACATCGACCCTGCGCGCCAGCACATTGGCGCCTTGCGCCCTCAGTGCTTCGCTCTCTCGGTCAAGCGCGTCCTGTTGCAGGTCGAGCATCGCCACGGGATGCCCTTTGCTGGCAAATAGCTGGGATACGCCAAGTCCGATCCCGGATGCGCCTCCGGTAACTACCACCGTTCGATTGCCCGTCATGTCTCTCTCCTATTGACCCGATCACGGCTGGTGCCGTCTCCGACCCCGGTCTTGGCGACCGGGATCGTTCGCTGCCGCTGCATGGCCGAGGCGGTCTGCCCCCAAGATTATTAAGCGACGCTCGCTTTGGCGCTCGGGGTCAGATCGACGCCCTCGGCCGGAGTCAGCTTGACGTGAAGCTCCGACAGGCCACGCACGATGAAGCTGGGATCATAGTCCAGATCGCGATTGCCGCGCGGCCCGTGCCTGGTCTCGTCCAGATCGATGTTCGACGTGTAGGCGAGCAGCTTCTCGAGGATCACGCGGACCTCGACACGGGCAAGCGGTGCGCCGGCACAGACATGCTTGCCGCGCCCGAAGGCCAGATGCTCCTTGATCTTCGGACGGTCGAGCTGGAAGTCGTTGGGTTCCTCCCACCGCCGAGGATCGCGATTGGCAGCAGCGAGTGCCACCAGCACCTTCGTACCGGCCGGGACGGGGAGGTCTCCGATATGCGTATCCTTGCGGGCAAGGCGGGCTGTCTGCTTCGTCGAGCCCTCGAGCCGCAGAACTTCCTCCAGAAGCTGGGGTATCAGCTTGGGATTGGCACGCAACTGGTCTTGTAGACCCGGTTGGTCCGTTATGTAACGGATGGAGTTGCCCAGCAGCTTGGCACTGGTGTCCTGCCCGGCTCCGAACAGAAACGCCGCCATTTTAACAAGTTCGGGAAGGTCGGGGGTGCTGCCATCGGGATAGGTCGAATGCGCGAATTCGGTCAATATGTCCTGCTGGGGGTTTTGCCTGCGCTCCATGATGTAACGGGCGAAGAAACCGCCCATGACGGTCAGAGGGTGGTTCTCTCCGCGATAGTCATTTTCTTCCGTATTGAGGCTGCCGGGGGGCGGCGCCGCATCGATGACTGCCATGAAGTGCTTGCGGTCCTCGGCCGGCACACCCAGCAGATCGGCGATGACCAACGTCACGAAAGGCGTCGAAACCTCGCGCATCAGCTCGCATCCGCCCTTGGCGATCATCTCCCGCGCGATCTCATCCGAATATTCCTCGATGAAGCGTTCGTTCGCCTTCAGCCGGGACGGCGTGAACAGCTTGTTGAGGAGTGCGCGGGTCCTGGTGTGAAGATCATCGTCATAGTTGACCAGCAAGTCGCCGCCGAGAATCTTGTCCCTGTTGGCCTCGACCTGTTCGGTGATGTCGGAGCCCTCAGGCGTGAAGGGAAGCGGGGCCGATGCGCCCTGTACGCCGATGATGGCCGAGAAGTCCGCGGAGTTTTTGAGGATTTCGAGGGTCTCATCGAAACCTGTGACGATCAGATAATCGCGGCCCGGAGGCTGGAAGACCGGGCCGCGTTCACGCACTGCCTCGAAAAAGGAATAGGGATCCTTGAGGATCTCGTAATCCGTAAAATAGTCGCGGTCTTCCATTGCCTGCATGTCTTCCACTCCCAGTGCCTGCCCGGTCTACGAACAGCGATTCTATGCGATGCCAAGTCGCATAGTATGGCTCCATCTGATGCGTCAAGTGCGAGCTGATGTCGCATAGATATGGCATAGGGGTCGCGGCAATGATCGCCTGATCTCTGGCCTTGACTGAGTCATCAATGTCAAACTATGCGATTTGAAGTCGCATAGACTGAGCGCCGACATGGGCGGCTCGAGAGAGAGGAAGGATATTGTGATGGCCATCCGGGACGTTTCGCACAGCAGCGTGAGCGATCTGATTTCGCTTTCAGGTCGGAGCGCCGTCGTGACGGGGGCTGCATGGGGACTTGGCAAGGCGACCGCTCGCCGCCTCGCGGAAGCTGGCGCATCCGTCCTGATAGGCGATATCGATGAGGCTGCGGCGGCAAGCACCGCGCAAGAGCTAGGTGATCTCTATGGAGTCGAGGTTGCCTCTGTCAAAATGGATGCCAGCGATGGGAAGGAAATCACCGCCGCTGCCGATCTGGCCGTGAAAACTTTCGGCAAGTTGGACATCTGGGTCAACAATGCCGGTATCCCGTCGTTCGTACCGCTTCTCGATCTGACCGAAGACGAGTTCGACAAGGTTGTCGGCATCAATCTGCGCGGCACTTTCGTCGGTGCGCGTGAAGCTGCCCGACGGATGATCGATGCTGCGCAGGGTGGCACGATTGTGAACGTCGCATCCCTTGCCGGTGTCATGGGCATTTCCCAAGGTCAGGCCGCTTATTGCGGTTCGAAGCATGGGGTTGTCGGACTAACCAAACAAATGGCAATCGAACTGGCGCCTCACGACATTCGCGTGATGGCGGTCGCTCCCGGCTTCTCGCTGACCGAGAAGACGATGTTCATCGCGGACTGGGACGAAGAGACTATCAAGAACAGTCCTATTCCGGGCATCGGCGGAAGCAGGCTAGGGCGTGTTGGCGTGGCAGACGACATCGCACGTGCAATCCTGTTCTGTGCCTCCGATCTGTCGATCTTCATGACAGGAAGCACGCTATTGCTCGACGGTGGAATTGCAGCCTAGAATTTTTTGGTGAAACGTCTGGGTCGCATCGACGAAGCCGATTGGGATGCGACGGTCCAGACGACGCATGAGCGCGAGTTCAGGGCGCAGACCCGGCCGTTGGATTGCGCTGCCAGATTCGCGTCGCCAGCACGGTCGCGAAGGCGAGCCAGCCTAGCAGCGGGAGCGCGGTGGCCTGCGCCACGCGATCGACTTTATGGGTGGTGGCGACATAGGCCGCAGTCGTCGCCAGCATCGCGCCGGAGGCGGCTGCGCTGGTCGCCAGAGCGCGCTCGCGGAAGAAGATCTGGGTCCAGCCGCCGATCATGCCGGTCGTGACCAGCCATAGCCCGATCGATGCATTGCGCCGCCCCGACGGCGCGCGTCGCAGCAGGCGATAGCCACCGACCGCCATGCCGGTTTCCAGCACCGGCCACACCGCGCCGAAGACCGCATCGGGCGGTGTAAAACCCGGCTTGTCCAAGTGACGATACCAATTTCGGATGCCGGGATGCGACGGGTCCGGCGCGTTCCGGCGACCGATCAACGCGCTCAGGCCCAGCAGGCCGACGACGATGCCGCCAGCGACGAGCGGCGAGAGGCCGGTAGACGGGGAACCGCCGTGGAGCCTGCTCATGCGTCGAGGCTCCGCTGGAGGCGGTCGCCGCCGCCCGTGACTTCCACGCCCTCGCGCGTCCGGAGGATCGGCTCCCTTGCATGGACGCCGAACGGGCAGGTCTCAGCCGGTCGGACCATATGGTAGGGCGTCGCTGTCTTGTCGTGGGCCATGCAATGTCCTCGCCGCAATAGGATGATCCTCCGGCTACAGCGAAGCGGCGGCATCGATGTTCCAGTGGGCGCGGTGTCCAGGCGATGCCCAGCCTACCGCCATTCCCTTGACTATTGGTCGTCCGGCCTGATTGGAGTCATGCGGATGACGAGGGTATGCCAGCACGCTAAGGGTCGCGCCAATATGGGCAGCGGCAGAATGACACGGGGCCAATTCGCCTTCATGATACGGTTTCTCGCTGCGACCATGTGGCTGGCGCTGGCGGGATGCACGAGTTTCCCTGCCTTCCACTATGGGGAAGCGCCGCCAGCGCAGCCACTCGCGGTCGTTTCCGGCCCTGACGGCAACAGCGTCACGCTCGATGTGCTCACCTACAACATCGAAGGGCTGCAATGGCCGGCGCGCAGCGGACGTGCCGGTGATCTTGCGAAGATCGGATGCACGCTGAAGGCGCTTCGCGCGGCGGGACGCGCGCCCGATGTCGTGCTGTTCCAGGAGGTGTTCTCGCGCGCAGCCATCCGCGCCGTCAAGGAGAGCGGATATCCGGTCATCGTCGGCGGGCCGCCTCGCACCCGTGCCAGTCGCCATAGCGCAAATGCGAAGCGCGAGGGGCGTCGGCGACCGACCAAAGGCGAGCTTGGTATCCGGCTCACCAGTTCGGGCCTAGCGATCGCCAGTCGCTATCCTGTCTCCGTCGCGGCCATGGACGCCTTTTCGCGCAAGACCTGCGCGGGGTTCGATTGCCTGTCGAACAAGGGCGTCATGCTGATCCGCATCGCGGTGCCGGGCGTTCCCGCCCCGGTGGAGATCGCCAACACGCATATGAATTCGCAGGACGCCTCCAAGGTCAAGCTGGAGCGCCACCTCGCGGCGCATCGCTATCAGGCGGAGGAACTAGGGATGTTCCTTGGTCGGCACCATTTGCCCGGCGCACCGCTGGTGTTCGGGGGCGACTTCAACATGCGGCGTTCGCAGGATCGCTACGAGACGTTTTCGCGGCAAATTCCGTTCGAACAGGTGCATCGCTATTGCCTGTCGAATGCGAAATGCGACGTTCGCATGACATGGGATGGGGATGCGCCCTGGATGGATACGCAGGACCTGCAATTCTTCGCCTCCGGTCGATCCGTGCAAATCGTCCCGATCCGCGTCGAAGCCATGTTTGACGGAGCGCCGGACAGTCCGCGCCTCTCCGACCATGACGGTTTCCGCGTCGTCTACAAGCTGAGTTGGCAACCGCCGGCTGTTCCGTAGCGCGAAGAAAAGGTCGCTGGCTTTGGTCAAGGTGGCTACGCGGCGAGCCATTTCGTCCAGCCCTCAGCCCATCACGGCCGCGAACGCTGATTTGAACGCGGCCATCTCCGTAGGCGTGCCGAAGGAGACGCGGACCCAATCGTCCATATGCTTGCGCGGGCCGGAGATGAAGACCCGCTTCGCCCGCAGTACCTCCGTCACCGCGTCGCCCGGCCGCTTCACCTCGATCATGGCAAAGCTGGCCTCGGACGGCAGATATCGCATGCCGCGACCCTGCAGCCAGAGATAGAGGTCGTCCCGGACCGCCGCATTATACGCTTTGCGTTCCGCCAGCAGGCGGGTGTCGAGCAGGCTTGCCTCTGCCGCGACCACGGCGGGCATGGGCGTGATGTTGATGCCATAGTCGAGCAAGCGATCCAGCAGGTCGCGTCGTCCGGCGATCAGGCCGCAACGCAGCCCGGCGAGGCCATAGATTTTGGAGAAGGTCCGCGTGACCAGCACATCCTCTCCGCGCGCGACGAGGTCGAGGCAACTGACCGCATTGTCGCTGAAATGGATATAAGCCTCGTCGATCAGCAGGACCGATCCCCTGGGCTTGTGGGCGAGCAACCATTCGATGTCGGCGCGGGAGGTGACGAGGCCGGTCGGGTTATTGGGATTGCACAGATAGATGACGCCCGCATCGGGTGCCGCCGCCACCAGTTTTCGAACGTCGATCCGATAGTCGCCCGACAGCGGCACCGTCACCGCGCGAGTGATGCACTTGTTGCCTTGGCCCAGGAACCCGCTGTCGAACGTCGGTTCGGCATAGACGATGGGCCGCTCCACGCTCGAAAAGGCCAATGCCACCGAACGCAGCGGCATGAAGGAGCCGGGATGCACGGTTACCATCTCCGGCTTCAGGCCATTTTGCTTTGCGAACAAGCGCTCCAGATTGGCCGCGAAAGCCATGCCATAGCGGCCGGACAGCGTGGGCAACGCCTCCAGCGCGGAGAGGGCTGCGCGGCACGGACCGAGCGGGCTTTCGTTCGAGTTGATATAGATGGCATCGGTCAGGGACGCGACCATGCCTGCCGGGTCCTCGGGCAGGCCGCGCCGCTCCATCACCGCGCGCTGGGCCATAGCCGGCGAGACGGCCACGGCCGGGAGCGCCGCGACGACGCCCAATGTGCCACGCAACATGGTCCGGCGAGACAGAATCGATTGTTCGGATGGTGTCACGAGCATCTCCCGGCAGATGGTGATTATGCGGAAATGCGCAGGCTGCTGGGAGCGATACGATAAAGCAAAGGCGTTGTTATGCGGCGCGATCAAGGGCGATCGCGATTGGCCAGCCGCCGCTATGGTCGATGCTTGTCCACACTGCCTCAGCGCGTTCGTCGGCGCGCTGACGCATCGCTCGGCCGATACGATATAGATGACACCTCATCGGCCGGAACCATGCTTGACAATATCGCCCGCTTCCATTTTTATGCTCCACTGTGGCGCTTAAAATTGGTAAGGAAATTCCATAGCGAATGCTCCGGGATCGGAGCGGCCGGTGGAGCGGGGTTCTTGGCAAGGTCCGTGCTCCCCGGTTTTGAATGTCGGACTGGATGGTCATAAGTATCGTGGCCATCGATTTGAATTATAATAAATAAATATCGCCTTTCACAAGAAAAGGCGGAAATCGCAGGAGAGGATCGATCATGACAGGTGCATATCGTGCAATTGCGCTTTTAGCCTTCACCAGCCTCAGCAGCGGGATAGCGGTCCCTGCTTTCGCGCAGAACGAAAATGGCGACATCATCGTGACCGCGCGGCGCACGGAGGAACGGCTTCAGGATGTTCCCATCTCCATCACGGTGTTCAGTCAGGAACAGATAGCCAGCCGGAATATCGTCAATGCGGCGGACCTCGCCGCCTATACGCCATCGCTGTCGACCAACCCTAATTTCGGTACGGAATATACCTCCTTCGCACTGCGCGGCTTCGTTCAGGACCCCAGCACCGCGCCATCCGTGGGCGTCTATTTCGCCGATGTCGTCGCGCCGCGCGGCCCGACGCAGGGCACGCAGGCCGGTGACGGCGCAGGGCCGGGCGCGCTGTTCGACCTCCAGAATGTGCAGGTGCTGAAAGGGCCGCAGGGCACGTTGTTCGGTCGCAATACGACGGGCGGGGCGGTCCTGTTCACCCCGCAAAGGCCGACCGGCCGCTTCGAGGGATTTCTCGAAGGCTCCTATGGCAATTACGACATGAAGCGGGTGCAGGGGGCGGTCAACGTGCCCTTGTCGGATAGCGCGCGGCTTCGTGTCGCTGGCGATTATCTCAATCGCGACGGCTATCTGAAAAATGATTCGGGCATAGGGCCGCTCGACTTCAACGATGTGAACTATTACTCGCTGCGCGCCAGCCTGGTTGTCGATCTCGCGCCCAATCTCGAAACCTATACGATCGCGTCCTATACCCATAGCAAAACCAATGGCAGCACCAAGAAGCAGATCGCCTGTTCGCCAACCTTTACCTTCGGCGCCCTGCTGGCGTGCGGACAGCAGGCGCGGCAGGCGGGCACCGACTATTATACGCTGCAGTCGGTGGTCGATAATCCCAAGTCGCGGCTGGACAGCTGGCAGCTCATCAACACGACCGCGTGGCGGCCGTCCGACGAACTGACCGTCAAGAACATCGTCAGCTATTCTCAGCTTTCCGCGTTTCAGCGTGCCTCCCTGTTCGGCAATGACTGGCGCTTCGGCGTTCCGGCGCTCGGTTTCCCGGTGCGCCAGTTCGGCTTCACCTCCATCAATCCCGCGCCGGGCCTCAAGACCGTCGACCAGTCGACCTTCTCCGAGGAGTTCCAGTTGCAGGGCAACGCCCTCGACGGTCGACTGTCATGGCAGGCGGGCGCCTATCTGGAGGTCAGCAACCCGTTGAGCGACGTCGGCAACCAGTCGCCAACCCTGCTATCGTGCATGAACATCAACAATTTCACCTGTACCGATATTCTGGGCATCGCATTCAGCGCGGCATCGGGTTTCGCGACGCCGGTCACGGTGGGCGCATCCAACTACACGGTCGGGAGCACGTCGTTCCGCAATATCGGCGTCTATAGCCAAGGCAGCTACAGCCTGACCGACCAGTTGAAGCTGACGGCGGGCATACGCTACACCTGGGACCGGAGCCGCAACACCAGCACCCGCGTATCCTATACGTTCCCGACGACGCCGCCCTTCACCCAGGCACCGAATGCGCGTTGCACGGACAACACGACCATCGCCTTCAACGGGTCGAATTGCGGCGCTGAGACGGAAGCGAAGTCGCAAAAGCCGACATGGCTGATCGGTCTTGACTTCAAGCCGAGCGACGACACGCTGCTCTACGCCAAATATACGCGCGGTTATCGGGCGGGCGGTCTCGCGACCAACTCGCCGACCAATTTCCGCGTGTTCGGCCCGGAAAAGGTCGATGCGTATGAGATCGGCCTCAAGGCCACGTTGCGCGGCGCGGTGCGCGGGACGTTCAACGTCTCCGGCTTCTATAACGACTTCCAGAACCAGCAGATACAGGCCGGCTTCTTCGCGACGCCCGGATCGCCGGTGTCCAGCACGGCCGGTCCGGTCAATGCCGGCAAGTCGCGGCTGTACGGCGTGGAGGTCGAAGGCTCCATCTCACCGTTCAAGGGTTTTGGCGTCGATGGCAGCTACACCTATCTGAAGACCAAGGTGCTGAGCATCCGGCCCATTGTGTCGACCGATCCCAACTATCTGGTCAGCTATCAGATCTTCCCCGGCGACCCGCTGCTGCTCGCGCCCAGGAACAAATATTCGGCGACGGCGCATTATACGCTGCCATTGTCGGACGAGGTGGGGGCGGTCATCTTCGGCGCTACCGTCACGCATACGGACAGCGTGCTCTCGACCTTCGCCTATCGCAACAACCCGACCCTGCGCGCGGCGTATGGCGGCGCCGATCTCGGTCATATCCCCGGCTATACGCTGCTCAACCTCAATCTCGACTGGCGTTCGGTCGCGGGTAGCCCGGTCGACCTGTCCTTCTTCGCGACCAATGTGACCAAGAAGAAGTACATCACCTATACCGCCGGTCTGGGATCGCTGGGCTTCGAGAGCGCGAATATCGGTGAGCCGCGCATGTACGGCGTGCGGCTGCGCTACCGGTTTGGCGACTGATCGCTTCGCGGGTCGGCTTCGTCGAAAAGGGGCGGTGTGCCGGGCTGTGATCGGGCACGACCTTCGGGAGCGCAGGCTGCCGGAGGTCGCGCTTTTTTCATGGGGCAGGCGGGGTGCTGGCTTCCTTGAGCGCCGGGCCCAGGATCATCCGGTACATGATCGAGGCCATCTGCTCGACCGGGTAGAGGCCCGGCGGCTGCTTGAGCCACCAGCTGATCGCCTCGATATGGGTGGCGCTCGTGCAGATCGTGACCAGTTCCATCGGCAGCCAGTCGTTGAGCGGCTCGCGGCCGGCCGATACCCGCATCGACGATTTGAGCAGCGCCCCGCGCATCGTGTCGCCCGCGCCGCCGGTCAGCAGCGCCGTCCAGAGTTTGCGGTGCGCATCGACATAGGCGCACAGCTCGACATAGGCCGCCTCCATATTGTCGTCGGTGAAGACCGGTACGGTCAGGGCCACCAATTGCTCGATCTCGTCGGCGGCAATGTGGTCGAGAAGCGCCTCCTTGGTCGCATGATGGCGGAAGAAAGTGGCGTAATGCACACCTGCCTCCGCACAGATCATCCGCACCGTGATCTGGTCGAAGGTGGTCTTCTCCAGCAGGCGCAGCAGCGCGCCGCGCAGCGCCTTGTCGGTTTTCACCGCCCGCGCGTCCTTCGCCCTTGACGAGGGCGGAGGACTATCCTCATTATGCGCTACAGTGTCGCATAAACTGGGGGCGGCTCGTTTCACTGGGCGTCCTTGGTTGGCGGATGCCTGATACGCATCGAAGGCCCTTGTTAAGCGGGGACGAGGCGGCGGGGCAACAGAATGTGGACAGCGATGCGGGCATGCGTCGCGCGAAGGCCAAAAAGAGACTGGAGGGGATGATCGTGCGGGTTGATTTCACCGGGAAAATGCGCGTTTCGATAGCGGCTGCACTCCTGCTGCTGGCGGGATGCGACCGTCCTGCCCAGCCCGTGGAGGAGGCGATGGTCGCCGATGGCGATGAATGGCCAAGCTGGGGCCGCACCGGCCATGAGACACATTATTCCCCGCTTGACGAAATCAGCACCGACAGCGTCGGCAAGCTGAAGCTTGCCTGGCATTTCGATCTGGAGCCGGGCTATTCTGCGTCCGTCCCGGTCGAGGCGGAGGGCAAGGTTTTCCTGACCACCGGCCACTCGCACATCCGCGCGCTGGATGCGGTGACGGGCAAGCTGATCTGGGACTATGACGGCGGCACGCGCGAGCGCGCGACTTCCGCGCTGCACATGTCGTGGGGGAACAAGGGCATTGCCTATTCCAACGGCCATGTCTTCCTCGTCACCACGGACGGATACGCCATTTCGCTAGACGCCAGGACGGGCAAGGAGGCGTGGAAGACCTACACCTATCCCGATCAGGCGCCGCGCAACTCCAATGGCGCGCCGCGCGTGTTCGGGGGCAAGGTCATCGTCGGCTTCGGCGGCGCGGACATCAGCTCGGCGCGAGGTTTCGTCTCCGCCTATGACGAGAAGACCGGCAACCTGGCTTGGCGCTTCTACACGACACCGGGCGATCCCTCCAAGCCTGCCACGACCAGGGCGGAGCAGGTCATGCGCCCGACATGGAAGGGCGATTGGTATGGCAAGGGCGGCGGCGGCACCATGTGGAACGCCTTCAGCTACGACCCGGAACTGAACCTGCTCTATCTCGGCGTCGGCAATGGCTTTCCCTATAATCACAAGCTGCGCAGCCCCGGCGGCGGCGACAATCTTTTCCTCGCCTCCATCGTCGCGGTCGATGCGGCGACGGGCGACTATAAATGGCATTATCAGGTCTGCCCGGCGGAGCAGTGGGACTGCACCGCGACGATGGACATGACGCTCGCCGTGCTGAAGATCGACGGCAAGGACCGCAAGGTGCTGATGCAGGCGCCCAAGAACGGCTTCTTCTACGTCCTCGACCGCGCGACCGGCGAATATATCTCGGCGGGCAAGATCGCGAAGGTCACATGGGCCAAGGGCATCGACAAGACGGGCCGCCCCATCGAAAATCCGGGCATCCGCTATAATGGCAAGCCCGGCCTGTTCGAGAACTGGCCGGGCCCAAGCGGCGCACATTCCTGGATGCCGCAGGCCTATAGCCCGCAGACCGGCCTGGTCTATATCCCGGTGATCGAGAATGGCGCGTTGATCGGCGAGGGGCAAAAGGGTGGCGGGGAGATTACCGCAGGCATGGGCGTGACACTGATCCCGGAAGCCAATCTGCCGGGCGGGCATCGCAGCTTCCTGACCGCCTGGAACCCGGTCACGCAGAGCGCTGTGTGGAAGGTCGAACTGCCGGGCGACTGGCCGGGCGGCGTGATGGCGAGCGCAGGGGGCCTCGTCTTTCAGGGGCAGATCGACGGGCGTTTCGTGGCTCGCGATGCGGCGACCGGCAGGCAAGTCTGGTCGTTTAAGACCGAAAGCCCCATCGTCGGCGCGCCGATCAGTTACCGCGTCGATGGCAGGCAATATGTCACGGTCATCACCGGCAATGGCGGCAATGGAGCGGGCATCACATCGACCGGCAATGCGCCGTGGCGGACCGATTATCGCCTGCCGCGCCGGGTGCTGACCTTCGCCATCGATGGAACGGACACCATCCCGGCCTACACCATGCCCGCGTTGACGCCGCCGGACGACCCGGATTTCAAGGACGACCTCGCCCGCGCGGGGCGCGGCGCGATGCTGTTCGGCACGCGATCCTGCCTTGTCTGCCACGGCTGGAACGCGGTGGGTGGCGGCGCTGCGCCCGATCTGCGCTATTCCCCGGTCATCACCGATGCCGCGACGTTCAAGGCCATCGTCAAGGATGGCGCGCTCAAGCCCAACGGCATGCCGCCTTTTCCCAATTTCACCGACGAAGATCTGGAAACGATCCGCTTCTACCTGCGCGCGCGGGCGAAACAGGCGCCTGCGGAGCAGAAGGCGTTGGCGGAGAGGATGAAGGCGGCGGCTGCCAGCAACGCGCTGCCGAAGGACTTCGTCGGCCGGTGGAACATCGTCATCCAGACGCCCTTGGGCCCGCAGGAGGCGGTGATGGATTTGAAGCAAAACGGTAACAGCCTGACCGGCAAGGTTGTGGCGAAGCAGGGGACCGTAGACATTGCAGGCGGCGTCGCCGGCGGCCGCGCGAAGATGCAGGGCAAGGCGTCGATGCCGATGCCCATCACCGTCTCTTACGACGTCACCGTGCGCAATGGCGAGATGAGCGGCGAGAACAGCAACGGACCGTTCGGGACATTTCCGATGACGGGAAAGAGGCCGGACTGACGGCGGCCCCTATCGCCAGTGGTCAGAACCGGACCCTGCGCGCCAGCTATCGATCGGACCTGGGAAAGGCAGGGTAGCCGTGCGTCTGCGCGCGGCATCGACCGTTCCTTTCAGGCAACCTTCGTCGCGGCGATCTCTTCACTGTCCGGCATGCGGACGAGCCGGACCTGCTGCGGGGTCCACTCGATCAGGCCCATGGATTGGAAGGCGCTCAGCCACCCCTCCATCGGCCAGCGGTTCCAACGGCGGTGAAAGAGGGTGGCGTTCTGGACTATGTCCTTCAGATGCTGGACGGGCGGCTCATGGCTGTCATGATGTTGGTGGCATGCGATAGCGCCGCCGACGAACAGGAGCGGCAATCGTGCATCACGGGCGCGAAACCCGAAGTCGGTATCTTCGGCGCCATATCCCTCGAATGCCTCGTCGAAACCGCCCAGCGCCGCGAACGATGAACGGCGAATGGCGAAGGCGAGCGACCAGAAGAGGCCCGGATTGGGTTCTTCGCGAACGCCGGTCGCCGGGAAAAGGCGGGCGCTATGGGGCCGTCCTCGTGCCAGCAGGTCGGCCTCGGTCCACTCCCCCCTGGCATCGTCCGGGCCGAGATAGCGGATATCGGCGCACAGCAGGCCATTATGGCAGCCAAGTTCCTGCACGAGGCGGGTGAGACAGTCGGTCATCGGAATGCAGTCCACATCCAGAAACACCAGATTATCCTGCGCCGCATGCTTCGCGGCGAGGTTGCGGGCTTTGGCGAGGGGAAGCCCCGTACCCTCCAGGCGGTGCACGGCGATTGGAAAAGGGGCGAGGGGCGGCTTGACCGGGCAATCGCTCATATCGACGACGATCAACTCGTCGGGCTGCAAGCGGCTTCGCGTCAATCCCTCGATCAGTTGATGGAGGTGCGGCTCCCGATTGCGAACGATGGTCAGGACCGAGATGTCGACAGGAGCAGGGGGTTCTTGCATCACAGGCCCAACCCGGCGGAATCGCGGCCTTGAACAGTGCCATCCGCTATCTCCGCCAGCCATCGCGCGGTGCGCCGGGCGCCATCGGGATCGTCCAGCCGCGCGCAATTGTCCGTGGCAAGGGCATGAGCGCGCTCGATCAAATCGGGCCAGTCATCGGGAGCAGGCCAGTTTGCGCTCGTGATCGCGGCGCCCGCCGCGTGCAGTCGCCGCGCCTTTACCCTCTGTTCGTCGAACGGTCGGTCTTCGGGAATGCAGAGGAAGGGACGGCGCGCGGCTAATACCGCGCCGACCAGGCCATCGCCAGCAGCGCCCACGACGACCCCGGCCCGCGCGACCAGATCGGCGGCATCCGTCACCCAGCCCAGAAATGAGAGATTGGCGGGGCAGTCGGCGGGCACGGTCGATGGCCCGATGATCTGCCAGCGCAGGTGGGGCGTCGCCCGCGCGGCATCGGGCCAATCCTCGCCGGTGCATTGGCTGCCGCCACGCCCGACCACGCCGAGAATGAGGTCGTCCTCCACCACGCCGATTTTGGCGCGCGGGCCTATGCCGGGGGCGTAGAAAGTCTTGCGCCGTATCCCGTCCGGCG
The DNA here is from genome assembly GCA_040508315.1 of Sphingobium sp. Taxonomy (GTDB): domain Bacteria; phylum Pseudomonadota; class Alphaproteobacteria; order Sphingomonadales; family Sphingomonadaceae; genus Sphingobium. Next base: position 32,450 of record JBEVNC010000113.1, read on the forward strand.
TTTCCTCATCGTCGAGTTCTGCATGGAAGGGCGCGAGCAGGGCGGTTGCGCCTTCGAACGCGTCGAGATGCGGGCGATCCACCCGTCGGCCGTTCAACCGCACGTAAATGGTCGGCACCGAAGCGAGACGAGCGAGCATCGCGATCTCGACGGACACGTCCACGACCAGCAGCGCGGGCCGGGCCCTGGCGATCCAGCCGGTCAGGAGCGCGGCGCGCTGCCGCACGCCCTCATGGTCGATGGGCGCATAATGGAGGGAGGGCGGCCGGCCCACGCCGTCCTGCCCGTCGAACGTCCCGTCGGGCAGCCGGTCGTCGGGCAGGTCCAGAACGGCATGGCCACCGCTTCGATCCGCTAGCCCGGTGCCGATAAGGGTGACGCGTTCGCCCAGATGGTCGGCTAGTGCGATTGCCCGCTGCCGGTGGCCGTCGCCATGATGATGGACATAATAGCCGATGGGGCGGGTCATCGTTCAAAAGTCCCTGTTGACGACGCGTATGCCGGAAGGCGCCTTGCCGGGATAACAACGGCATGACCGTTCCGGTCCATCCACGCGGGCGCATTTCGTCACAGGGCAGTAGAAATCATGTCCGGGCGCCAGCGCGATCCTTGCGCGCGGGCCGGATGCAAATTTCGCACCGAGTACGTCGTATTACGCACTTGCACAATAATATGGTGCAGTGCACAAAGGGGGTGCCTTTCAGGCATCCTCTCCTAAAACTCGCGAGGCCGTCCCTAGGGGCGGCCTTTTCTTTCGCCCGTTTCGCGCGAGTCAGCTTGCGCGGGTGTTGACCGGAGGGGCCAGGGGATTTGCATCCCTTTCCGCCTTGCGCTGGATGTCCTCGCTCTCGCTATCGACCTTTTCCTCATCGACGTCGGTCACGGGTGCGGGCTTCGGTTCGTCCTTCTCGTCCATCATCGCTTCCTTATGGGGTGTGAGCTTTGAGAACGGATGGCTGCCGGACAATGTTCAGCACTGGTCGAGGAATAGCGTGCAAAGGCGGACGAGCCGCCGCTGCGCCGTCCTGAGCCGAGCCGATCGCTCCGTTGATCAGTCGACTTTGCCGGGGCGGTCGGTGAGCACGGCATCTTTGCGTTTCTCGGGCCGGATATAGATGGACGTCAGTTCGGGCATGGCAGCTTTCAGTTCGGCCTCTATCTCCTCGATCAGCGTTTCGCCTTCGCCCATCGTCAGGGCATCCTCGAAGTCTGCGCTGATCGCGACGAAGACCGCGTCCGGCGCGGTGTGGATCGTCCGGACATGATTGACCGATACGATCTGCGGACGCCGCTCGACCACCGCCCATAGCTGTTCGACCAGAGCCGGGTTCGCGCTTTCCCCGATCAGCAGGCCCTTAGCCTCGCGCGCCAGCATGACCGCGACGACGGCCAGAACGAGGCCGATTATCATGGACGCGATGCCGTCGATCCGGGGGTCGGCGAGATGGTGGCTCGCCCAGACGCCGATGGCCGCGATGACGAGGCCGATCAGGGCGGCGCTGTCTTCGAACAGCACGATGAACCCCGCCGGGTCTTTCGACCGTCGGACCGACTGCCACCAGGTGGCGGTGCCGCGCTTGCCGTTGAATTCGCGCATCGCGATCACCCAGGACGTTCCCTCCATCGCGAAGGCGACGGCGAGCACGATATAGTTGATGGTCGGGTCGCGCAGCGGCTCGGGCGCCTCGATATGGACCCACCCCTCGTAGAGGGACACGCCCGCACCGACCGCGAAGATGAGTATGGCGACCACGAATGCCCAGAAATAGAGTTCGCGGCCATAGCCGAACGGGTGGGCACGATCGGCGGGGCGGCGCGCGCGGCTCTGCCCGTAAAGCAGGAGCAGCTGATTGCCGCTGTCCACCAGCGAGTGGACGCCCTCCGTCAGCATCGATGAGGAACCGCTGATCGCGGCCGCCGCGAATTTGGCGACCGCTATGCCGAGATTGGCAGCCAGCGCGCCGTACAGGACGATATTGTCTTTGATGTGCGCCATGCGCCCCGTGCCGCTCATGCCGCGTCGGCCTGCGTCGTGTCGGCGTCGGCGTCGCTGCGCACCTGACCATGGGCCAGAACCGCGAACAACCCCGTCCCGCCGATGATATTGCCTGCAAGGGCAGGGAGGGTGAAGTCGGTCAGCACCTCGTACAGGGTGATCCGGCCGCTCCACCACAGGAAGGTCGCCTGCGACGATCCAGTCACGACATGGCTGAACCCGCCGAGGCCGATGATATAGGTGAGCAGGCAGATGACCCAGAATTCGCTACCCCTCGCATTGGGCAGGATCCAGGCCATGGCGGCCATGATGAAGCCGGCGGGGATGCCAAGGGTGAGCGTCTTGAGCCCTTCCTGAACCTCCAGCTTGCCCAGCATGTCGATGGCGGCGAGGCGCTGGTCCGCGGTCAGGACGATCTCGCCCGCCATCAGCCCGCTGACCAGCGTGACCCCGACGAGGTTGGCGAACAGCACGCATCCCCACAAGCGCAGCAGCCGCCCGAAATTCGCCAGCGACGGCGAGGCGGCCACCGGCAGGACCGCCGTCACGGTGCTTTCCGTGAAAAGCTGCCACCGCCCCATCACGACGATCACATATCCGACCGGATAGCCCAGCAGATAGATGAGCGGCGCCCACTCGGTATCGGGCAGATGCGCGCGCAGGAACAGTTCGGCGTTCAGCGACAGGGCGATCGCGAGACCCGCCGCCAGCCCCGACAGCAGCAGCGACATGACGGGGCGGGCCAGTTCCTCCTCCCCCTGCAATCGCACGACTTCGTGCACGACCTTGGTGGAGCCTGCGCGGCGATCCTTCACGTCCCGGACCTCGTCGCTACCCAGCGATGTATCGAGATCCCGGTCGGTCTTCTGTCGCGATCCGCTGTCCATGCCTGCTGTACCTTCCCCGGTTCGCGAACGGTAACGCATGGGAAACGGGAAGGTGACGGGCAGGCTTTGCGAGAAGGGTCAGGCGGGGCAGTCGCGCGGATTCACTTCCCCGGCGTCTTCTTCTGGAGCGATGTCACCATCAGATCCTTGAACCGCTCCTCGTCGATATCATCGACGATCACCACCTCGCGCTCGCCCTGATGGGGGCGGGTTTCCTCCGGCCAGAGGCGCGTGCCGCCATAATTCATGCCGTGGCTGGTATCGACGCGCATGAAGGCTTCGGTCGATTTGGTGACGAGCGTCGGGTCGACCATGATCGCGCCCGCCAGTTCGTCCCACAGCGGCATGCCCTTGAGCGAAAAGCGGTTATAATAGTCCGACAGCGGCGTCTTCACCGCGTTGATACGCGCGAGCAGTTCGGGCGTCAGGCGCACCTTGTTGGTCACGGTGCCGACGATCACGATCCGGGGGAAATCCGACGTCAGCACGATGTCGGCCGCTTCGGGGTCGGACTTGAAGTTGAAGTCGTTGAAGAAATTGGCGTCGTCCGTCACCTGCGCATAGTTGACGTCCACCAGTCCGCCCATGACGATCAATTCCTTCACATTGGCGGCGAAGCTGGGGTCTATCCGCTGGGCCAGTGCCAGGTTGGTCAGGGGGCCGACCGCCACGATGGAGATCTGGCCGGGATATTTGCGCACCTGTTCGATCAGGAAGGTGACCGCATGGCCAGGGGCAGGCTTGAGCCGGGTGGGACCGTCCATCGGCTGGATGTCGTTCGGCCCGACCGCGGCATGGCCGGGGCTGGGGTTGTTCCACGCGCCCTTCCAGGGGAATTTGCCATAGAGCTTTTCCCAGCCGTTCAATTCCGCCTTCGTCCGGACCAACGGCCGGTCGGCGCCTGCGTAGACGGGGATGTCCGCGCGGCCGATGATCTCCAGAAAGCGCAGCATGTGCATGACGTCGTCCGGCACATAGCTGTCGCCGAACATGGTCGTGATGCCGAGCACCTTGACCGAGGCATCGGTGACGACGGGCACGGCCTGAATCCCGCTGACCGGCACACCGAAATCATTGTCGACGATAACCAGACGGCGCACCGGATCGGCATGGGCCGTGAGGGGGGAAGCCGCCGCGGAGAGCAGCGCGGCGAGGATGGGCAGGAACTTCATTCGTTTGACCCTTTTTAAGGAATGACGTGGCCCGGCTCGGCATCGGTCGCCTCTGCGTCGCCGTCGAAGAACAGGTTGAGGAACACCGCGCAGATCGTGGCCAGCACGATGCCCGAATGGGTAAGTGGCGTGAGCGACGCGGGGAGGTGCTTGAAGAACTGATCCGACAGGACGGGGATCAGCCCGATCGCCACCGATACCGCGACGGTCAGCAGGCGGCCCGACGTCATCTCGACCGACCCCAATATGCGCACGCCCGACGCCGCGATCATGCCGAACATGATGAGGCCCGCGCCGCCCAGCACCGACACCGGCACGGCGGAGACGACAGCCGCCATCTTCGGGCAAAGGCCGAACAGCAGCAGGATGACGCCGCCGCCCGCGCAGACGAACCGCGAGCGAACGCCCGTGACGCTGAGCAGGCCGATATTCTGCGCATAGGATGTATAGGGGAAGGTGTTGAACACGCCGCCGATCAGCGTTCCGGCCGCGTCGGCGCGCAGGCCGCGAATGAGCGCCTTCTGGTCCGCCTCGCGCCCGACCAGCGCTCCGGCCGCCAGGAACATGCCAAAGGATTCCACCAGCACGGTCAGCATGACGAGGCACATCGCCAGCGACATGGACAATTCGAAGCGCGGCCATCCGAACTGGAAGGGACGCACCAGCGCGAACCATGGCGCCGCGGCCACTTCCGAAAAGTCGGTCTGGCCCAGCGCCATCGCGATCAGCGTGCCGATGACGGCGCCGAACAAGACCGCACCGCTGCGCACCAGCCCGCGGCCGAAGCGCATCAGCAGCAGGACCACGACCAGCGTCGTCGCGGCGAGCAATAATTGGAGGGGCATGCCATAGCCCGGATCATTGGGCCGCCCGCCCGCTGCCCAGTCGATCCCCACCCGCATCAGCGACAGGCCCATCATCAGAATCACGGTGCCCGTCACCACGGGAGGGAAGAAACGCGCCATGCGCCCCACCACCGGCGCCGCCACGAAGCCGAATATCCCCGCCACGATGACCGAGCCATAGATGGTCGCCAGCGTCATCTCCGGCGCACGTCCCGCCGCATTGCCGCTCGCGATCAGGGCGAGCATCGGGCTGACCGAGGCGAAGGTGACGCCCATCATGATGGGCAGGCGGATGCCGATCATCCGGCCGAAGCCCAGCGTCTGGATCAGCGTGGCGATGCCGCAGGCGACGAGGTCCGCATTGACCAGCAATGTCATGGCGTGCGCGTCGAGGTTGAGCGCCCGGCCGATGACTAGCGGCACGGTGATCGCGCCCGCATACATGACCAGCACATGCTGGAATGCGAGGGGGACCAGTTGCCTGGCGGGCGGCACCTCGTCCACCGACCCAACTATCGTCGTCGCTTCGGTCATCGTGCCATCCTTGTCTCGGCTTTGCGGGGTATGAGGGGGCTGGGTATGAGGGGGAAGAGCCGCCTTCCCTTGACGCGCGAACTTGTCATAATGTCGGCATCGCCCGCCGGCATCCGCCGGACAGGGCCGCCCAACGACCATGGAGTGTGACGATGGCGATGGTGCGAACCGCCTTGCTGTATTTCGATCAGGCCATTCGCGACGGCTCCATCCGGCGCGCTGCCGACAATCTTCATGTCGCCGCCTCCGCCGTCAACCGCCAGCTTCTGCAACTGGAGGCGGAATTGGGCGTCGAACTGTTCGTGCGCCTGCCGCGCGGCATCCGGCCGACGGCGGCGGGTGAGGCGCTGCTCAGCCATGTGAGGCGCTGGAACCGCGAGGCGACGCTCCTCCAGGCCGAGGTGGAACTGCTCAAGGGCGGGGTGCGCGGCACGGTGCGCGTCGCCGCGGCGGAGAGCCTGACCGAGGATATCGTGCCCAATGCGATGAAGCGGATGCGGGCGCGCTTTCCCCATGTCGATTTCACGCTGATCTCCGGCGACAATCACCGAATCAAGGCCGAACTGATCGCCAAGGAGGCGGATCTGGTCTGCGGTTTCGACATGACCGACAGCCCGAATACCGAAATCGTCTGCACGGCGCGAACGCCCATCGGCGTGATCTCCGCGCCCGATCATCCCGTCGCGCAACTGAAGCGGGCGACGCTCAACGACTGCCTGCCGCACCCGCTGATCGTGCCCGACAGCGACTGGCTGAAGCACAGCATCATGCGCGAACTGCTTCAGGGCAAGATCCCGTTCCGCATCGTCGCGCGGACGGAGCGGATCGGGATGCTCAAGAATCTGGTGCGCTCCGGCTTCGGCATCGCCTTCCTGTCGATCGTCGGCCTGCGGCAGGAGATCGAGGAGGGCAAGCTGGCCTGGACGCCGTTGATGAACGGCATCATCAAGCCGACCTCCGTCTCGCTGGTCATGCCGCGCGGCGTCGTCCTGTCCCCGCTGGTCAGCGCCTTC
>JBEVNC010000136.1:0-4123 GCA_040508315.1 Sphingobium sp.
GAGCGGACGCTTTCGCCCGCCAAAACCCGTGCTACCGCACGTTCGCGCAAATCCATCGAGTAGGGTCTGGTCATCGCCGCCGCCTCCAATCCCGGCCAGCCGCTTGAATCAGAAAATCTCCACCGTGTGAATCTCTCGCGATTCACTCAAATGTCATCCCGCTCTAGGCTGCTTACCCAGATGTTCTCCTGCTTTCGCAGGAGAACGATGCCGGGGGATTTTACGCCCCGGCACCCCTCACATGATCAGAAAGGCTGAACCTCATAGGTCGCCGAATAGCTCAGACGACGCGGCGCTGCGCCCGGTCCACCGGGGCCGCCGGGTCCACCGGGACCGCCTGCGCCCGGACCACCGGCACCGGGACCACCCGTTCCGCGGCCACCGCCAGCGCCCGGACCTTCGCCGCCGCCGGGACCGCCAGCACCGGGGCCGCCAGGACCACCCTGCCCCTGCGGCGCACCGGCGGGACGCGGCGGCCAGCTTGCGCCGACCCACACCATGCCCGCCTGTGCCCAGTTGACCGTCGCCTCCCCCTTGGCATCCGTCTTGACCGACACGTCGCCCAGATTTCCACGGAAGCGGCCGCCTCCCGGAACGACGGTGATGTCGATGTCAGGCGCAGGCTTGCCATCCACCAGCGCGCGGAAGCGGGCAGGCGTGCCGACCACATTCTCGGCCGGGCTGGTCAGCGGAACGATTTCCAGACCCTTGCCGATCGGCGTGATGGCGGTGGCGTCGCCCACGGTCACGAAACTCTCGATGCGGCCCTCGGTGCGCGTGATGCGGACATCGGTCGCGTCCTTGGGAATGCCGGTCGCCAGTTCGGCCTCGCTGCCACGAAAACGCTTGGTCTCCTCACCCAGCTTGTAGCTGGCCATGGCCGAACCGGAAACGATGGCCGCACGATAGGTGCCGGGCTTCTCCAGCTTGACGTCGAAGGTGCTGCGTCGCTTGCCGGTGGACGCGTTCTCCGGCTGGACCGACTGGCCGTCAGGGCCGACGATGGTCAGGCCGTCCAGCTTGATCGAATTCGTGTCATAGTCGAACAGGCCCTCGGACACGGCGACGTCGAAGGTCACATAGCCGCCATCGTCCAGCACGGTCTGGGCAGGCAGTATCCACTGGCGGTGCGCCATGGCGGGGGCGAGCGGCAGCGCGGCGATGGCCAGCGCGACCAGCGGCAGTGTCAGTGTCTTTCTCATCGTCACATCTCCCTTTCATCGGCGCGAAAACGCCGGCCTTTTCAGTACAAATCCGCGTGATAGCGCCCGTCGCCGCGCGCCTCGTCTATCCATGCCCGGCCCAGCGCCGTCTCTAGCGCTGCCTCGACATCCTTGCCCATGGCGAGACCGCCGCAGAGCATGATCGCGCCGTCATGGCCCAGCCAGTCGGCGACAGCGCCAGCCTCGGCCGCGACGACATGCTGGACATAGCGCCCCTGTCCGCCGCCGAGGCGCGAGTAAGCGAGGTCGAGCCGGGCCAGCCGTCCGTCCGCCTGCCAGTCCTTCACCTCGGCGCTGACACGCGCGTCCAGATCCGGCCGTCGCTCGCCCAGGATCATCCACACCGGCCGCCCGACGCGCATCGCCTCGATGGCGTGCGGCCGGATGCCCGCGAGGCCGGACCCGGCGGCGATCAACAGCAGTGGCCCCTCTCCCGACGGCGCATGAAAGGCGGCATGATCGCGCAGCCGTGCGGACACGGCGCCCTCGACCGGCGTTCCCTCGACCAGCAGGCCGGAGCCTTCGCCCATCCGTCCGTCCTTGCCATGTACTTCGCGCACCAGCAGCGTCACGCCGCCCTCCTCGGGCAGGCTGGCGATGGAATAGTCGCGGCGATGGCCACCGGGCGTCACGATCTCGAACAGGTCGCCCGCCAGCCAAGCGGGAAGGTCGCCCTCCTCCGGCTGCAATTCGATGCGCCACAGGCCGGGCACTCGCGCCTCGTCCTGCGAGGACGGGTTGAGCAGTTCGCGCGTCGCGATGCGCCATGGCCGGTGCAGCGTTTCGGCAGGCACCTTCGCGTCTTCGGCCCCCAGCGCATCGAGCAACCGGTCCCATGCAGCCAGGCTCTCCCGGTCGAGATCGTCCGCCTCTATCCTGTCGTGCAACGCCTTGGCGCCGCAGTCCGTCAGCCACGCGTCGACGCGCCGTCCAAAGGAGCAGAAATCCTCATATTTGCGGTCGCCAAGAGCCAGTACCGCATGACGCACGCCAGACAGGTCGGGCCGCTCCGCCATGCGCGGCACAAAGGCGCGGGCGTCATCCGGCGGCTCGCCAATGCCGGTGGTCGCGGCGACGATCAGCAGCTGGCGGCAGGCGGCGATCTGCTCCACCGTCGCCTGCCCCAGCGGCATTGCGACTGCGTCCTGAGCGCCCTCCAGCAGCCGTCGCAGCGCCATCTGCGCCAGTTCCAGCGCCTGCCCCGTCTGCGAGGCGTAGAGGATAAGCATCGCATCGCGCGACACGGCCATGCGCCGCGCAGGGCGCAGCCACCAGGCGCTTGCCGCCAGCCAGATGAGCAGAAGGGCGCCCGCCAGCGCCCAGCGCTGCGGATCAGTCGTCATCGTCGATCCACTCGCGCATCGCGCTGCTGAGATGTTCGGCGATGCCCTCGCCGTCCCGCACCGCGATGATGCAGGGGATGGCGTTCGCCTCCGCGAGCGCCAATGCCTCGTCGCATCCCATTACCATCATCGCCGTCGCCAGCGCGTCGGCGCGCCAGCATTGCCGGTCGAACACCGCCACGCTCGCCACCCCCGTCCGGACGGGTGAGAGGGTGCGCGGGTCGATGGCATGGCAATAGTCCAGCCCTTCATGGGAAAAGCTGCGGCGATAATCGCCCGACGTCGCCACGGCCCAGTCGCACAGCGCCGCCATGATCGGCGTCGCGCCCTGCCCACCGGGCTGCTCGACCTCGACCCACCAGGGCATGCCGTCCGGCCTGATGCCCCAACCTTTCAGTTCGCCGCCAATTTCCACCAGTGCCGCCGCAGCGCCCGGCGTCGCGCGCACCGCGTCCATCACGGCGTCCACCGCATAGCCCTTTGCAATGGCGCACAGATCGAGGCCCAGCCCGTCGCGTGCAACAAGGGCATCGCCCTCGAACCGCAATTGCCGCCAGTCCGCCCGTGCCCGGCCCAGCGCGGCGAGGCGGGCGGGATCGGGAAGCCCGTCCGCCACTGCCGTCGCGCTGAACCCCCAGAGCGACACCGCATCGTGCAGCGCCGGGTCGAAGGCGCCATCGGTCAACGCCGCGACGTCCAGGGCATGGGACACCACGGAACGGATCGGCTCCGGCAGCACGACCACCGCCCCATCGCCCGCGCGGTTGAACCGCATGAGATCGGAGCCATCGCGCCACGGGCTCATCTGTGCGTCAATGGTCTCCAGCACATCGGCAATGCGGACCCGCAAAGCCTCCAGCCAGAGCGCATCGTCAGCGCCGCCCGCTTCCCGCACGACATCGACCCGCCAGCCGGTCGCGAAGATCGCGCCGGACAGGCGGAGGCGGGGACCGTCCGGTATCTCCAGATCCTCCGGCATGACCGGAGGCAGGAGGACGCGGCGGTCCCGCTCGTCAGGGAACGGGGCGGAGGCCATTGGACCGTGCGATCAGCGCGAGGCCAGCGAGACCGTGCCGAGTTCGCCGGTGCCTTTGGCCGTCGCGGAGATCGTGCCGCCGGGCTTCCACGCGAAGGGCGCCTTGACGACTTCACGGCCACCACCTTCGCGCGATGCTTCGACGACAAAGTTATACTGACCGGCGGGCAGCTTCGACAGCGGCGAGGAACCGGCAGGCGTCGAGACCGTCGCGCGGCCAGGTGCGCGGGTCGCGCCGCTGACGCCATCGGCGGGAACGGTCAGGCTGCGGCCGCCCTTGCGCCACCAGGTCTTCATGTCGGGCAACCACTTCTTGCCCGCATTGTCCCGCTTCTTCTGATCGTACCAGACGAGCAGATGGCTGACGGTCTTGCCCTCGGCATCCTCAACCCAGCCAGCGACATAGGGGCGGTGATATTCGGCGACCGCGATGCGGGGCACCTCGATCTCGACCACGAATTCCTTGGGCGCTGCGATGGCCGGGACCGAGGTGCCGATCAGCAGGGCAGCGATAATGGCTT
>JBEVNC010000153.1:0-16189 GCA_040508315.1 Sphingobium sp.
GAGGCCCGCCACGATCATCAGCCCCCCGCGCTTGCGGTCACCCCGCTTCACGATCGCATAGACGCCGCCGCCTGTCAGCAACACGCCCGCGAGCATCAATATGGATAAAATCGTGCCAGCCATGGGGTTTGCCATAAGCGCGAAGCTGGACGGTGGCAATTGCCCGCCTCTCCCCCTATGACGCGCGCAGACTCGAATCACCCCATGAACGCAGGGGCCAAACAGCCATGAAGATCGCCATCGCTTCCGATCATGCCGCCATCGACCTGAAGGCGGAGCTTGCCCAATGGCTGCGCGACGAAGGGCATGAGGTCGACGACCTCGGTCCCGCGACCGCCGACCGGGTGGATTATCCCGATTATGGTTACAAGCTGGCGACAGCCGTCGCGTCCGGCGCGTCGGAACGCGGCATTGCGCTGTGCGGATCGGGCATCGGCATCTCCATCGCCGTCAACCGCAATCCCGCCTGCCGCTGCGCGCTGGTGTCGGAGCCTTTGTCGGCTGCCCTCTCGCGCGAGCATAACGACGCCAATGTCGTCGCCATGGGCGCGCGGCTGATCGGGCCGGACATGGCCAAGGCGATCCTGACCGCGTTTCTCTCCACCGATTTCGGCGGCGACCGTCATGCCCGCCGCGTGGGCAAGCTGTCCAACCCGCCCGCCCTCACCTCTGCTGCCTGAAAGGACCGACCATCATGGCAACCTCCGCAACCCTGACGGCCACCACCCAGACCGGTTTCTTCAGCGACGACCTCGCCACCGCCGATCCCGAGATCGCGGCGGCCATCGCCAGCGAACTCAAGCGCCAGCAGAACAAGATCGAGCTGATCGCGTCCGAGAATATCGTCTCCAAGGCGGTGCTGGAGGCGGCAGGCTCCATCTTCACCAATAAATATGCGGAAGGGTATCCGGGCAAGCGCTACTATGGCGGCTGCGAATATGCCGACGTCGTGGAGACTTTGGCTATCGAGCGCGCGAAGGCGCTATTCGGCTGCGACTTCGCCAATGTGCAGCCCAATTCGGGCAGCCAGATGAACCAGGCCGTGTTCCTCGCCCTGCTCCAGCCGGGCGACACCTTCATGGGCCTCGACCTCAATTCGGGCGGCCATCTGACGCACGGATCGCCGGTCAACATGTCGGGCAAATGGTTCAAGCCGGTCGCTTACGGCGTCCGCGCCGACGACCATCTGATCGACATGGACGATGTGGCGCGCATCGCGCGCGAGACGAAGCCGAAACTCATCATCGCAGGCGGCACCGCGTACAGCCGCATCTGGGACTTCCCCCGTTTCCGCGAGATCGCGGACGAGGTGGGCGCGTACCTGATGGTAGACATGTCGCATTTCGGCGGCCTCGTCGCCGGCGGCGCGCACCCCTCGCCCTTCCCGCATGCCCATGTCGCGACCACGACCACGCACAAGACGCTGCGCGGCCCCCGGTCGGGCATCATCCTCACCAATGACGAGGGTATTGCCAAGAAGATCAATTCGGCGGTTTTCCCCGGCATGCAGGGCGGCCCGCTGATGCACATCGTCGCCGCGAAAGCCGTGGCCTTTGCCGAAGCGCTGCGCCCCGAGTTCAAGGTCTATGCCCATCAGGTCGTGGCCAATGCCCGCGCCCTGGCGGCGGCGCTGAAGGATACCGGCCTCAATATCGTGTCCGGCGGCACCGACAATCACCTGATGCTGGTCGACCTCACCCCCAAGAACGCGACCGGCAAGGCGGCCGAAAAGGCGCTCGACCGGGCATGGCTGACCTGCAACAAGAACGGCATCCCCTTCGACACGCGCTCGCCCTTCGTCACGTCCGGCATTCGTCTGGGCACGCCGGCCGGCACCACGCGCGGCTTCGGCGAGGCGGAGTTCCGCGAGATTGCGGGCCTGATCGCCGAAGTGGTCGAGGGCCTGAAGCGTAACGGCGAAGAAGGCGACGGCCAGGTCGAGGCCCACGTCCGCGACAAGGTGGCGGCGCTGACCGAGCGGTTCCCGATTTACTGACGGCCGTTCGCTCTGAGCGAAGTCGACGTGTCCGACCGGGCGGAGGCGAGATACTCGCTGCGCTCGAAGGCAGGCTTCGACTTCGCTTGGCCCGAACGGCATCTGGAGTTGCCCGATGCGTTGCCCATTCTGCGGCCATGACGACAGCCAGGTGAAGGACAGCCGTCCCACCGAAGACGGCGCCGCGATCCGCCGCCGCCGCCAGTGCGAGGGCTGCGCCGCCCGCTTCACCACTTTCGAGCGCATCCAGCTGCGCGAAATCATGGTGGTGAAGTCGGAAGGCAAATCCGAACCCTTCGACCGCGAAAAACTCGAACGCTCCATCCTCCTCGCCTGCCGCAAGCGGGAGATCGAGCCGGTCCGCGTCGACCGCCTGGTCGCCGGCATCCAGCGCCAGATCGAAACGGCTGGCGAAGGCGAAGTCACGACCAAACGCATCGGCGAACTGGCCATGGCAGGCCTGAAAGCGCTCGACAGCGTCGCGTACATCCGCTTCGCAAGCGTCTACAAGGACTTCCGCGAAGCGCGCGATTTCGAGGAATTTGCCGGGTCGATCAGGGAGGTCAGCGGAGAGTGAGGATGGCCACGATCATCCCTGCCAACCCTCCGTTCGGTTCGAGCCTGTCGAGAACGCAGCGCGCTACGCCAGCCTCATATACCGGCTGCCCCCGCCCGTTCGGTTCGAGTCCGTCGAGAACGCAGCGTGCTACGCTCGCCCAATATACCGGCTGCCTCGCCCCGTTCGGTTCGAGCCCGTCGAGAACGCCGCGCGCCGCCCTCGCCCCATCCACTCGCTCCCTCACCACCCCCGTTCGGTTCGAGCTTGTCGAGAACGTCGAGCCCGTCGAAAAGACCCCCGCATGAGCTTCTGGGTCTACATCCTGCGCTGCGCCGATGGCACCTATTACACCGGCCACACCGACGACCTGGAGCGCCGCGTCGCCGAGCATCATGCCGGAACCTTGCCCGGCTACACCCATGACCGTCGCCCGGTCGAACTGGTGTTCAGCGAGACCTTCACCGACCGCATCGACGCGCTTGAGCGGGAGCGGCAGGTCAAGGACTGGTCGCGCAAGAAAAAGGAAGCACTGATCCGCGGCGACTGGGACGGCGTAGCGGCAGCGGCCCGTTCTCGATCCGGCGCCTCGGCTACGCTCGACGCTGGCTCGAACCGAACGGAGCAGGAGGGGTCGGACCAGCAAACCCTCCCCCCGCTCATCGTCCTCGTCCGCCCGCAACTCGGCGAAAACATCGGCAAGGCTGCCCGCGCCATGCTCAATTTCGGCCTCACCGAACTGCGCCTCGTCACCCCGCGCGACGGCTGGCCCAATCCCGACGCCGGCCCGGCGGCCGCGGGCGCCGACATCGTGCTCGAACAGGCGCAGGTCTTCGAGTCCCTCGCCGACGCCGTGGCCGACTGCGCCCATGTCTACGCGACCACGGTGCGCAAGCGCGGCGTCACCAAGCCCGTGGTCACGCCGGAGGAAGCCGCCCGCGAAATCCACAGCAGTACCGGCCGCAGCGCCTTCGTCTTCGGCCCCGAACGCTCCGGCCTCGAAACCGACGACGTCGCCCTCGCCCGCAGCATCCTGACCGTGCCGATCAACCCGGAATTCGGCTCCCTCAACCTCGCGCAGGCCGTGATCCTGTGCGCCTATGAATGGTCGAAAGGCGTATCCCTCGCCCAGCCCACCTACACCGACCTCGACGAACCCGCCCCGCAGGAGGAACTGGAGGGCATGATCGCGCAGATGGACGGCATGCTGGAGGAAGCAGGCTATTTCTTCCCGCCCCACCGCGCCCACGCGACGCGTCTGACGCTGCGCACCGTCCTGACCAAGCCCGCCTGGAACAGCCTAGAGCTGCGAACCTTCCGCGGCATCCTCTCGACCTTGGCGAGGCCCCGCCGCCGATAGCCTCAGCGGTGCGTCAGGCCGGGATTATCCTCCGCCAGCCGCACCCGCAGCGCATTCTGCTGAAGCGCCGTGGCAAAATATTGTCCGACCAGCATCGGAAACTCCAGCAACTGCCGCTCCGTCCACGACCGCGCCAGCACTGCCCAGGTCGCGTCCGATATCATCTGGTCGCCCAGCAACTCCTCCACGCCTTTCAATATGGCACGATCATGCTCGCCCCAGCCTGACACGTCTGACCCCAGCGTCACCCGCTCGACCTCGTCGGCCGTAACCCCATAACGCTTGGAAATATCGACATGCTCGCCCCATTCATAAGGGGCCCGGCACCACCAGCCGACACGCAGGATCGCCAGTTCCCGTTCGCGCGGCGGTATCTCGGATCGCCCGAGCAACTCGATGCCAATCTCCATCTGCGACCTGAACAGCCCCGGATGGCGCAGCATCAGCCCGAACACCGCCGGGATCGGCCCCGTCCCCGCGCCGAGCGCCGCCCGGATCGACACGACAAGTGCCCGCGCCTCCTCGTCGAACTCATCCTCCGCGAGCGGGGCGATGCGTTGCGGTGAGCTCAGGATTTCGGCGTGGCGTGTGGTGATGGAATCTTGCTGGACGTCAATCTTGCTCGCCGACCTGTCCATGATCATTCCTCTCTTTCGCATCAGGTCAGATTCTTCGACCGACTAGTCGGACATAGCGCAGTCCGTTTTGATTACATTTCACGCAGCCCGGAGGATACCAATAGTGGCGGCCAATAGCCTGATTGACGGCTACCGCTCTGCCAGCTAGGTCAGCCGCTGATCGCTCGGCGCTATATCGGCAAAGCGATCAGCGGCCAGCCGGATCTATGGGATGGTGCCATCGCGGGTGTAGCTCAATGGTAGAGCAGCAGCTTCCCAAGCTGACGACGGGGGTTCGATTCCCCTCACCCGCTCCATAGCGTACAGGCCCGGCATGACCCTCCCCCCACCCCTGAACTGGCCCGGCAGCGGCCTCGGCGCCGGCCCTGAATACCCGCCTGACCTGCGCGTCACGCGGGACAACTGGCGGCTCTATCCCTTCTCGCGCTGGTCCTTCCAGCATGCCCGCGAACTCGTGCCATCGGTTGGGTTGGCCCCTGCACCCACGCCGCGCGCGCTGGCGGAAAGCCCGGTCGATCTCGCCCACCTCCCCCTGCCCGGCGGCGGTACGCTCGACGATTTCCTCGCGGCTACCTACACCGACGCCATGCTCGTCGTGCGCGACGGCGCGATCCTGTTCGAGCATTTCGGCAACGGCATGATCGCCACGCGCCCCCACATGCTCTTCTCCATCACCAAGTCGATGGTCGGCCTCGTCGCCCTGCGCCTCATCGCCGCCGGGCTGGTCGATCCGGCGGCGCTGGCGGGCGATATCCTGCCGGAACTGGGCAACAGCGCTTTTGCCGAGGCGCGCCTCGACCACCTGCTCGACATGACGGACGGCGTCGCGTTCGAGGAGGATTATGGCAATGCGCAGGCCGCCGTGCACCGCTATTCCGCCGCCTATTGGACGCCCGCCTCGGGCCTTGGCGGCATGCTCGGCGCGCTCGCCCTGTTCGAGCAGCGCGACGGCGCGGCGGGCGCGCAGTTCCGCTATCGCACGCCCGTCGCCGATGTCGTCGGCCTGATGCTGCGGCGGATCACCGGTCGGCGCTTGTCCGACCTCGTCATGCAGTGGGTCTGGCATCCCGCCGGGTGCGCGCAGGAGGCTTATATGCTGGTCGACACCAGTGGGGTCGAGATGGGCGGCACCGGCTTCAACGCGACGCCGCGCGACCTGGCGCGGATCGGGTTATGGCTGATGGAGCCTGAGCAAAGCGGCCTGCTGGCCACGCTACAGGCGGGCGGCGACCGCGACCTGTTCCGCGCGGCGGGCCAGCCGACCCGGCCGGACGGCTCCTATCGCGGCCTGTGGTGGATCGACCATGGCACGCCGGCCAATCTGATGGCGAACGGCGTATTCGGCCAGCGCTTGTGGATCGAGCCGGAGAGCGGGCTGGTGATCGTGAAGCTCGGCTCCCACCCGGTGGCGAGCAACAGCGTGACGGACGATGAGCATCGCGCGGCCTTTGCGGCGATCCGGGATGCGGTGGTCTCATCCTAATTCCTCCTCGGTAGGGGAGGGGGACCATCGAAGGTGGTGGAAGGGCTTGCCACAGTGCCGGTGGGGCTTCGCCGAGAGGGTGACACCCCTCCACCACTCGCTTCGCGAGCGGTCCCCCTCCCCCTGCGGGGGAGGAATTCAGGACTGCACCGGATAATCCAGTTCCACCTTCGCCCCCCGCCATTGCGGCAACCCTGCCAGAGCCTCCCGCACATGAAGCTCCATGATCGCCGCCGGGACGAGGCACTCCGCACAAGCCTGCGCCCCCGCGCTCAAGGCAAAGCCCAACCGCCCCGCCTCCCCGCGATCCAGCACAATGTCATACCCATCCACCCGCAACTGCGCGCGCAGCGGTTCGATGGCCGCCCGTACGGCATTCAGATCGACAGCGCCACGATCCACCCCGCCAGCCAGCGGCCGTATGTTCCGCGACGCCATCTGGAAATTCGCGCCATAATGCTGAACATAGGCGGTGAAATTGCCTGCCGGGCCGCCGCATATCACGATATGCAGCTCCTCCGGGCTACCAGCACAGCTGACCAGCTTGTCCTCGTCGCCGGGCAGCACCGCGCCGCCGCGCTCGAACCGCCCGCCGATCTTCCACCCTTCGCGCTTCACCCATGCGATGGTGCGCTGCGTGCGCCGGTACAGTTCGCGGCTGATGTCCGCCTTGGTCCAGCCCTGCTTGACAAACATCTTCGCGGCTTCCGGCGCCATCAGCAATATGCCGAAGCCCCCCTCGTACAGCCGCCCCGCCCCCACCAGATAGTGCGCGACGCTGTTCAACCACTCGTCGGGCGTCTTCTCGAAATGATTGGTCAGCATCAGATGCGCGCCCATAGCAAAGGCGGTCGCGACGCTATCCTCGGCCGCAAAACCCTGCGTCACATGAAACGGCGTCAGCTGCGGATAGACCTCCTCATTCTCCACGATGTGAAAGGAGGAATAGCGCAACGGATTGCCCAGGCACGCCCGATCCAGCACATCGCGGCCATGCTCCCACTCGCCGCCCGCGCCCGGCACCGACCCCATCACATTGACCTGGATAAGCCGCAATGCCCGCCCGATGGACGAGTTCGCGCGATTGCCCGGACCCAGCACATTGCCATGGCAATTCATCTTCAACTGCTCGCGGATCGGGCCGTTGACGATGAAGCCCAGCGACAGGCTCCCGGTCGAGGCGTTGGCGGTATGCACCTGCACGCCCGGGTCCATGATCGCCTCGGCCAGCGCCAGCACCACCGGGAAATATTCGGGCAGGCACCCCGCCATGATCGCATTCAGCGCCAGCTTCCCGGCCGTCAGCGGCCGATTGCGCAGCGCATAATAGGCGACCTCATGGTCGCCCGGCAGGCCGACCGCCTCCAGAAAGCGGTCCAGTTTGGCGCGGGTCGGCGGGATGACCGGCAGGCCATCGGTCCAGCCATTGCGGTGGCATGCCTCCACCGCCTCGTCATAGTCATCGGCTTCCAGAAAAGCGGTGGCCATGGCTCATTTGCCTCCCGCCAGAGCCAATTCGCGCGGCGCGTCAGCCGCCGCGGCGAGCAGGCATTCCCGAAACTGTCGCGCAGCGTCCAGCGCCCGGCTGGCCAGTTCCGCCTCCATCACGCTGCCGATGGGATGCTCGACCACTGCCCATTTGACGTCGCTCATCCCGCCCAGCTTCGCCATGCTGGTCACGGCATCGACGAAGGGCGGCGTGCAGATCAGGAAGCTCGGGATTCCGCGCTTCTCCAGTTCGATGGCATTGGCGATGCCCGACGAACTGCACGCGCCGCAATCGCCATTGGCCAGGATCACCGCATCGCACTGATCGACATCGCCCCATTTCTCCGGCGGCATCAGTTCGGACGCATAATAATAGCCCGTCCGCACCGTGAAGTCATAATCGCGCGCCAGGTCCGCCGCGATCATCTCCATCAGCCGGACGGAGTTGAGCTTGTTGTTGGTCCACAGCCCCAGCACCTTGCCGTTCAGCGTGGACAGGCGCGGCGCGATGGGATGAACCTCGGCAACCGGCTCCTGCACCGGATTCAGCAGTTCGATCGGCATCTCTCTCTCCATGGCTGTTGCCTTGGAAGCAAATTTGTCATGAACCGACACATCGGATAATCACAATATTCAGCAGTGAATAGATCGGAAAAACCGGATGATGACGTTGCGTCAGCTACGCGTGTTCGACGCGGTCGCCTCGACCGGCAGCATCGCGCGCGCCGCCGAAGCGCTGAACATGAGCCAGTCCGCCGCAAGCGCGGCGCTCAAGGAACTGCAACAGTCGCTCAAGCGCCCGCCCCTGTTCCACCATGTCGGGCGGGGCCTGAAGATCACGTCGGAGGGCGCGCGCCTGCAACCCGTGGTCCGCACCCTGCTGCGCGAGGCGACGGAGATCGAAAGTCCCAGCGAGGATCGCAACCTGACCGGCACGATCAGCATCGGCGCGGGCGAAACCGGCGACTATCTCCTCCCCCGCCTCGCCGCCAGTTTTCACCGGCGGCATCCGGGCGTGCGGATCGACATCATCGGCGGCCCCACCAACGACATCACCGCGATGCTCAGCAGCTTCGCGATAGACTCGATGATCACCGACAGCCTGACCCGGGCGCCGGGCGCCTATCTCACCGAAATCTACCGCGAACGACTGGTCTTCTTCGCCGCCGCCGACCACCCGCTGGCCCGGCGCGGCACGGCCAGTTTCGTCGATCTGGCGGAGGCGGAATGGTGCATGGCGGAGCGCAAGTCGATGACCAACCGCCGCATGCTCGACGCCCTGCGCGGCCATGTCGCCAACTTCCGCGTGGCGATGGAGATCAACAGCGACGCAGGGATCAGGGAGGCGGTGCGCGCCGGCTGCGGCATGAGCTGCCTGCCGCTGAGCGCGGTCGAGGGCGATCTGGCGAGCGGGCAATTGGGCGAGATCAGGGTCGAGGGTTTGAACCCGTTGCGTCCGACATTTCTGGTACGGATGGCCAATGTGAAACGGGGTGCCGCGGCGCGGGCGTTCGATGAGCATGTGATCGAGGCGATGAAGCTTACCTAGCAGTGCTCCTGCGAAAGCAGGAGCCTAGGGTTATCTGGCATTACCTCACCCTGGGTTCCTGCCTTCGCAGGAACACAGCCCCCTCCTCATCGTCGTGCTGAACCCTTCGACATGCTCAGGACAGGCTTGGTTCAGCATCGATCGTGCATCTGTAAGCCGCACGCATGTCGAGAAATAGACCCTGAAACGAGTTCAGGGTGACGGCAATGAAAAAGGGTCCCTACGCGGCTGACACTCAAATCCCCCCGACCGTCACCGCATGCCCCAGCGCCACCAGCCCCCGCTGCAGAGCCCCGGCACACTCGTCCAGCACCGCCTGACTGGTGGACCGGATCACGAAATTCGCCCCCGTCCGGCCTTCGCGGAAAAACGGATAGCTGCCGATGGAGCAGCCCGCATGCGCCTTCTCCGTCGCGCCCAGCAACTCGGCGATCTCGCTCTCCGCGACCCAGCAGCCCAAAGTCGCCGACAGCACCGGGTCGCCGCCCTCCAGCGTGCCCGTCAAAGCATCGAGCATGGCGCCCGCGATGTGCGGCACGCCTGCCATGATGAAGATATTCTCAACATGGATGCCCGGCGCACCCGAATAGCGGTTGGGGATCAGCGACGCGCCCTCCGGCACGCGCGCCATGCGCAGCCGCGCGTCGGTCAGGCCGCCGCGCGTCACATAATAATCCTCCAGTATCGCCCGCGCCTCGGCATGGACATTGACGCCCACGCCCAGGGCCGCCGCGATGGCATCCACCGTGATGTCGTCATGGGTCGGCCCGATGCCGCCGGTCGTGAACAGATAGTCGTTGCCCGCCCGCAGCGCGTTCACCGCCTCGCCGATGGCGGCCATGTCATCCGACACGACGCGCACTTCCTTCAGGCGGATGCCCTGCACGTTCAGCCAGCTTGCCACCTGCGCGACATTCTTGTCCTGCGTGCGGCCCGAGAGGATCTCGTCGCCGATGACCAGCAGTGCCGCTGTCCAGATACGCTCGCTCATGCCGCCGTCACCTGTGTCTGCGCAGCCCGCGCCTTCGCCGCCAGCGCCATCAGACGGTCCAACCGGTCGGGAGGCAGCACGTCCTTGGCATCATATGTCTCGTCAAAATGGGGGATATGGTCGGGCACGCTCGCCCAGGGCAGCTTCGTGGAGAGGAATATGGCCGCATCCGGCGTGAAGGCGCCTGCATCGTCCATCGCCCCGACCCTGATCCCGGCACCCAGCCGCCCGAGCCGCGGATAATGGCTCCACACCGCCGATCCGCAGAGCGAACAGCGCAAAATCTCCTGCGGCTTGCCGCTGCCGGTAGCCACGGGGTGGGTGGTGAACTCGCCGGACAGCAACGTCACGCGCTCCGTCTCGTAAAAGGCGTTGACCGCCGAGCCCGCCCCGCTCTGCCGCTGGCACAGGGTGCAGTGGCAATTATTCACGAAGATCGGCCGACCTTCGACGCGAAAGCGCACCGCGCCGCACGCGCATCCGCCGTCCAGATGTTGCTCGGTCATTCGCACTGCCTCCGCCCGCGACCATGGCCGCGTCCCCTCACCGCTTCAACCCCCCTCGTCAAACGAGCGATATTTCACTATATTGTCGCATATGACGACCTATCTCACCGCCACCGCCGAAACCGTGACCACCCGCACGAGCGCGATCAAGCTGCACGGGCCGGAGGCGTTCGAGGGCATGGCGAAGGCCGGACGACTGGCCGCGGAGATACTGGACGCGCTCGTCCCCTTCGTGAAGCCGGGCGTGACCACCGGACAGATCGACGATCTGGTGCGGCAGATGACGCTGGATGGCGGCGCATTGCCCGCGACGCTCGGCTACCGGGGCTATGCGCACAGCTGCTGCGTGTCGCTCAACAATGTGATCTGCCACGGCATTCCGGGCGACAAGGTGATCCGCGACGGCGACATCCTCAACATCGACGTGACCCCCCTCCTCGATGGCTGGCATGGCGACACCAGCCGCATGTATCTGGCGGGCGATGTGCCGATCAAGGCGCGGCGGCTGGTCGAAGTGACCTATGAATGCCTGATGCTGGGCATCGCGGTGGCCAAGCCCGGCAATCATCTCGGCGACATCGGCCACGCCATCCAGACCCATGCCGAAAAGCACCGCTACGGCGTCGTGCGCGACTTCTGCGGACACGGGCTGGGGCGCGTATTTCACGACTCGCCCGAAGTCGTCCATGTCGGCCGCCCCGGCACCGGACCGGAACTCAAGCCCGGCATGATCTTCACCATCGAGCCGATGATCAATGGCGGCAAACCGGGGGTCAAGATGCTGGACGACGGCTGGACCGCCGTGACCCGCGACCGCACCCTGTCCGCGCAATTCGAACATAGCATCGGCATTACGGAGACGGGCTGCCAGATCTTCACCCAGTCGCCGCTCGGCCTGCACCAGCCCCCCTATGGCGCCGCCGCTTGAGCCATGACGCAGTGCAGCAAGAACTGCCTAATTTTTGGGCAGTTTGGGCCGGAAATGCCTGATTTGCGTGCAATATCGACAAGCTTGACCAAAGGGGCCAATGCTTGACTGGTGATTCGCGGTAGGTCGGGATAATCAGGGACAGGAAGGCGCGCGATATGTCCATCGCGTCTGCTGGCATGTCTGTCGACGTCGCGGATAAGGGGTGATTCACACATGAAAAAGATCGAAGCGATCATCAAGCCGTTCAAGCTCGACGAAGTGAAGGAAGCGCTTCACGAAGTCGGCGTGTCGGGTATCACCGTGACCGAGGCAAAGGGCTTCGGCCGGCAGAAGGGCCATACCGAGCTCTATCGCGGCGCTGAATATGTGGTCGATTTTCTCCCCAAGGTGAAACTTGAAGTCGTGGTCGCCGATGCACTCGCCGACCGCGTCGTAGAGGCGATTGCCGCCGCCGCGCAGACCGGGCGCATCGGCGACGGCAAGATATTCGTGATCCCGGTCGAAAAGGCGTTGCGCATCCGCACCGGCGAAACCGACGAGGCTGCGGTCTAGTACGGGCGGCTGTCTAACCGGAACGGCGGGGGCCGGAACGGTATCTATCCATCACACCGACAGACAGGGAAGGTAAGGTCATGGCGAACACGCCGAAAGACATTCTGAAGATGATCGAGGAAAAGGAGATCGAGTGGGTCGATGTCCGTTTTACCGATCCCAAGGGCGCCTGGCACCACCTGACGATGTGCGCATCCGCCATCGGCGAGGGTGAACTGACCGACGGCCTGATGTTCGACGGCTCCTCGATCGAGGGCTGGAAGGAAATCAACGAGTCCGACATGATCCTGAAGCCGGATCTGGATGCGGTCTACACCGATCCGTTCAGCGCCACGCCGATGCTGATCCTGGTCTGCGACATCGTGGAGCCGGAAGACGGCTCGCTCTATTCGCGCGACCCGCGCTCGACCGCCAAGCGCGCCGAGTCCTATCTCCAGTCGACCGGCCTCGGCGATACCGTCTACATCGGCCCCGAGCCCGAATTCTTCATGTTCGACAGCGTCGAGTTCGACAACACCTACAGCTCGTCCTTCTACAAGCTGGACGATGTCGAGCTGCCGACCAACACCGGCACGAAATATGAGACCGGCAACCTGGGTCACCGTCCCCGCGCCAAGGGCGGCTATTTCCCCGTCGGTCCCGTGGACGTCACCACCGACATCCGCGCCGAGATGACCTCGACGCTGATCGAGATGGGCCTGCCCATGGACAAGCACCATCACGAAGTCGCCGGTTCGCAGCACGAACTGGGCCTGACCTTCGGCAAGCTGGTCGAGACCTGCGACCGCATCCAGATCTACAAATATGTCGTGAAGATGGTCGCGCAGGCCTATGGCAAGACGGCGACGTTCATGCCCAAGCCGATCAAGGCCGACAATGGTTCGGGCATGCACACGCATATCTCGATCTGGAGCAAGGGTGAGAACACCTTCGCCGGCACCGGCTATGCCGGCCTGTCCGACACCTGCCTGTACTTCATCGGCGGCGTCATCAAGCACGCCAAGGCGATCAACGCCTTCACCAACCCGACCACCAACAGCTACAAGCGTCTGGTGCCGGGCTTCGAGGCGCCCGTGCTGCTCGCCTATTCGGCGCGCAACCGTTCCGCCTCGTGCCGCATCCCTTACGGTGCGGGCACCAAGGCGAAGCGCGTCGAGTTCCGCTTCCCCGATCCGCTGGCGAACAGCTACCTCGCCACCGCGGCTCTGCTGATGGCGGGCATCGACGGCATCCAGAACAAGATCCACCCCGGCGAGGCGATGGACAAGAACCTGTACGATCTTCCCCCGGAAGAGCTGAGCCTGGTTCCCACCGTCTGCGGTTCGCTCCGCGAGGCGCTGGACAGCCTGATCGCCGATCAGGAATTCCTGCTCAAGGGCGGCGTGTTCACCAAGGACCAGATCGATGCCTATATCGAGCTGAAGTGGCCCGAAGTGTATCGCTGGGAAATGGCGCCCAGCCCGGTCGAATTCGACATGTACTATTCCGGCTGATCCCTTCGGACTGCAACGAATGGACCCGACGGAAAGGGGGGTGGCATTGCCGCCCCCCTTTTTTGTTGAGCGATGCCGTAGAGGGATTTTGCGGACGTCGTCATTCCGGCTTCGGGGACGTCGTCATTTCCCCCTCTCGTCCTTCCCGCCCTCTGTCGTCATTCCCGCTAAGCCGGGAAACGTCAGTTCGGCGAAGCTAATCAGGGTCCGAAGCGCGGTTTTCCGCCGCCTTGGATTCCCGCCTCCGCGGGAATGACGACAGCGGGATTTTGCAAGGGTCTCGAACGAGGCAAAACCCAACGCCACTATCGCCTTTGCGCGTTTACGCCTTTGCGCGAAAACTCCTTTGAATCACGCGGAGCCGCGAAGACACAGAGCAAGGTCACTCCGCGGCTCCGCGTGAACAAACAGGCAGGATGAATTTTCGCGCAGGGGCGCAGAAGCGGCCGCCCTCACCCCTGGGGCGAATGATGCGCCCGAAACATCCGCCCGCGCTCCGCAAACAGGACCGCCGCCAGCATCAGCAGCCCGCACAGAAAATATCCCATGATCAGCGCACGCGGCGTGCCGTCGAAATTCTGCCCGATCGCTATGCCGAACAGCGCCCCGCCCGCCGTCGATACCGCCCCCTGTAGCGAGGAGGCAGTGCCCGCGATCGCCCCCATCGGCTCCATCGCCATCGCGCCGAAATTGGAGCCCAGCAGCCCGGCGCAGAACATCACCGCGAACTGGAACAGGACGAAACTGGTCAGGCTGTCCCCGAACAGCTCGAACGTCACGAGATGCACCGCGCCGATCGTGATCAACACCAGCAATGCCGTATGCGACACCATGCGCGTGCCCAGTTTCACCACGACCCGGCTATTGACGAAGGCCGCAAAGCCCATGGCGCTGGCGACGAACGCGAATATCAGTGGAAAACGCTCCTGCGCGTCGAAGGTCACGCTGAACAATTGCTGCGCACTGGTGATGAAGCCGGTCAGCGCGCCGAACGAACAGGTCAGCCCCAGCGTATAGCCCAGCGATGTCCGGTTGGTCAGCACCATGCGCCACCCCGCCGCGATCTGGCGCAGGTCGATGCTGCGCCGATATTCCGGATGCAACGTCTCGCCCAGGCGCAGCCCGAGCCACAGCGCAATGGCCGCAGATAAGCCACCGAGCACATAGAAGATGCCCGGCCACGGCGCGACGGTAAGGATCAGTTGCCCCACCGCAGGCGCCAGCATCGGCACCGCGAGAAAGATCATGAAGCTGAGCGACATCACCCGCGCCATCTGCCTCCCGGAATAGCTGTCGCGCACCATCGCGACCGACAACACCCGCGTACAGGCCGCCCCCGTCCCCTGCAGCACGCGCGCGACGATCATCGCCTCGAAGCTGGTGGCGAAACTGGCGAACAGGCTCATCGCGGCGAACAGCCCAAGCCCGAACAGCGTCACCGGCCGCCGTCCGAACCGGTCGGCCAGCGGGCCATAGACGATCTGCATCGTCCCCATCCCCAACATATAGCTGGAGATGATCCACTGCTGTTGGTTCTCATGGCTGAGGCCGAGCGAACCGGCCATGGCGGGCAGGGCGGGCAGCATGGTGTCGATGCCCAGCGCATTGATCGCCATCAGCGCCGCGGTGAGGGCGACAAACTCCCAGAAGGGCACGGCAGCGCCCGTCTGGACGGGCGGCGGGGCGACAGGCGACGACATGGCTGACTCCGAACCCGCGCAGGACGGGCGGGCTGCGGCTATGTGCCCGCCGAGGCCGGGCAGGACAATCGGTTTTTCAGATACTTCCCTCGAGCGGTCGGGGGTAATGGGTCGCGCAAATTCGGGCTGGCGCGGTCGAAGGGAGCATTGTGTTCAGTGGCGCGGATCAAATTGGATGGCGGTAGACTGTGACTTCAGTCCCAATTCTTTGCGTCACCCCGGACTTGATCCGGGGTCCAGCTTGACCTCCCGGCTCGTACCTTGCCCGCAAAGCCGGACCCCGGATCAGGTCCGAAGTGACGACCCTTCATGACAGGCGTCTCCCAACCCGCAATCCGCGAAACATCGAATTTATCCGCCCACCTCAATAATCCTTCGTCGCCCGCAAGTTCACGCTCTCGCGCCCAATCGTCGAGACCGCACCGATCAGCGATAGCCACCGCGTGATCTGATATTCGATCCGCGTCGCGCTATAACCCTGCCCGTCGGTGATCAGCTCGACATAGGTCTTGCGCCCGATATCCTTGCCCGCCGCGATGGCGGTCTTCTGCCCCGTGGTCACGTCGGCAGGCAGGATACGCAGCCGCGACAGGCCCGCCGCGCGGCGCACGGCGTTGATCGGGTCGAGGCCGCTGCCCTCCCCCTGAAACGCCGCCACGGCGGAGGCGAGTTGCAGCGCCTCTGGTGCGGACAGGTTGGTGATCGACGTGCCGAACAGGATGCGCGACAATAATTCGTCCTGCGGCAGCGGCGGCGTGCTTGCGAAAGTGATCTCGGGCTTGAGGCCGGTACCGGTGACGATGACGCTCGCGTCCAGTCCCTGGACCTGCGCCGAGGCGTGGATGTCGAGCAACGGATTGGGCGGGTTTTCGCCCTGGAAGCGGATCGTGCCGCGGTCGAGCTTGAAGTTGCGGCCCGCGAAATCATAGTCGCCGCGAACGAGGTC
>JBEVNC010000243.1:0-3883 GCA_040508315.1 Sphingobium sp.
GACAGCGCATTATGCTGCATCACACCAAGCCAGCTCTTCGCGCCTGCAAAACGCCGCGCATTGATCGCCGCGATGTTTTGCGGGCCCATGCTGGAGAACATCGCGTCGGGCGCGTGATCCTTGAAATAGCGCGTCAGCGGACCGATGCTGCTCAACGTCCGGCGCGACTTCAAGTCGAATACCCGAACACCTTCGGGCACCAGATGGGCCAGTTCGCCCTCCGCCCTGACTAGAACGAAATCGACTTCATAACCGCGAGCAAGCAATTCGCGCGAAAGCGAGATTCGCATGCGCTCCACTCCGCCCTGCGCGAGGTTATAAAAATGAAATGCGATTCTGCGGGGCAAGGCTACTGTCTCCCGTGGAAGATAATCGAGTGCGAAAGATTTTTTATCTGGGCAAGCGGGAACCTGCATGGTTTCTCGCGCACGAGGATGCGGGCCATGTTACATGCGAGCGCCTTTCGGGCAAGTGCGGTCCCCACAGATTCCTTCGGAGACAAGAATGAAGCGCATTGCTGCGTCGCAAAATGAACCTGCCATCATCCTGCTGGGCGCGCCGCAGGGCGCCGCGGGCGGAGGCATGGGCCGCGTGGTGGACTATATCGTGCAGGCGACGACCAGCTCCAACGGGGCGATGGAATCGGTTCCGCTGATCACGCGCGACGACAAAAGCAGCAAGGTCAGCTCGCTGCTGCTGCTGGCGCGGGCCGTGCGCAAGACCTTCGCGATGCGCCGCCGCGCGACGCTCATCCACATCAATATGGGCGACCGCGGCTCGGCGCTGCGCAAATCGATCCTGGTGCTCGCCGGGCGCGCGGTCGGCCTGCCGGTCTTCCTCCACCTGCACGCGGTGGAGATGGAGTTGCTGCCCAAATGGGCGCTGACCGCGCTCGGCTTCGTATTCCGTCAGGCGACCTGCGTCATCGTGCTGGGCGACCGCTATCGCCAGTGGGTGATGACGCAGTTCGGGGTAAAGCCGGACCGCGTGGAGATACTCTGGAACGGCGTGCCGGTGCCTTCGCCGGAAAGCCGCGCCCATGCCAACACCGACCAGCCCGTGCAGATCCTGTTCCTCGGCAGCCTTGGCCACCGCAAGGGCACGCACGACATATTGAGTGCGCTCACCCTCATTCCGCAGGGCACGCCCGGCTGGCGCATGGTGTTCGCGGGGCCGGGCGATCTCGACAAATATAAGGCCGACGCGGCGGCGGCGGGCATCGCCCAATATTGCACCTTCACCGGCTGGCTCGATCAGGCGGAAACGCGCCGTACCGTCTCCTCCTCCGACATGATCGTGCTGCCCTCCTATCATGAGGGGTTGCCGCTGGTGATCCTGGAGGCGCTCGGCCTCGGCACGCCCGTCATCGCGACGCCGGTGGGCGTGATCCCGGAAGTGCTGACCGACGGCAAGGACATCGTCTTCTGCCCGGTCGGCCAGCCAGCCGAACTCGCCAAGGCCATGGAGCGTCTGATCGAAGATCCGGCGCTCCGCCAGAGCCTGTGCGACAACGGTCTGGCCCGCTATCGCGAGCGCTTCTCGCTGCAGGCCTTCAGCGCCGATCTCGTGTCCATCTGGCAACGCTACACGGCAAAGGCGGGCCGCGCCTGGCCGAGGCTGGGCTGACAGCACCTGAGCCCGGCCATTTCCATTGACGTCCCACCGACCGATCAATAGTGCGGTGCACTATGAAGGTCACAGTCCGAAAGAGACCATGACGAGACTGGCGCGTCCCCACCCTCACCTGCAGCAGCCGGACAGCGCCATCCGCTCCCATCATCGCCATTGCCGTCGCCACGCGGAGCATGCAGCGTGACGGGATTGGCCGATACGGAGGCACCCGTCACCGCGCCCGCCGGGCCGTCGCGCTACACCACCCATATCGCCTATCGCGGCGATATCGACGGGCTGCGCGCGCTGGCCGTGGTGCCGGTCGTCCTCTATCATGCGGGGGTGCGCGGCTTTTCCGGCGGGTTCGTCGGGGTCGACATCTTCTTCGTCATATCCGGTTATCTGATCACCGGCATATTGATGCGCGAGCAGGCGCTGGGCCGGCTCTCCATCGCCGAATTCTACCGCCGCCGCATCCTGCGCATCTTTCCCGCACTGGGCGCGATGGCGATCGCAGCCACCATCGGCGCGACATTGTTCCTGCTGCCCGGCGAGTGGGAACGCTATGCGCGGTCGCTGGCGGGCACCGCCCTGTTCGGGTCGAACATCGTCTTCTATCTTGCGACCGACTATTTCAACATAGGCGCCCTGTCCGAACCTCTGCTCCACACATGGTCGCTGGCGGTCGAGGAACAATGGTATCTCGTCTGGCCGCTCGTCATCGTCGCCATCGGGCCCAAACGCCCCCGGCTGATGCTGGCCCTGGTGGCGGCGATCATCATCCTGTCGCTCGCTTACGCCATGTGGCTGCTGCCACGCGATCCGTCCGCGGCCTTCTACATGCTGCCCGCGCGCGCGTGGGAGATGGGCATGGGTGCGCTCCTCGCAATTGGCGCATGGCGGCCATGGCCGCGCTGGGTCGCCGAAGTGCTGAGCGTCATCGGCATCGCCCTGATCGCCTTTGCGGTAAAATTCTATCAGCACACCACGCCCTTTCCAGGCCTGTCCGCCGTGCCGCCCTGCCTGGGCGCGGCGCTGCTGATCCATGGTGGCAAGTCGAGCACGCTGGTCGCGCGGGTGCTGGCGGCCCCGCCTTTGCGCCAGATCGGACTGATCTCCTATTCCCTCTATCTGTGGCACTGGCCGGTAATCGTGTTCGCTGGCGGCGGGCTGTTCATCGGCCATGGCATCGGGGCGACGGTCGGCCTGCTGGCGACGATGGTCCTGCTCGCCTGGCTGTCCTGGCGCTTCGTCGAGCGGCCCTTCCGGGTCGGCGCCGGCGACTGGTCGACGCCCCGCGTGCTGACCGGCGGCGCGGTCGCCATCGCGGCCATGCTGGGCGTGGCGCTGGCCGTACCGCCGACCGCCCAGGCGCTCAGCGGCTACACAGCGCGCGAGAAGACCGTGGCCAGCTACATCTTCTACCGCGCGGACGACGCCTATCGCGGCGGCACCTGCTTCCGGCTGGTGCGCACCAATCCCTATGATCGCGGCACATGCCTGCCCGACACCGGCAAGCCCGGCATCCTCATCGTCGGCGACAGCCATGCCGCGCATCTATGGCCCGGCTTCTCGCGCCTGCGCGACCATTATGACGTGCAGCAAGCGACCAGCATCGCCTGCTTCGCGAGGCTGCCCACGCCCGGCAACGATCCCGACAAATGCGGCGCGGTCGCCGGATATGCGCTGCACGACTGGCTGCGCACTCACCGTCCCGCACATCTGATCCTCGCCTCGCGCTGGCAGCTGCGCGCGCTGCGCGGCCTCGAGGAGACGCTGCGCGACCCGCTGGTGCGCCGGTCCAATCCCGTGCTGATCGGCCCGGTCCCGCAATATGTGACCGAACTGCCCCGCCTCATCATCGCCGCGCGCCGCCGCAACGATCCCGGCCTGACGCAGCGCATGCTGTTGGACGAGCCGTTCGCGGTCGACCGCGTGCTGCGCGACATGGCCAAGCGGACCGGAACGCCCTATTTCTCACCCATCGACCTGCTGTGCGACGCGCAGCGCCGTTGTCGGACGCTAGTGGCCGGCGACGTGCCGATGCAGTTCGATTATGGCCATCTGACCGCACCCGGATCGGCCTTCGTCACGGACGCCATCATGGCCAGCTTCGCGCCCACCGCGCGCTGACATCGCCCCATGTCGAATGCGGTTGGCGAGACGCTTGCGCAATCGGGACGATGCCTCTAAGGAGGCCGCCTTGCCACGCCGAATCCCAGTGTTTCGGCCGGTCGGGGAGTAGCTCAGCCTGGTAGAGCACTGTCTTCGG
>JBEVNC010000027.1:0-6780 GCA_040508315.1 Sphingobium sp.
CGGCGGTCGAGACGATCCAGGGCGATTTCCGCGATCTGGAAGGGTTGAAATTGCGCGCGGAAAAGGTGCGCCGTGACGGTTATCGCGGCATGCTCGCCATCCATCCGGCGCAGGTGGACGTGATCAACGCGGCCTTCACCCCTACGGAGGAGGAGATCGCCGAGGCGCAGGAGATCGTCGACATCTTCGCCGCCAATCCGGGCGTGGGCGCTATCGGCTACAAGGGCGGAATGCTCGACCGGCCGTATCTGTCGCGCGCGCAGCAGTTGCTGAAGCAGGCTGGGCGGTGAAGTGAGCTTAAAGTCCCGCCCCTTCGGGGGAGGGGCTTGTATAAGGATTGTGCATGACCATCGTGACGGATGCAGCGGGCCTCGACCTCGCCCGATATATCAGACCCGGCGACCATATCGTCTTCGGTCAGGCGTGCGGTGAGCCGACGACGCTGGTCGAGGCGCTGATCGCGCAGGGGTCGGGCATCGGCAATCTGTCGGCCTTCATCGCGACCAGCTTTTCGGGGCTCTTCACGCCGGAGTCGGCGGACAGTTTCACGCTGTCCTCCATGGGCGCCATCGGCGCTCTGCGCGCCATGACCAAGGCGGGCAAGCTGGCCGTGATCCCGGCCCATGTCAGCCAGATCGGGCCGTTCGTCACGGCAGGCATCATCGGCTGCGATGTGGCCATGATTCAGGTGAGCCCGGCGGACGCGGACGGCAATCACAGCTTCGGCCTGGTCGGCGACCACACCCGCGCGATGGTGGACAAAGCGCGGGTCGTGATCGCGGAGGTCAACGACCAGGTGCCCTATGTGCCGGGCGAGCTCATCAAGAAGTCGGAGATCACGGTCGCGGTCCACGTCTCGCGCACGCCGGTCGAGGTCGCGGCGGCGAAGATCGGCGCGACCGATGAGGCCATCGCGAAATTCGCGGCCGCCTATATCGGTGACGGGTCGGTCATCCAGACCGGCGTCGGCGCGGTGCCGGACGCGATCCTGCGCCTGCTGGGCGACCGCAAGGATCTGGGTGTCCATTCGGGCATGCTGGGCGATGGGCTGGTCGAACTGGTCGAGGCGGGCGTCGTCACCAATGCGCGCAAGTCCATCGACCGGGGCGTGTCGATCAACGGCGCGTTCATCGGCACCAAGCGGCTTTACGACTGGGCGAACGGCAACAAGAGCGTGCGGCTGTGCAGCACCGCCTATACGCATGACGCCGCGATGCTGGGGCAATTGGAGCGGCTGGTGACGATCAACTCGGCGATGGAGGTCGATCTGACAGGCCAGGTCAATGCCGAGCAGTCGGGCGCGGCCTATCTGGGCGGTACGGGCGGCCAGGTCGATTTCGTGCGGGCGGGCGCGCGCTCGCCGGGCGGCGCTTCGATCATCGCACTGTCGGCCACGGCCAAGGGCGGGACGATCAGCAAGATCGTGCCGGGTCTTGCTGGGCCGGTCACGACGGCGCGCAGCGACGTGGACGTGATCGTCACGGAATATGGCGCGGCGGAACTGAAGGGGCAGACGCTGGCCGAGCGGACGCGGCGGTTGATCGCCATCGCGCATCCCGATTTCCGCGAGGAATTGGATAAGGCCGCGCATGTGATTCAGGCGCGGGGCTTTTAAGTGGGAGTCGTGCGGAGCCGCAGTGATGCGGAGGTCCATTTGCGGCGAAGCCGCCACTCCACGCAGCCGCGACGCATATGGTGGCGCGGCGATGAAAATGCCTGCGGCGCGGCGGAGATCTCCGCGTCTTCGCGGCTCCGCGTGAACCAAGTCGATTGAGAGGCCAGCCATGACCGATGCCGTCCTGTTCGATGTCCGCGAAGACGGCATCGCCATCATCACCATCAACCGCCCCGACCAGCGCAACGCCCTCTCGCGCGAAGTGCGCGAGGGGCTGCGCTCTGCATGGGCGAAGTTCGAGGCCGATCCCGCCGCGCGCGTCGCCATCCTGACCGGCACGGGCGAGAAGGCCTTCTGCGCGGGCGGCGATCTCAAGGAAATGGTCGAGACGGGCATGAAGGTGCCGCCGCGCGACATGTTTCCGCTCCCCTATGACAGCATCGAAGTGACCAAGCCGACCATCGCGGCGGTGAATGGCGTGGCCTTTGCGGGCGGATGGATGATCGCACAGGCGTGCGACCTGTGCGTCGCCAGCACGACCGCCAAATTCGCCATTACCGAGGTGAAGGTCGGTCGCGGGTCGCCCTGGGCCGCACCGCTGATCCACATGATCCCGCAGCGGATCATGATGGAGATCATTCTGACCGGCAAGCCGATCACCGCGCAGCGCGCCTATGAGATCGGCCTCGTCAACCGCCTCGCCGACCCGGCAGTGCTGCTGGAGGCCGCCATCGAACTGGCGAAGGAGATATTGGAAGGCGCACCTTTGTCGGTGAAGGCGGGCCGCGAGACTGTGATGCTGGCGACGGAGATGGGCCGGGCCGCGGCGTTGCAGGCCGCACGGGCGGCGCATGAGCTGACCTACAACAGTTTCGATGCGCAGGAAGGGCCGCGGGCTTTTGCGGAGAAGCGCAAGCCGGAGTGGACTGGGAAGTAGGGGCCAGCGGGGGTCGGTTTTCAAATCCTCCCTCGTAGGGGGAGGGGGACCGCCGCCGCAGGCGGTGGTGGAGGGGTGTCTCCCCTATCGAGAGGTCGATACCCCTCCACCACTCGCTTCGCGAGCGGTCCCCCTCCCCCCATGGGGGAGGATTTAGAGACGGAAAAAAAAGGGCGCCGGATCGCTCCGACGCCCTCTTCTCAATCCTCACTTACCGGATCAGGCCGCGCTTTTCTCCACCGCGCCGCCATCCTTGGCGATGTCGATGACCGCGCCCTTGCCGTTGATCGCGATCTTGCGCGGCTTCATGGCGTCGGGGACTTCGCGGAGCAGTTCGACGGTCAGCAGGCCATCGGCCAGCGACGCATCCTCGACCCGCACGAAGTCGGCCAGTTCGAAGCGGCGCTCGAAATTGCGGGTGGCGATGCCCAGATGGACGAACTTGCTGCGATCCGGGTCGGTCTCGGCCTTCTTGCCGGACACGAGCAGCAGGTTTTGCTGGGCGGTGATGTCGATTTCCTCCGGCTTGAACCCGGCGACGGCCAACGTGACGCGATAACGGTCTTCGCTGATGCGCTCGATATTGAACGGGGGATAATTGTCGCCCTGCTGCGCCCGCGCATTATTCTCGATCAGGTCGAACAGACGATCGAAGCCGACGGTGCTGCGGCGATAGGGGGTAAGGTCGAAACCACGCATATCAAAATCTCCAAAAGAGCAAGTTGACGAGGGTGCCGTCAGCCGGACCCAACAGGCGTCCGCGGCATCCACCGGCCCCTTTCGGCGACCGGATGATGGATAGATGGGAAGGGTAAAATGGGTTTCAAGACGGGACTTTCCGCCTTCATCCCGGCACGCCCCATTGTACTATCGGCCCAACGCGTCTATCGGGCAGGGTTTACAGGGCCTCGCGGACCCTCGACCGGCCGATGGCGGCCGTCTTTCCGCACACGCTAGGACCATGATCTTCCAGAACCTCCCCACGCTTCTATCCGAAGCGCTCGCCACACGCGGATATGACGCGCCGACACAGGTGCAGGCTTCCGTCCTCGAACCGCAAGCGGTGGGGCAGGACCTCATCGTGTCCGCGCGCACCGGTTCTGGCAAGACCGTCGCCTTTGGCCTCGCCATGGCGGCGCAGCTGCTGGACGAGGAGGGCATCGCCCCTCCCGCGCGCCAGCCGCTCGCGCTCATCATCGCACCGACCCGCGAGCTTGCCCTCCAGGTGAGCCGTGAGCTGGAATGGCTGTATGGCGCTACCCGCGCGCGGGTCGTGACCTGCGTCGGCGGCATGGATGCCGCGCGGGAGCGGCGCTCGCTGCAGGGCGGCGCGCATATCGTCGTCGGCACGCCGGGGCGTCTGCGCGACCATCTCGAACGCGGCGCGCTCGACCTCAGCGCGCTGCGCGTGGCCGTGCTGGACGAAGCAGACGAAATGCTCGACATGGGCTTTCGCGAAGACCTGGAAGGCATTCTCGACGCGACGCCGCAGGAGCGGCGCACGCTGCTGTTCTCCGCCACCATGCCGCAGCCCATCGTGGCGCTGGCCAAGCGGTATCAGCGCAATGCCGTGCGCATCCAGGCGGTCGAGGCCGACCGGGGCCATGGCGACATCAGCTATCAGGCGATGGCCATCGCGCCCGCCGATATCGAGCATGCGGTCGTCAACCTGCTGCGTTTCCATGACGCGGAGACGGCGATCCTGTTCTGCGCGACGCGCGACAATGTGCGCCACCTGCACGCCAGCCTGACCGAGCGCGGCTTTGCGGTCGTGGCGCTGTCGGGCGAGCATAGCCAGAATGAGCGCAACAATGCGCTGCAGGCGCTGCGCGACAAGCGGGCACGCGTCTGCGTCGCAACCGACGTCGCCGCACGCGGTATCGACCTGCCCGGCCTGTCGCTGGTCATCCACGTCGAGATTCCGCGCGATGCCGAGACGCTACAACATCGTTCGGGCCGTACTGGCCGCGCAGGCAAGAAGGGGACGGCGATTCTGCTGGTGCCCTATCCCCGCCGCCGCCGCGTCGAGTCGATGCTGCGCGGCGCCCGCGTTCCGGCCGAGTGGATCTCGCCGCCGTCCGCCGCCGACATCCGCAAGGCCGATGGCGACCGCCTGTTCGCGGCGCTGGTCGCGCCCGTCGAAGTGACGGAGGAGGATCGCGGCCTCATCGCGCGGGTGCTTGCCGAGCGCACGCCGGAGGAACTGGCCGCCGCACTGGTCCAGGCGCACCGCGCGCGCCTGCCCCAGCCGGAGGAACTGGCTGGCGAAGGGCCGCAGGAGCCGAGTGGCCCGCGCCCCGGTTTCGAGAATAGCTCGTGGTTCCGCCTGAATGTGGGCCGCAACCAGAATGCCGACGCCCGCTGGCTGCTGCCGCTGATCGCCCGCAAGGGTCATCTGGGACGCGGCGAGATCGGCGCGATCCGCATCGCCGCCAACGAGACGATGTTCGAGGTCGCCGGCGCGGCGGCCGGGCGCTTCACTGCCGCCATTCAGGGTATTGGCGAGGATGAGGACGGCGTTCTCATCATCCCCGTCGATGGCAAGCCGCGCGAGGAGGCCAAGCGCCAGCGCCGCGACGCGCCCAACACCACGCACCACGCCGCCAAGCCGTTCAAGTCCGGCGGGCCGCCCCGCAAGGGCGGCAAGCTGGGCGTGGGTCCAGGGGCAGGCCCCGGCGCTGGTCCGCGTGGACCAGCCGGCAAGAAGCCCTGGATCAAGAAGGGGGATCGCGCGCGGTGATCCGCGTCCTGGTCGATGCCGACGCCTGTCCGGTGAAGGAGGAGATCTACAAGGTCGCCTTTCGCCATGCAGTCCCGGTGACGATCGTCAGCAACAGCCCCATTCGCGTCCCCCCGCATGAACTAATCGAGCGAGTGGTCGTGAGTGACGGCTTCGATGCGGCGGACGACTGGATCGCGGAGCGGGCCGGGGCGACGACGGTGTGCATCACCGCCGACATCCTGCTCGCCGATCGCTGCCTGAAGGCTGGCGCGGTGGTGCTGTCGTCCAACGGCAAGCCCTTCACGCTCAACAGCATCGGCGCGGCCGTCGCGACGCGGGCGATCATGGCGGATCTGCGCGCGGGTGGCGACGCCATCGGCGGGCCGCCGCCGTTCAGCAAGACGGACCGGTCGCGGTTCCTGTCGGCGCTGGACGAGGCGCTCGTGCGGTTGAAGCGGGGGCGTTAGCATATCTCCCCTCCCGCCTGCGGGAGGGCGATTTTGTGAGGATGACCTATGGCAGCAGAGAAATTCGAACGGCATCGCCAGCCCTGGACGCAGGCGGAAATCCAGAAGCTTCACACGCTGGCGAAGAAGGGCATGGCGCTCAAGGCCATCGCCAAGGCGCTCACCCGCAGCGAGGAGTCAGTCAAGGACCGCGCCAAGGCCGACAGCCTCACCATCGCGAAGCTGCGCTAGGGATCGCGCCATGATTCGCCTGACCGGCCTGTCCCTGCCGCTCGACCATGATGCCGACGCGATGCCCGCCGCCATTTGCGCGCGGCTGGGGATCGGGCGCGACGCGCTGCTGTCGCATGAAGTCGTCAAGCGCGGCAATGATGCGCGCCGCCGCAGCGCCATCCTCCTCATCTACACGGTCGATGTGGCACTGGCGGACGAGGCCGAGGTGCTGGCGCGCTTCGCCAGGGATCATGAGGTCCGCCCGCGCCCCGACACCGACTATCATTTCCCCGTCCGCGCGCCGGAGGGCTGGGCCGGCCTGCGCCCCGTCGTCATCGGCGCGGGGCCGTGCGGGCTGTTCGCCGGCCTGATACTCGCGCAGATGGGGTTCCGCCCGATCATCCTCGACCGGGGCAAGGTGGTGCGCGAACGGACCAAGGACACCTGGGGCCTGTGGCGGCGGGCCGAGCTGAACCCGGATTCCAACGTGCAGTTCGGCGAGGGCGGGGCGGGGACCTTTTCCGACGGCAAGCTCTATTGCCGGGTGAAGGACCCCCGGTTCCTGGGCCGCAAGGTGCTGGACGAGTTCGTCAAGGCAGGCGCGCCCGAAGACATCCTGACCGAAGCGCACCCGCATATCGGCACCTTCCGCCTCGTCACGATGGTGGAGAGCATGCGCCGGACCATCGAGGAACTGGGGGGCGAATATCGCTGGCAGACGCGGGTGGACGATCTGGAACTGACCCCGACCCCGGATGGCGGGCAGCGGCTGCGCGGCCTCCACCTCCATGACGGCAGCTTCCTGGAGGCCGATCAGGTGGTGCTG
>JBEVNC010000062.1:0-3638 GCA_040508315.1 Sphingobium sp.
CGCCTAGGCGCTTTACAGCGCCAAGGCTCCGTATCCTCTCCCCTGAAGGGGCGAGGATTTCCGTCCCATTCATCCCGCCGAAAGCCCCTCCTAGGCATCTCGTCCATATGGGCCTATATTGGGCGCCTATCGCCACTATTTGCGCAAAGGGCCGCACAGCCGCCATGCCGATCGCCCGCCATAAGCAGTTCCTCCGTTCGCTGGCCGTCGTCGGCGCCATCGCGCTCGTCCCCGCGACCACCGCCGCTATCGCCGAGGGCGAGAGCGAGACGTACAAGCAGCTGGACCTGTTCATGGACGTGTTCCAGCGCGTCCGGTCCAGCTATGTCGAGAAGGTCGACGACGAAAAGCTGATCAAGGGCGCGATCGAGGGCATGTTGACCAGCCTCGACCCCCACAGTTCCTATCTCGATTCGCGCGATTTCCAGCAGCTGCGCACGCAGACGGACGGCAATTATGGCGGCATCGGCCTGTCCGTCACCATGGAGGAAGGCGCGGTCAAGGTCATCGCCCCGACGCAGGACACCCCGGCATGGACGGCGGGGATCAAGGCTGGCGACTATATCACCCATATCAACGGCCAGCTCGTCTATGGCGGAACGCTGGACGACGCGGTGGACAAGATGCGCGGTGCGCCCGGCACCCCGGTCAAGCTGACCGTCGCGCGGGAAGGCCGCGACGCGCCTTTCGACCTGACCATCACCCGCGCGATCATCGAGATCAAGCCGGTGAAGTGGAAGGTGAGGGACAATATCGGCATCATCAACATCGTCAGCTTCTCCGCCCATACCGGCGCGGACGTGCGCATGGCGATCCGCGGGATCGACAAGTCGCTGGGGCACAAGCCGACCGGCTATGTCCTCGACCTGCGCTCCAACCCGGGCGGGCTGCTGGACGAGGCGGTGTCGGTGTCCGACGCCTTCCTCGACAAGGGCATCATCGTGTCGCAGCGCGGACGCGGGCGTGAGGATACGCAGACCTATTTCGCGCGGCCCGGCGACGACGCCACCGGCCTGCCGGTCATCATATTGGTCGATGCAGGGTCGGCTTCCGCGTCGGAGATCGTGGCGGGCGCGCTGCAGGACCAGCATCGCGGGCTGGTGATGGGCGAGCGCAGCTTCGGCAAGGGCAGCGTGCAGACGCTGCTGCCCATGTCGCCCTCCACCGCGCTGCGCCTGACGACGGCGCGCTATTACACGCCATCGGGCCGGTCGGTGCAGGAGGGTGGCATCGAACCGGACATCCTCGTGCCCCAGATCTCCGACCCCGATTATGCCAAGCGCCCCAAATATCGCGAAAGCGACCTCAGAAAGCATCTGATCGGCGAGGCGAAGCTCACCAACAAGGAGCTGGAGAAGGATTCCAAGCCCGATCCGCGCTTCGCCATGACGCCGGAGCAACTCAAGAAGGACGGGATCGAGGACTTCCAGCTCGACTATGCGCTGCGCACGCTGAAGCGGATCGAAGGCGGTGCGCAGCTGGCTGACCGCACCCCGGCACCGGCGGCAAAGCGGAACTGATGCGCTCCCCCGTGACCATGCGGGTGGACCCGACCCTGTCACACGCCCGCCTGATCGCCATAGCGACGCCCAACGCGTTGCTGTGGGGGGCCATCGCCTTCCAGTATCTGGGCGGGCTCAGCCCCTGCGAGATGTGCTATTGGCAGCGTTGGCCGCACCTTGTCGCGATCGCGCTGGCGCTGGGTGCTATCGCCGTGCGCAAGACGCCGGGTTTCAGCGCGATGCTGACCGCGCTGGCCGCCTTTGCCATCCTGACCTCCGGGGCGATTGGCGCATTTCACGCAGGCATCGAATATGGCTGGTGGCCGGGGCTGACCCAATGTTCCACGGCGCTGTCGGTCGGATCGGGCCAGTCTGCGCTCGACGCGATCATGAATGCGCCGCTGGTGCGGTGCGACGTCGCCGCATGGAAGATGTTCGGCATTTCCATGGCCGGTTATAATGCGATCCTCTCCACCCTCGGCGCGTTCGCGACGCTGTGGCTGGTGAGCCGGTGGAAGGGCGCAGCATGAGCCAATTCGGTCGCCGACCCGCCGACAGTGCCGCGATGCTGCGCGTCGATCAGGCGGGCGAAGTCGGCGCAACGCGCATCTATGCGGGGCAACTTGCGGTGCTGGGCAATCGCCATCCCGCCGCCCGCCTGATCGCCGGCATGGCCGCGCAGGAGGAACGCCACCGTGTCGCCTTCGACGCGATGATCGTGCGGCGCGGGGTGCGGCCGACATTGCTGGCGCCGGTCTGGCATGTGGCGGGCTATGCACTGGGTGCAGCGACGGCGCTGCTGGGACCGGAGGCAGCGATGGCCTGCACCAGCGCCATCGAGACCGAGATCGAGCGCCATTATGGCAAGCAGTTGGACGAACTGGGCGATGCCGACCCGGAACTTTCGGAGGCAATCGCGGATTTCCGTGAGGAAGAGGTCGAGCACCGCGACACCGCCATCGCGCAGGGGGCGGAACGCGCCCCTGCCTTTCCGTTGCTGAGCGGCCTGATCCGTGCGGGCTGCCGCGCAGCCATCGCCCTGTCGGCGAAGATATGATTTTCAAATCTGGCCAAGTCTGGAGCCAATGCCCATGAAACCGCTGATCGCCGCCCTCGCCCTTGCCGCCACCCTGCCGGGCCTGGCCTTCGTCGGCGCGCAGGCGCAGGAGGATCCGGGCGCCGAGCGCGTGAAGCAGGTCATCGTCTATGGCGACGAGCCATGCCCGACCAGTACGGGCGAAGAGATCATGGTCTGCGCGCGGATGCCGGACAAGGACCGCTACCGCATCCCCACCGCGCTGCGCACCGACCCGAACGATCCCAAGGTGCAAAGCTGGCTCAACCGCGCCGAGTCCATCGAATATGTCGGCAAGTCCGGCACCGACAGCTGCTCGCCCGTCGGCGGCGGCGGCTTCACCGGCTGTTTCCAGCAGATTGCGCGAAATGCCAAGGCGGAACGCAAGACCATGATGGGCGACGCCAGTTGGGCCGATCTGGTCGCCGCCGAGCGCGAGAAGCGCCTGTCGGTCATCGACGCCGATTCGCGCGAGATCGAGGCGCGCGTGAAGGCGGAGGAAGCCGCGGCCAAGGCGCAAGCCGGCGTTCAGGCCAATGGGGCCACGCCCGCCACGGCCGGACAATAATCATCGCGGGCCGCATCATACAGGACGGGTTCAGCGCGGCGGGCCGATGGAGGGGGATGAAATTCACCCGCCTCGCCCCGCTCGCCCTTCTCCTCCCCTTCGCCGTTCCCGTCGCCGCGCAACTGCCCGAGGAGCGCATCCAGGCGGTCGTCGTCTATGGCAATGACAGCTGTCCGCTCGAACCCGATGGCACCATCGTCGTGTGCGCGCGCAAACCCGAGGGCGAGCGTTTCCGCATCCCCAAGGATCTGCGCACCAAGGAAACGGTGACGGTCGGCGGACCGGGCTGGGCCGCCAATGTCCAGTCGCTGGAGGCGGCCGGGCGCGTGCTGCTGCCCAATAGCTGTTCGTCGGTAGGCACGAATGGTTTTACGGGATGCTCGCTGGCGATGCTGCAGCAATGGTATGCGGAGCGGCAGCTGGAAGGGCGTTCGCCGCGGGCGCGGGATTAATTCCATTACTAAGTTATTCCCGCGAAGGCGGGAATCCAGAG
>JBEVNC010000064.1:0-16664 GCA_040508315.1 Sphingobium sp.
CATGACAATACGCACCATCCTGGTCGACGACGAGCCGCTCGCGATCAAGGGTATGCAGTTCCGCCTGGAACCCCATGACGATGTCGAGATCATCGACACTTGCACGAATGGTCGCGAGGCCATCCGTTCTATCAAGACGCACAAGCCCGATCTTGTCTTTCTCGATATCCAGATGCCGGGCTTCGATGGATTTTCCGTCGTTCAGGGCCTGCTCGAGGTCGAGCCACCGTTGTTCGTGTTCGTCACCGCTTATCAGGACCATGCGATCCGCGCCTTTGAGGCGCAGGCGATGGATTATTTGATGAAGCCGGTCGAGGAACAGCGGCTGGCCGATACGCTCGATCGCGTCCGCCAGCGGCTTGCCGAAAAGCGCGGGGTGGCAGAAGTCGAGCGCCTCAAGACGGTGCTTGCCGAAGTCGCGCCCGAAGCGGTCGAGGATTATGACGCCGAGACCCAGCCCGACGCGCACGCCGCCGACCGCTATGAAAAGATGATCAACATCAAGGATCGCGGCCAGATTTTTCGCGTCGACGTCGACAGCATCGAACGCATCGACGCCGCGGGCGAATATATGTGCATCTACACCGCGGACAACAGCCTGATCCTGCGCGAGACGATGAAGGATCTGGAAAAGCGGCTCGACCCGCGCAACTTCCAGCGCGTCCACCGCTCGACTATCGTCAATCTGAGCCAGGTGCGGCAGGTGAAGCCGCACACCAATGGCGAATGTTTCCTCGTCCTGGAATCGGGCGCGCAGGTCAAGGTGAGCCGCTCCTACCGCGATGTAGTGGCCCGCTTCGTTCACTGAGGATCGAGAGTTATGAAAAAGGACCGGCAGCTAGACGGCTTCCGGTCCTTTTTGTTTGGCCTCTCCTCCCGCATGCGGGAGAGGATGTCAGGTCAGCAGCGGCTATCGCCCTTGTCGATGGCGCGTCCGGCAAGTGCGCCTACCGCGCCGCCAACCAGCGTTCCGGCCGTGCGATCACCCCGGCGACCCGCGACACTGTTACCCAACAGGCCGCCCGCGATGGCGCCGATGATCGTGCCCGTCGCGCCGTCATTGCGGCACCTGTAATAGTTGCGGCCACGATTGTAGCTGTTTCCGTTATAATAACCGGCATTATAACCATTGTTATAATAGCCATTATTATAGCCGCCATAACGAGAGCCACCGCGGTCCCC
Organism: Sphingobium sp.; assembly: GCA_040508315.1. Lineage (GTDB taxonomy): Bacteria > Pseudomonadota > Alphaproteobacteria > Sphingomonadales > Sphingomonadaceae > Sphingobium. Next base: position 1,183 of record JBEVNC010000064.1, read on the forward strand.
ACGATAATAGTCGCCGCGTCCATAACCACGATTATCGCCGCGGTAGTTATCGCCGCGATAATAATCACCGCGATTATAGTCGCCGCCACGATAATGATCGCGCGCCATCGCGGGAGCAGAAACGCCGAGCGTGCCGAGAACCATAGCTGCGGCGGCGCCTACATTCATCAGCTTTGCCTTGATCATCTCACATCTCCTCTACTTCTCGGATCGTCGCGCGGCGTTGAAACCGTGGTCGATCAATACAGCCTTTCTACTCGAGTCGCCTTGAGCCTCCCCTGAACATCGCCGACAGCGACGGTTCATCATCCAGCGACCGAAAATATTCGCGCCATCCTCGCCAAAAGCGGTTTTCATGTTAGCATTCCCTTCAAAGGCCGCGCGAACGGCCGCGAAGGAGAGATGTCCGATGCCCACCGAAGTCCGCCCGCTGCACCCGCTGTTCGGCATGGAACTGTCCGCCGATCTGGCCGCCTGCGATACCGGACAGGCCGCGGCCATCGAAACCGCCATAGGCAGCGCTGGCATGCTCCTCTTCCGCAATGTCGCCCTGGGCGATGCCGGACTGATTCGCTTCGCCGACCATTTCGGCCCTCTCCAGAAAGGCCGCAGCCTCCAGGGCGCCGACCCGCGCATCACCCGGCTCACCAACATGGGACCGGATGGCAGCATGCGCGACGTCGACGACGGGGCGCGCCGCCTGTTCGACGCGAACCGGCTCTGGCATGTCGACAACAGCTTCACCGTGCCCGGCGTGACCTATTCCTTCCTCTATGCGGTGGAGGTGCCCGACAGCGGCGGCGACACCGAGTTCTGCGACAATCGCGCGACCTGGGACGCGCTGGATGCCGAGCGGCGCGCCATGCTCGCGCCGTTGACGGCCGATCACAGCTTCGACCATAGCTGCCGCCTCGTCGGGTTCGACTTTGCCGCCTATTCGGGCGCAACCCGCCCGCCGATCCGCCGCGATCTGGTGCGCCGTCATGCGCCGTCCGGCCGCGACACGCTGTTCATCGCCTCCCATGTCGAGCGGATCGAAGGCCATGACGGCCCGGCGGGACAGGCGCTGGTCGACGAGTTGATCGCCTTCGCGACCGTGCCGGAGCGGGTCTATCGCCACCGCTGGCGTGCGGGCGACCTGCTGATCTGGGACAATCGCTGCATGATGCACCGCGCCACCGACTATCCCCAGTTCGAGCAACCCCGCGATTTGAGGTCCACCCGCATCGTCGATCTGGCGGATGATGGCGTGGCGCTGGAAATGGCGGCCTAGCGCGCTCCCGTCAGGCGCGCGGCCGCAGTCCGTCCACCAGGAAAGCGGCCAGCTTGTCCGCGATCTCCCCGGTGGACTGCTCGCCATCCTCGCGGTGCCAGCGCGCTGGCCAGTTGAGCGCGCCCGCAATCGCGAATGTCGCAAAGCGCACATCCGCCACCACTACCGATCCATCCTCCACCCCTTCGGTCACCAGCGCACGCAGTTGCGCGTCAATCTTGCGCTTGTCGCTGCGAAAGGCGGCGCGGCTTTCCGGTGACAGCACCTCGTCGCCCGTGCGGATCACGCAGCGGCCGAAATCGGTCATGTTGACCTGCGCATAACCGACAAGATAGCGGCGCAGCCGGTCGAGGCCCGTACCGGGTTCGTCGCGCGCCACGTCGAACGCGGCCTGCAATTCCTGCAGTCCGCGTGCCATGCACCGCATCAGCACCTGCTCCTTGGTGCCGAGATAATGATAGACCACCGGCTTGGAGACGCCGAGCCGCGCCGCGACGTCGTCCAGCGACGTCGCCTGATAGCCGCGCTCGTTGAACATGCGCACCGCCTCGATCAGGATGGCGTCGCGCTTGCGCTCGCGCAGAGCGGCCTTCGCATCGACGTCCAGAAAGGGGGAATCGGTTCTTTTGAGACTGGGCATGTCTTGATCTTGACAGTTCGCACCCCATAAGTCTACTCATCAGTATAGAGATTACGGGCGAGGCGCTTCCTCGCTGACGGATTCGTTCCCATCCATGCGCAGACGCCTTTGCAGGCGCTCCAGAAAGGTCGAGGTAAGACACCATGACTACCGATCCTGTCGTCATCGCCAGCTACGCCCGCACGCCGATGGGCGGGCTTCAGGGCGCTCTTGCGGGCGCTACTTCGCCGGAACTGGGCGCTGTCGCCGTCAAGGCCGCCGTCGAGCGCGCAGGCGTTTCGGGCGACGCTATCGAGCGTATCTATATGGGCTGCGTGCTGCCCGCCGGTCTTGGCCAGGCGCCCGCCCGTCAGGCTGCGCTTGGCGCCGGTCTGCCGCTCTCGGTCGAGGCCACCACCGTCAACAAGATGTGCGGGTCGGGCATGCAAGCCGCGATCATGGCCTATGACGCGCTGGCTGCCGGTTCCATCGACATCGCCATCGCTGGCGGCATGGAAAGCATGACCAACGCCCCCTATGCGCTGCCCAAGCACCGCTCCGGCGCGCGCTTCGGCCATGACGTCATCATCGACACCATGGCGATGGACGGCCTGGAAGACGCCTATGACAAGGGCAAGGCGATGGGCGTGTTCGCGGAGGACGCGGTGCGCGACTATCAATTCACCCGCGAGGATCAGGACGCCTATGCGCTGCGTTCGCTGAGCCGCGCCAACGAGGCGATCAAGAGCGGCGCGTTCGAGCGCGAGATTGTCGGCGTGACGGTCAAGGGCCGCAAGGGCGACACGCTGGTCGAGGTCGACGAGCAGCCCGGCAATGCCAAGCCCGAGAAGATCCCGACCCTCAAGCCCGCCTTCGTCAAGGACGGCACCGTGACCGCCGCCAACGCATCGTCCATCTCGGACGGCGCCGCCGCGCTCGTCATGACGCGTCAGTCGGTCGCGGAAAAGCTGGGCCTGCCCATCGTCGCCCGCGTCGTCGCGACCTCCGGCCATGCGCATGAACCCAACAAGTTCACCTCCGCGCCGGTGCCTGCGATCCGCAAGCTGCTCGACAAGGCCGGCTGGACCATCGACGATGTCGACCTGTTCGAGGTTAACGAGGCCTTCGCGGTCGTCGCGATGATCGCGCAGAAGGAACTGGGCATCCCGTCCGAGAAGCTGAACGTCAACGGCGGCGCGACGGCGCTGGGCCATCCGATCGGCGCTTCGGGCGCGCGCATCATGGCGACCCTGCTCGGCGCGCTGGAAAATCGCGGCCTCAAGCGCGGCGTCGCCAGCCTGTGCATCGGCGGCGGGGAAGCCACGGCCGTCGCGCTCGAACTGGTCTGAACGCACCCTATCGGAGCGTGCCGTCGCCAGACCCCGACCGTCCGTCCCGAATAGCTGGGACGGACGGAGGGTCGGCATTCGGGCGCACTCCCAAATCAATCTACGGAGCAGGACGTATCATGGACATCAATGGGGTAGCCGCCATCGTCACGGGCGGTGCATCGGGCCTGGGCAATGCCACAGCAAAGATGCTCGCCGCCGCTGGCGCGAAGGTCACGATCTTCGATCTTAACGAGGAACTGGGCAAGGCGAAGGCCAAGGAAATCGGCGGCCTGTTCGTGGCCGTGAACGTCGCCGACGACGAGAGCGTCACCGCCGGTCTGGACGCGGCCGAAGCCGCCCACGGCGTCGCGCGCATCCTGGTGAACTGCGCGGGCATCGCCCCTGCGGTCAAGACGGTGGGCAAGGAGAACAAGCCCCACCCGCTCGACACCTTCGCCAAGACGGTCACGGTCAACCTGATCGGCACGTTCAACGTCATCTCGAAATTCTCCGCGCGCGCTGGCGCTGCCGAGGAGATCGACGGGGAGAAGGGCGTGATCGTCAACACCGCTTCGGTCGCGGCGTTCGACGGCCAGATCGGCCAAGCCGCCTATTCCGCGTCCAAGGGCGGCGTCGTCGGCATGACCCTGCCGATCGCGCGCGACCTTGCCAGCTTCAAGATCCGCGTGATGACCATCGCGCCCGGCATCTTCCTGACGCCCATGCTGGAGTCCTTTCCGCAGACGGTGCAGGATGCCCTGGGCGCGCAGGTGCCGCACCCCAGCCGCCTCGGCAAGCCCGCCGAATATGCGCAGCTGGTGGAGAGCATCATCCGCAACCCGATGCTGAACGGCGATGTGATCCGCCTCGACGGCGCCATCCGCATGGCCCCACGCTGAACGAACAGAGAGAGGATAGCCCCATGAGCGAAGCCTATATCGTCGAAGTGCTCCGGACGCCGGGCGGCAAGCGCAAGGGCGCGCTCGCGGGCATCCATCCTGCCGATCTCGGCGCAACCGTGCTGAACGCCCTCATCGAACGCACGGGCCTCGACCCGGCGGCGGTGGAGGACGTCATCGCTGGCTGCGTCACGCAGGCGGGCGAGCAGGCCTTCGCCTTCGGCCGCAACCTCGTGCTGGCGTCCAAGCTGCCCGACAGCGTTCCCGCCGTCACCATCGACCGCCAGTGCGGATCGTCGCAGCAGGCGATCCACTTCGCGGCGCAGGCGGTGATGTCGGGCACGCAGGACATCGTAATCGCGGCGGGCGCGGAGAGCATGACGCGCGTGCCGATGATGTCCAACTTCACCCTGCATGGGCAAGCGGGCATCGGCGTGGGTCCATGGCCCGAGTCGATCCAGAAGCGCTATGGCATCGCGGAATTCAGCCAGTTCGTCGGCGCGCAGATGATCGCCGACAAATATGGTTTCAGCCGCGAGGACATGGACGCCTATGCGCTCCAGAGCCATGCGCGTGCGGCCGCCGCCATCGCCAGCGGCGCGTTCAAGGAGGAGATCGTTCCCGTCCTGACCGCCGAGGGTGTGTTCGATACCGACGAGGGCGTTCGCTACGGCGGCACGATGGAGAGCATGGCGACGGTCAAGACCCTGGCCGAGGGCGGCAGCATCACCGCCGCCAATGCCAGCCAGATGACCGACGGCGCCTCCGCCGCGCTGATCGTCAATGAGCGGGCGCTCAAGGCCCACAACCTGACGCCGATGGCGCGCATCCACAACCTGACCGTCACGGCGGGCGATCCGGTCATCATGCTGGAGGAGCCGATCCCGGCGACGGCAAAGGCGCTGGCGCGCGCTGGCCTCAAGCTCGACGATATCGACCTGTTCGAAGTGAACGAGGCGTTCGCGACCATTCCCATGGCCTGGCTCAAGGCGACGGGTGCGGACCCGGCCAAGACCAACGTCAATGGCGGGGCCATCGCGCTCGGCCATCCGCTGGGCGCCTCGGGCACCAAGCTGATGGCGACCATGACCCATGCACTGCGCGCGCGCGGCAAGAAATGGGGCCTTCAGACGATGTGCGAAGGCGGCGGCATCGCCAACGTCACCATCATCGAAATGCTGTAATTCCAAGGGGGCTGCGACCGACTATGACCTATGAAACGATCCTGGTGGAAAAGCGCGACGATGCGGTGACGCTCGTGACGCTGAACCGGCCGCAGGCGCTGAATGCGCTCAACAGTCAGGTGCTGAAGGACCTGGGCGACGCGCTGGCCGATTATGACGCCGATGGCAGCCAGCGCTGCCTCGTCATCACCGGCAGCGAAAAGGCGTTCGCGGCAGGAGCCGACATCAAGGAGATGGTGGATAAGGCTCCGGCCGAATTCTACCTGGAAGACTTCTTCTCCGAGTGGCAGACCCGCGTTTGCTCCACCCGCAAGCCCTGGATCGCGGCGGTCGCGGGCTTTGCCCTGGGCGGCGGCTGCGAGGTCGCCATGATGGCGGACTTCATCATCGCCGCCGACACCGCCAAGTTCGGCCAGCCCGAAATCAAGCTGGGCGTCGCACCCGGCATGGGCGGCACGCAGCGCCTACTGCGCGCGGTGGGCAAGGCCAAGGCGATGGACATGTGCCTCACCGGCCGCATGATGGGCGCTGAGGAAGCGGAGCGTTCCGGCCTCGTCTCCCGCGTGGTCCCCGCCACTGACCTGCTGACCGAGGCGCTTAAAGCCGCGGCGACCATCGCGTCGATGGGCCAGATGGCTGCCATGATCAACAAGGAGATGGTCGACATGGCGTTCGAGACCACGCTGACGCAGGGCCTCTACAATGAGCGCCGCATGTTCCAGATCCTGGTCGGGACCGAGGACAAGAAGGAAGGCATGGAGGCATTCGTCGCCAAGCGTCCGGCGGTGTGGAAGCATCGTTGATCTAAAGCCGTACATATAGTCCGTTCGGGCTGAGCGAAGTCGAAGCCTTCTGCCGAGCGAAGCGAGGTCCAGTGCTTCGCCTCCGCTCAGCAATGCCCTTCGACTTCGCTCAGGGCGAACGGATAGGGAGGTTCCGCCTAAAGGCGGTCGGGGAAGGAAGCAGGAAAATGGCAATCAAGACGCGCATCACGGAATTGCTGGGCATCGAAACTCCCATCGTGCAGGGCGGCATGATGTGGGTCGGCCGCGCCGAACTCGCAGCCGCCGTGTCCAATGCCGGCGGCCTCGGTGTCCTGACGGCGCTGACGCAGCCGACGCCCGACGACCTGCGCCGCGAAATCGACCGCTGCCGCTCGATGACGGACAAGCCCTTCGGCGTGAACCTCACCATCCTGCCCTCGGTCAGCCCGCCCCCCTATGCCGAATATCGCAAGGCGATCATCGAGAGCGGGATCAAGGTCGTGGAGACCGCAGGCCACAAGCCGCAGGAGCATGTCGACGATTTCAAGGCGAACGGCATCACCGTCCTACACAAGTGCACCGCCGTCCGCCACGCCGCCTCCGCCGTGAAGATGGGCGTCGACGTGATCTCCATCGATGGCTTCGAATGCGCTGGCCATCCGGGCGAGGACGATATTCCGGGCCTCATCCTGATCCCGGCCGCCGCCGACCGGATTAAGGTGCCGATGCTGGCGTCGGGCGGCTTCGGCGACGGTCGCGGCCTCGTCGCGGCGCTGGCGCTGGGCGCTGAGGGCATCAACATGGGCACGCGCTTCTGCGCGACCGTGGAGGCGCCCATTCACGATAATGTGAAGCAGTTCATCGTCGCCAATGACGAGCGTGCCACCAACCTCATCTTCCGCAAGTTCCACAATACCGGCCGCGTCAGCAAGAACGGCATCTCCGACACGGTGGTCGAGATCAGCAACCGCCCCGACGCGGTGTTCACCGACATCCAGCCCTATGTGTCGGGCGCCAAGGGCCGCGTGGCGCTGGAGACCGGCGACCTCGACGCAGGCCTCATCTGGGCGGGCCAGATCCAGGGCCTGATCCACGATGTGCCCACCTGCAAGGACCTGATCGACCGCATCGTCTCCGAAGCCGAGGAGATCATCAACGGGCGGTTGAAGGCTTTCGTCAGCTGAAGATTCAACCGCGGGATTCTGAAGGGCGTGGCCGCAAGGCTGCGCCCTTTTCATTTCGACCAGAGAAGACCACAATCGTCGCCTGTCAAGCGACAGTTGACAAATTCAAACCGGTTCGATAGCGTTCGAACATGGAAATCGAGAGTATCAGCCATAAGGGCCTGAGGCGATTTTTTGAGACCGGCAACGCCAAGGGCCTGGTGGGAGATGTCGATCGTTTGCGCAAGATGCTAGCATTCATCGATGCAGCGGACGCGCTGGACGAACTGGCGACGCCCCCGAACTTCGGGCTGCATGAATTGACCGGCGACCGAAAAGGCACGTGGTCGATGACGGTGACAAGAAACTGGCGCCTAACCTTCTGTATCGATGACAATGGCGCGCTGATCGATCTGGCTTTGGAGGATTATCATGGCGCTTAAGATGCACCCATTGATCGCTGTGCATGTCGGGGACTGGCTGAAGACGGAGATCGTTGACCCAGTCGGCGTCAGTGTAACAGCATTGGCCAGCCATTTCGGCGTGTCCCGGCAGGCGCTGAGCACCTTACTCAACGGCCATGCCAATCTTTCCGCCGACATGGCGATACGCTTCGAAAAGGCCTTTGGCGTGAGGGCCGACACGCTCCTGCGAATGCAGACAGCCTATGATCTGGCACAGGCACGCGCGCATGAAAACGAGATCAAGGTGGCGCGGTTCGCCGCGGCTGCATGATCGTCAGCCGCGGGCGAAACCGCTGACCGCCCTTCACCCGTCCGGCAACTGCCGCGTCAGATTCAACCGATCCATCACCTCGTCCAGCGGCTCGACCACGGTCACGCTGCGCCCCTCGCCAAAGCGGATGCGCGTGCCGTCGGACATGCAGGTGATGAAGCTGATCTGGGCCGCGTTGACGGCGACGGGGACACGGTCGGTGTTCGTGAACTTGACGAACATGGCATTCTCTCCTGGCTTTGTTTTGCGGGGAGAGTAGCGCGTCCGCCGGATAACGCCAGAGGCTCCTTCACCCCGCCGAGCCAGAGGCTCTTTCAGCCCCCCGAGCCGGAGGCTCTTTCAGCCCGCGGTGCGCGCCTTCATCCAGCGTGCGGGGGTATAGGTCAGGACCAGCGAGCCGTCCTGCTTGTACACCTCGTTCCTGGTGCGCACGATGCCGCGCTCCGGCTTCGATTTCGACCGCCGCGCCTCGATCACCTCGCACACCGCATGCACCGTATCGCCGACGAAGGTCGGGCCGTGCACCTTCAACTCGCAGTCGAGAAAGGCAAAGCCGGTATGCTGCCCGGTATAGTTCAGCACCAGCCCGTCGATGAAGCTGAAGATCATCGCGGCGGGCACCAGACGACCCTTGATGTCGCTATGCTCCTTGACGAACTCGCTGTCGGTAAACAGAACCTCGCCATATCCGGTGCAATGGACGAAGGCCATCAGGTCCGCCTCGTAGAATGTCCGGCCCAGCGTCCTGAATTTCCGCCCGACCGGCAGTTCCTCGAAGAACAGGCCGTGGCCAACCATCTCGATCTCGTCCGACGCCATGCTGCCTTTGCTCCCTTTGCACCGCCCTCGTCGGCATTTCCGCAGGCGGGAATGACGGGAAAGGGTGAATGCCTCTCGCATCCATATGGATCGCGCGCCACGTCCGGGCAAGCATTCCCACGGCGGCCCGGCTGCGCTATCTCGCGGTCATGTCCGACCAGCAGAATCATCTCTATCTCGTAGACGGCAGCGGCTACATCTTCCGCGCCTATCACCAGCTTCCGCCGCTCACCAACCGCCACGGCCTCAATGTCGGTGCGGTTTATGGCTATACGGCGATGCTGTGGAAACTCGCCGACGCGCTGCACAAGGCGGACGGGCCGACCCATCTGGCGGTGGTGCTGGACAAGGGATCGCACACTTTTCGCAACGACATGTACGACCTGTACAAGGCGCACCGCCCGCCCGCGCCGGAAGACCTGATCCCGCAATTCCCGCTGATCCGCGACGCAACGCGCGCCTTCTCACTCCCCTGCATCGAGGAGGAGGGGTTCGAGGCGGACGACATCATCGCCACCTATACCTGCCGCGCGGTGGAGGCGGGCTGGCATGTGACCATCGTATCGTCCGACAAGGATCTGATGCAGCTGATCCAGCCGGGCGTCGACATGCTCGACACGATGAAGAACGAGCGGCGCGGCGCCGATTATGTCGTCGCCAAGTTCGGCGTTCCCCCGGAGCGGCTGGGCGACGTCCTCGCGCTCATGGGCGATAGTGTGGACAATGTGCCGGGCGTGCCGGGCATCGGCCCCAAGACCGCGAGCAAGCTGATCCTGGAGCATGGCGACCTGGAATCGGTGCTCGCTGCCGTGCCGTCGATGAAGCCGTCCAAGATGCGCGACAACCTGACCGAGCATGCGGAGATGGCGCGTCTCTCCCGCAAGCTGGTGGCGCTCCACTGCGACATGGACCTGCCGCCGATCGACACGCTGAAACTGGACGGCATCCCGCCCGAGCCGCTGCGCGCCTTTCTGGAGGATCAGGGGTTCAAGACGCTCCTTGCCCGCGTGGCCGGCGTCAGTCCGGCGGCAATGGCCTCGTCCGGCGCGCCCGCGGTCTCGGAACGGGTCGAAAGCCGCACCGGCCTGCCCGAATTGCCCGAACTGCCGCCCATCGACTGCGCCGCCTATCCGACGATTACGGAGATCGGCGCGCTGGATGCGATGATTGCGGAGGCCTATGCGGGAGGCCTGCTCGCCATCGATACGGAGACGGACTCGCTGGACAGCGTGGCCTCCGGCCTCGTCGGCATCAGCATCGCCACCGCGCCGGGGCGAGCCGCCTATATCCCGCTCGCCCATGCCAGCAGCGGCGACATGTTCGGCGAAAAGCCGCCGCAGCTGCCCATGGCGCTGGTGATCGACCGCCTGCGCCCGGTGCTGGGCGACCCGGCTGTCCTCAAGATCGGGCACAATATCAAATATGACATGAACGTGCTGGGTCGGCACGGCATCGTCATCGCGCCGCATGACGACACGATGGTCATCAGCTTCGATCTCGATTCCGGCAAGATGCTGGGCGGGCACGGCATGGACGTGGCGGCGACCACCCACCTGGCCCACACCTGCACCAGCTTCAAGGAGGTGACGGGCACCGGCAAGAAGCAGATCAGCTTCGCGCATGTGCCGCTGCCGCAAGCCACCGCCTATGCGGCGGAGGATGCGGACGTGACATTCCGCCTGTGGACCCGCCTGAAACCACGCCTGCCGGTGGAAGGCGCGACGTGCGTCTACGAACTGGTCGACCGCCCGCTGATCCCGGTCATCGCGGGCATGGAGCGCACCGGCATCAAGGTCGACCGCGCCGTCCTGTCCGGCCTGTCCAGCCGCTTCACGCAGGAAATCGCCCGGCTGGAGGAGGAAATCCATGCCGAGGCGGGCCAGCCCTTCGCCATCGGATCGACCCAGCAACTGGGCGCGATCCTGTTCGAGAAAATGGGCCTCAAAGGGGGCAAGAAGGGCAAGTCCGGCGCCTATTCGACCGATGTGACCGTCCTCGAAAAGCTGAAGGCCGAAGGGTCGGTCATGTCCGGCCTCGTGCTGGAGTGGCGGCAGCTCGCCAAGCTGAAATCCACCTATACCGAGGCGTTGCAAGCGCAGATCAATCCCGATACGGGCCGCGTCCACACCAGCTACAGCCTGACCGGCGCACAGACCGGCCGCCTGTCCTCCACCGACCCCAATCTGCAGAACATCCCCATTCGCACCGAGACCGGGCGGCAGATCCGCGACGCCTTCGTGGCGGAACCGGGCAATGTCATTCTGGCGGCCGATTACAGCCAGATCGAATTGCGGCTGGCCGCGCATATGGCCGACGTGCCCGCGCTGCGCGACGCCTTCATCGCGGGCGAGGATATTCATTCCACCACCGCGCGCGAATTGTTCGGCGAGGTCAACCGCGACACGCGTGGGCGCGCCAAGACGATCAACTTCGCCATCCTCTACGGCATATCGCGCTGGGGCCTCGCTTCCCGGCTGGAGATCGACGCGGACGAGGCGCAGGCGATGATCAACCGCTATTTCGAGCGGTTTCCCGGCATCAGCACCTATATCAACGAGACGCTGGAAAAGGTGCGGGCGAGGGGCTTCACCGAGACGCTGTTCGGCCGCAAGACGTGGTTCCCGCAGATCACCAACAGCGTGCAGCATGTGCGACAGGGGGCAGAGCGCGCCGCGATCAACGCCCCTATCCAGGGCACCAGCGCGGACATCATCAAGCGCGCCATGATCCGCATGACCCCCGCTTTGGCCGAGGCGGGCCTGCCCAATGTGAAGATGCTGCTGCAGGTCCATGACGAACTGGTGTTCGAATTGCCCGCAGGCGACGTGGAGGCTGCAAAGCCCGTGATCGAACGGGTGATGGCGACCGCTGCCGAACCGCTGGTGAACCTCAGCGTGCCATTGGGCGTGGAGATCGGCACGGGGGCGAGTTGGGGCGCGGCGCATTGACGGGCGGGGCAGCGCCATCCAGCGATGGGCGCCCCGCCATCATCATCTTCGGCGCCGCGGTAGGGCCCGACGGCAGCCCGTCGGGCGTCCTGCGCAGGCGGGTCGAGGGTGCGCTGGCTTGCGGGCGCACGCTTGCCTCCCCACTCTACTTCGTCACTGGCGGGCTCGGCCGCTTTCCCCCAACCGAGGCGGAGGTCATGCGGCGGCGGCTGGTCGAGGGCGGGGTCGCCGATACCGATATCGTAGTAGAGGACAAGGCGACCGATACGCTCGAGTCAGTCCGCCTGCTCGCCCCCATGTTGCGCGAGCGCGGGATTAAGGCCGTGCATGTCTGTTCCAGCGCCTATCATAATCCGCGCTGCGCCCTGCTGTTGCGCATCGCCGGCTTTCGACCGCATATTCCTCCGATGCCGCGCGATCTTCCTACCCTCGGCAAGAAAAAATGGATATATTACGCGCTGAGGGAAGTACCTGCCGCCCTGTGGGACGCCTTTCTCTCGATCGTGAAAAAATAACAGGGGCGGCCGACGATATTCGGGGGGGTACGCATGGCGCGGGCACCGAAACCAAAGCCGTCCTCTGACGGCAAGCTGAAGACGCTGTTGCTGGCGGGTCTGGTCCTGATCCTGCTGGCCATTCTCGGCTGGCTGGTCTGGACCAACCATATCAAGTCCGCCACATCGACCCCGCCGCCCGCTGGCCCGCCCGCGGAGCGTCAGCAGCGCGTCGACGCCGCACTCGGCCTTGTCGAGCGGCTGTGCCTATCGAACGAGAGCGAGACGGTGCGCAACGCAGTGAAGGCGAAGTTGAAGGCCTCCCTCACCTCAGGCTTCGACGCCGGGGGCGACACAGCGCAGGAACGCACATTGCTTCGCGGCGCGGCGCAGGACCTGTCCGAGGACGGTAAGCTCAAGGAGAATGACCGCATCTCCCGCTGCATGGAGCGCCAACTCGACCTCATCCTGGACGAACTGCGCCCGCCCGAGGAAAAGCTGAGCGCGAAGGCGGACAAACTCACCGCGCGTTTCAGCTTCGTCGCCCCGCTGGCGCCCGGTAACGCGCCGTCCATGGAAACGGCGCGCCTGCGCCTGATGTATCCCGACGGCCCTTTTTCCGACCCCGGCAATCCCGATGGCTGGCTGCTCGCGCGGGACAGGAAGGTTGGCTATTTCGCCTCGCCGATCCGTTTCCCGGCGCGCAATGCGACGGTGTTCGGAACGATCACCCGCGATTTGGCCGACGAGACCGGGCGGCCGGTACGCTCGGCGGGGCTATGCTTTCGCCGGGCGGAACTCACGACGGCACCGCGCGACGTCTATGCCAGCTTCGACTGCTCGGAAGGGGGCATGTGTGCGCTCAACGCCATGTCGCCGCGCTGGCTGGAAATCAGCGATTGCAAGGACAAGCAACTGGTTTCCACCGCGCCCGACCGGCGCGGTTTTTCGTTGATCCCGGCCGCCTTCGCGCAGGAGACCGCAGCGGGCTGGTCCGTACCGTCCATCGAGGCATGGGATCGGCAGATGAAGAACGGCGCCTATTCGGGCGCGGGCCTGACCCGCATTACCGTGACGAGCGACGCCTTTCGCGACCCGGCCATCCATTCGGTGGAGGTGGGCATCGCCATCAACGGGCGGCCGATATGGGTCGACGGACTGCCTCCGCACAGGCGCCCCGTCTATAATCCCGCGTCGGCACCGTTCAGCTACAGCTTCGGCTTCCGCTCGCTCGACCTGCGCGGGCTGGACGGCGGCTGCGACACGCTGGCGGTGGCGTTGACGCCGCGTGGGCCGAAGGATGCGCGGCCTGTCCGCCTGTCCGGGGGCGTCGTCGTCCTGCGCCGTTTCGCGGAACAGCGGGTGCCTCTGCCCGAAGGGGCCAGTGCGACCATCTCCGCACATTATATACCGCCGCAGGGTCAGGCAGAGGGGCAATTGCTGCTCGTGTCCGATACGTTCAAAGGGCCCTATTCCGGACCTGGGGCGACAGCCTTGCGCGACCGCATGATGGCGTTGAAGGCCCGCTTCGACAAACTGAACCTCGATTTTGGCGGCAAGCCCATGGTCGCCGTGCTGCGACCGCCATGGCGCGACCCGACCTATGGCCTCATGCTCGGACTGGTCGAGCCGGACGGCCGGGTGGGCTTCGTCTACCCCACCAGCGGGCCGGGCATCGCCATTCCCGCACTCAAGGCGCATATACTTGGCCTGCGTGCCAACAATCGCGTGCTGAAAAGCATCGTCGTCGAAAACCCGCTCTTCTACAAGCTGGGCGCCAGGGAGCGTGTCGATATACCGATGCCGCGCGGGGTTTGCCGCGACTTCACGACCGTCTGAACCGCCAAGACAATCGCCCCGTCCCGCCACCGCCTCCTGTCGCCCTGTTCGGAACGATTGGCCTTTTCCGAAAATGCAGTGCAATCCTAAAGGCACAAGCTGGAAGTCCGCGAGCGAGGTCACTGCACAATTTCATGAAACTGCAACGCTTTTTCAGCTTCGCCGGGCAAGACCTGGCGATCGACCTCGGCACCGTCAACACACTGGTCTATGTCCGTAACAAGGGCATCGTACTGAATGAGCCATCCGTCATCGCGATCGAGACCATAAATGGCGTCCGCCAGGTGAAGGCCGTGGGGAACGAAGCCAAGCTGATGCTGGGCAAGACGCCCGCGGGGGTCCGCGCCATCCGTCCCTTACGCGACGGCGTGATCGCCGACATCGATGTCGCCGAGCAGATGATCAAGCATTTCATCGACAAGGCACTGGGTGGGTCGAGCATGCTCCAGCGGCGCAACGACATCGTCGTGTGCGTACCCTCAGGCTCCACCATGGTCGAACGGCGCGCAATCCGTGACGCCACCTCCAATGCGGGCGCGTCGCGCGTGCAACTGATCGACGAGCCGATGGCGGCCGCCATCGGCGCTGGCCTGCCCGTGACGGAGCCGGTGGGCGCGATGGTGGTGGACATTGGCGGCGGCACGACGGAGGTCGCCGTCCTTTCCCTGCGCGGCATCGCCTATAGCGGGTCGGTACGGATCGGCGGGGACAAGATGGACGACGCCATCACATCCTATATCCGCCGTTACCATAACCTCATGATCGGCGAGATCACGGCCGAAAAGGTCAAGCACGCCATCGGCCGCGCGACCAAGCCGGACGGCGCGGGCGAGTCCATCGCGGTCAAGGGCCGCGATCTGCTGAATGGCCGCCCCAGCGAGATCCAGATCACCGAGGCGCAGATCGCAGAAGCCCTGCGCGAATCGGTGGCGCAGATCGTCAGCGCCGTCATGACCGCGCTGGAGGCGACCCCGCCCGAACTGTCGGCGGACATCATCGACGAGGGCATCACCCTGACCGGCGGCGGCGCGCTGCTCGGCCGCATCGACCAGGCGCTGGCGGACGTGACCGGCCTTCCGGTCCGGGTGGCCGAGAATCCGCTGATCTGCGTGGCGATGGGCGCAGGGCTGGCGATGGAAAACGACATTTATGACGGGGTACTTGCCGCAGCCTGACTTCGTTCGTGGCATTGACAGGGCATCATGCCTAATTAAGGGCGGTTCCTCCCTGAACTGACTGGAAGTGCCCCCGTGTCCGCCATCATCAAGATCACCCTGCCCGACGGTTCCGTGCGTGAAGTCGCGCCCGGCACCACTGCGGGCGAGATCGCGGCGGCCATCGGTCCGGGTCTCGCCAAGGCCGCCATCGCCGCGCGCGTGGATGGCGAGCTTTACGACATCATGCGCCCCATCGA
>JBEVNC010000092.1:0-22211 GCA_040508315.1 Sphingobium sp.
TGGCACGGTCATGCGCGTCGAATCGGTGCAGAACGCCAACGACATGGCGACCTGCGTGGCCAAGGCGATCTGCGGCGATGAGAAGCCGTACAAGGCGTTCCCGTGGTTTTGGTCGAACCAGTATGACTTGCGACTCCAGACCGCCGGCATCAACGTCGGCTTCGACAAAGTGGTGGTGCGTGGGGAGCCGGAGACGCGCTCCTTCTCGGTGGTCTATTTGAAGGAAGGCCGCGTGCTGGCGCTCGATTGCGTCAACATGGTCAAGGACTATGTGCAAGGTCGCAAGCTGGTCGAAGCGGGCACCAAGCCCGATATCGCGGCGCTGGCGGACAAGGATCGGCCGCTCAAGGAACTCATCTGAGAGGCTCGCTCCGTTGAACGTCTATCGCCTTCATGCGCGGTCCTGAGGGCGAGCCTGGTCTGGGCCTAAGACTTCTACATTCAAGCTACGGGAGCGGCGCCAGGTGTGTGGTCCCGGGATGAGCTGGTGCGGGTCGATCTTGAAGATTGAGGGGCCTTTCGCCCAGGCGTCACATATGGTCTGGAAGGGAGTTCGCCAGCAGAGTGCCTTGAGCTTTCCAGGTCGTCATAGTAGGTCTTGATGGTGGCGCCTTTGATGGTGCGGTTCATCCGTTCGGCCTGACCGTTGGTCCATGGATGGTATGGCTTAGTCAGCGGATGCTCGATGTCGTTGGCGATGCAGACGCGATCGAAGATGTGTGGGCCGAGGAAGCGGCGGCTGGGGCCGCTGTAGTTGTTCGGCCAAAGGCCTGCCATTATCGGTGAGCAGGATGTGGATCTGGTAGAGGAAGATCTCCACCACATTCCTGAGGAAGGCTGCGCCTTCCATTTTCCCGGCGCAGTTGTGGAACTCGACATAGGTGAACTTCGAGACGCGATCGATGGGAACATCACGAGCTCGCCGTCGGCGGGGCGCAGCTCGCAGCTGTCGATGTGGACGTAGCCGATCTCGTAAGTTTTGAACCGCTTGCGCTTCTCGGTTGTCTTCTCTGCCGGCAACCTCCAGCCCGCGCTTACGGTGCTTATGGCCTACTTTGGTCGGCAGTGGCGCGCGAGTGTCGAACTCACACCGGATTGGGGAAGTCGGGGCCGTCATATTCGGTGTCGACCGTCAGCCGACCGGCGACGATGTCTGCTGACAACATCATGAGGCGACGGGCGATCTCCGGTTTCACCCCTTCGCCAAGTGCGAGGCGCACGGCCTGTGCGTGGTCGAGCCCGATCCGACGAACGACGCCGGGTACGAAATGCCCGGCTGCCAGATCGGCGACTGCGTTGAACAGGGCGAGACCCGAATCCGCCATGGCCGATGCGATGAAGACATCCGGTGCGATCCGGGTCCAGTCGATCACATTGCCGATCTGGAAGATGCCCCGCTCCCGGCATGCCGCGATCGCGCCCGAACGGCCGGCGTTGAGCATCGTGAAGATGATGTCGGCCCTGGCGTCGATCATCGCCGACGCCACCCGGTGCGACAGGGCATTGTCGTCCTGACTGCCGGAAAAATTGGTCAGCACCCGGATTGCCGGATCGACATGGGCAACGCCCGCGACGAAGGCTGCTCTGCCTTTCAGCCCGGGGATGACGCGGATTCCCGACATATGCCCAACGACGCCGGTTCGGGTCGACCATGCGGCAAGGGCGCCGGCAAGAAAGGCGGATTGTTCCTGCACGACCTCGTAGCTTGAGAGGTTGGGCGCTGTGGCACTGCCCTGCGTAACGACGAAGCGCAGCTTGGGGAATGCCTTTGCGACGACAAGCGCCGCTGCGTCATTCTGACCGCCATGCGCGACGATCATGTCGGGCGCGGCGCTTGCCAATTGCCGTAGCGCTTGTTCCAGCATGTCCGGCTTGGGCGGGATGCCTTGTATGAAATCGATGTCGCACCCCAGACTCGCCTTCGCCAGTTCCAGCCCGCGATAGCCCGATTCCATGAAGCCCTTGTCGTCGATCCTGCCTGCAAACAAGGCAGCGACACGCAGGGGACGGCGAGCGCGAGCGAGCGCCGTCCCCGTTCCGAGATACAGGCCAAGAGCCAGCAAGGCGCGCCTGGAGATCATCCGACCATCAGAAGTTGAGGTCGACGCTGACGCCCAATGTCCGCACCGCCTCGATGTTCAGGACATTGGTCTCGCCGCCGAGCCTGTTGTCGGATGTGTTGGACTGAACCGCCGCCGTGAAAAACTGGTTGAAGGCGTTGCGGGCGAAGACGCCGAGGCGCCACGTCCCGCCGGGCGCGGTATAGCCGGCGTTGAAGCCCGCGATGCCATATCCGTCGTTCACCAGATTGGGGTCGGGCGCGGTCGAGTAGAATTTGGTGCGGTACAGGAAATTGCCCGACGCATCGACCTTCGCCCCGCTCGGCAGCTCATGGCTGTAGGTCGCACCGATCCGCATCGTCCACTTGGAGGCGTTGATGAGCGGGAAACCGGCGGCATTGGTATAGCGGACCGATGTGCCCGGCTGGGTGTAACAGCCGCCCTTGCCGCTGGGATCGGTGATCTGGGGCTGCTTGAACGTTTGTCCCGATGTCGCGAAGTTCGCTGGGGTCGTATAGCAGGACGTGACGAAGTCGGTATATTTGGCGTCGAGGAACGCCACGCCATAGTTGAACGTCAGCGCGCGGACGGGGCGAACGGTGCCCTCCAACTCGAAACCGCGGCTGAGCTGGCCGCCGGCATTGCCCAACTGGAAGGTGTTGGGCACGATATTGGTATTCAGCGTGGCGACCTGATAGTTTTTGAACTTCTGGTTGAACGCCGCGAGGTTGACGGTCAGCTGGCCACCGAACCATGACGACTTGATGCCCGCCTCGAACGCGTCGACGGTCTCGGGCTTTACCAACCCGAAATTCTGGACCGTGTTGTCGACCAGCGGCCCCTTGTAGCCGCGGGCGTAGGTTCCATAGAGTTGGACGCTGCGCGTGATGAAATATTGCGGGCCGATGCGCGCCGTGACGCCCGTCGCGCTCACGCTGTCGGCGTCCGTCGCCCTGAGGGTCGTTCCGGGAAGCTGGAAGATGCCGGGAACCAGGGTGGTGTGACCCGTCGCCTTCACATGATCCCGCGTTACGCGCAGACCGGCATTGACCTGGAACTCAGGCGTGAAATGATAGCTGCCATCGGCATAGCCTGCGGCACTGGTGATCACATTGTTGGATGTGAACCGGCCACCATAGCTGGAAACCTGCGCGCCGGGACCATAAGCGACGGCGGCCGGGATCGAATTGACCACGCCATAGCCCTGGCCGAAGGGAAGTTCATTGGTGTCCGTGTCGCGCTTGTACAGGAATGCGCCCAGGACGAACGTCAGGGGACGGTCGGACGGCGAAATCAGACGGAATTCCTGGGAAAGCTGCGAGGCGCTATAGTCCCGGTTGTTGAACTGGTTGTTGAAGGTGCCCGACCCGTTGGGACCGAAGATGTCGCGCTCCATGAACCGATAGGCGGTGAGCGAGAAGAGCCTGTAGTCGCCCAGTGGATAGCCGACCTCAAGCGAGACGCCGCCCGACTGGGTGTTGCGATAGCCGGGGTCCATCTCGCCGCTGGTGGAGTTCGTCTTGGACGGCTCCACGCCGACCGCGAGCACGCCGAGGCAGGGCGGCAGCAGATTGGGGCTGGCGGCGGTGCCGAACACGGTGGGGAAGGCCGCGGTGCCGCCGGGGCCGCATTTGCGGAAGGCCTGCGGGAAGTTGGGGCTGATATGCTCGCGGCGATAGTCGAAGCCCAGCAAGATGTCCTTGTCCACGTCCGGGTTCCACAGCACCTTGCCACGCACGCCATATTGGCGGCGCCCGCCCTGTTTCTTGCCGATAGAGAGATTCTCGAACACCCCGTCGCGATGCTGGAACGATCCCGTGACGCGGGCGGCCAGATAATCGTTGATGGGGATGTTCACCGTGCCCGTCGCGTTGGTGTCGTTATGCTCGCCATAGGCAAGGCGGCCGGTATAGGCCCATTTGCCGATCACCGGCTTCTTGGTGGTCACGGCGACCACGCCTGCCGATGCGTTCTTGGCGAACTGCGTCCCTTGCGGCCCGCGGTAGACCTCGATCTGGGCGAGGTCGGAGATATCGCCGCCAATATCGTCGACAAAGCCCATCAGCACGCCGTCGATGACCATGCCGACCGACTGCTCGGTGCCCGCATTCTGGCTGGCGGTGCCCGAGCCGCGAATGAAGATGCCCTGTCCGCCCTGCCGGGAAATCTGGATGCCCGGCGACAGGAGTTCAAGCTCGCGCACTTCCTTGAACGCGCTGTTGCGGAACTCCTCGGCGGTGACGGCCGTAACCGCGATCGGCACCTGTTGCAGGGTGGCGGAGCGCAAGGTTCCCGTCACGACGATCTCATTGACATCTACCGGATCGGCCGCCTGTTCGGGCTCGACCGTCTGGGCATGGGCCGGCATCGTCAGAGCGGCGGCGCTGGCGGAAAACATCAGTGCATTGATAAATTTCGACATCATGAGACGCCCCCGTTCCCGTGTTGAAATGACGTTCGCCCCGGGCATGAATTGCCCTTGGGTGAACCGCTGGCTCTCCCTCGAAATCTTCGTTTCTTATCGTTGACCGTTCGCCGTCTTGAGCGGCGAACGGGGTCAAATGCTGGTCTTGAAACTCGGCATGGTGCGGATCTTCTCGCCCTCGGGCGGGAGGAAGCCATGATCGAACACCTCCCGGACGCTGGGCGTCCGGGGCAGATTCTTGGATGCGACGACCAGAGCGATCATCTTGGCGAGGCGGGCATCGTCCATGTCGCCGATGCCGATCCGCGCCCCTTCGGCATTGCCCATGTCGACCTTCATCGTTCCTTCCAGACGGTGCAGATTGACCGCGCGCAGCGTGTCGGGGCGGCGCTTCATGAGGGCGTCGATGGCCGTGTCGGGGTTCTGTGCCGTGTCGGCGAGCGCATGGTTGAACGCCCGCACCATGCCGCGAACCCCGTCCGGGTCCTTCTCGTAAAATTCGCGGGTGACGAACAGCGTGTTGCCGTACATCTCCGGCAGATAGTCGGCATATTCCAAGAAGCGCAGTTCCTTGTGCCCATCGATGCCCTTGCCACCGACGGAGGCGACGATGGTGTTCACGAAACCGAACACGCCATCGACCTTGCCGTTGATGGCGTCGACCACCTGATCCCCCATCGCCACTGGCGACTGGATGGACGTGACCGTGGACGCATCGATCCCGGTCGCCTTGGCGAACATGTCGAAGGTGAGCAGGGCCGCGTCCTTCGGATGACCGGTCAGGGTCTTGCCCTCCAGATCCTTGGGCGTGCGGATGGGACTGTCGACCGGCACCGCAATCGTGAAGGGCACGGTGTTGAACGTCGTGTAGACGGCGATGGGACCACGGTTCGGTGCGCTGTTGGCGATCACCTCGATCAGGGCGGTCATGTCGCCATAGCCGCCATCATAGGCAGGCGACTTGACCTCGGGCACGATCGCGGCCGCGCCGCCGCCTTCCGCAAGGTCGATCTCCAGACCTTCCTTGGCGAGATAACCCCGGTCCTGCGCCAGCAACATGAAGGCCACGGGGCCTGCATAGCTGGTGTGCAGCAGCAGCCTGTAGCGCTTCTGCGCGGCGGCCAGGACCTTCATCGGCATGGACAGCGCCAGCGCGCCCATGGCGGCGGTGATGCCAAATGTCCTGCGGTTCATCGTCTGCATCGTCGAAACCCCCTTGATGGACTGGAAATCAGCTGGCCAGCGTGGTGACACGCTCGCTGACGGGCGGCAGGAAGCGGCGGTCGAAGACGTCTTTCAGCGCCGGCGTTCGCGGCATGCCGTTCGTTTCGCAGACCAGCGCGACGGCGCGGGTCAAGCGCGCATCGTCGACATCGCCAATGCCGAGGCGCTTTCCTTCGGGGTTGGCCATTTCGAGTTCCAGCGTCGTGTCGAGCCGGATCTTTTCGGATGCGCGGTTCATCTTCGGATCGCGTTTCAGGACCGCATCGAGCACCGCGTCGCGATTGGCCGCCTCATCGCGCACGCCGCGATTGAAGGCGCGGATGATCGCGGCGAGTGCTTCGGGCTCCTCTTGCATCATCCGGCGGGATGCCATCACGCTGCTGCCGTACAGGTCGGGCACATGGTCGATATATTTGATGAAGCGGACCGCATCGAGGTCCAGCCCGCCCGCGACGATCGCGGAACGGATGGTGCTGACATAGCCGAACAGACCGTCCACGCCGCCGGGGGCGAGCATCGCCTTTACCTGATCCGTCATGCCGCCGCCGAAGATCGGGCTCTTGACGCTGGCGAGGTCGACGCCGGTCTTTTTGCAGAAGGCCGGGAAAGTCTTGAGCGCGACGTCGCGGTCGTGGCCGGTGATGGTCTTGCCATTGAGGTCGGCCAGCGTCTTGATCGGACCGTCGCTTTTCACGCAGATGGCGGACGGCGTGCTGTTGTGCATCATGAACACGCCGACGCCGGTTTCGCCATGCCCCTTCGCCACCACCTCGATTAGCGAATTCACGTCGCCATAACCCAGGTCATAGCCCTCCGCCGCCATGCGCGGGGCGGCCTTGAAGGCGCCTTCGCCGGTCGTCAGTTCCAGTTCGATGCCCTCCGCCGCCAGATAGCCGCGATCCAGCGCCAGGAGCAGCCAGCCCTGCGGCGAGGAAAAATTGGCGTTGAGGATCATGCGGAATTTCTTGGGCGCCCGGACCGGTCTCGCCGATGGCTGGGCCGCGAGGAGAGTCGGCGCCACCAGTGGCGCGAGCCCAGCGCAGGCGAGGCCGCGCAGAAACGCTCTTTTCGTGGAAACGGTCATCGTCGCCCCCTTGATCCTGTCCAGCGCCATAGTGCGCTTCATGTGGAGAGAATGCGCGGTGTGACCATTGCTGTCCATAACAAGAGACGATCTATTGCATTCGAATAATTAGGATGGTCCGCATGTCGGACGCGCGTGTCCAGGTGGGAGAGTCGGGCCGCCCACTGGAGCATCTGCAAACAAAAGGAAAAAGCCCTCGCGGGTCAGCGTATCTGGCGTGTCAGCCCGGCGAAGCGTTCCGCGATCAGCATCAGTATCAGCGTCACGACGATGATGACGCCCGATGCGGCAGCGGTGCGCACGTCGAGGTTCGTCTCGATCTGCTGCCACAGATGGATGGGCAGCACTTCGGTCCGTTCGTCCGCCAGGAACAATGACACCGGCACATTGTCGAAGGACGCCATGAAGGCCAGAAATCCGCCCGAGCCAACGCCCTTGCCGATCAGGGGCAGTGTAACCCGCCAGAAGGTCGTCCAGGGGCCTGCGCCCAGGCTGGACGAGGCATCGAGCAGCGCCGGGTCCAGCTGGGACAGGGACGCCAGGGTTGTCCGCATGACGAAGGGCACGCACACGACGGTATGACCGATGATGAGGAAGGCAAGGTTGGGACGCAGCCCGATCCGGTAGAGCAGAATGAGCGCCGCGAAGCCGAAAGCGAGCGCGGGCAGCAGCAGGGGCGACATGAAGAGCATGTCCAGCCCCTTCGCCCAGCCCGACCGGCTGCGGTACAGGCCCAGAGAGGCCGCTGTGCCGAGCACCGTGCTCAGCACGGTCGCCCCGCACGCGATGAGCAGGCTGTGCCATGCCGCCGCCTGCATCTGCTCCGCATCGAGCAGCGCACGATACCAGCGCAGCGAGAAGCCGGGAGGAGGGAAGCGCAGGGATGCCGAATCGGTGAAGGATGTCAGCAGCACGATCAGGGTCGGCGCGATCAACACGATGGCTGCGACCACCGTTATCGCCGTCAATATGATGGAGAGGGAGCGTGCCTCCCACGCGCCCTTGCGATCAGCTTTGCGCATGGCGGCTGCTCCTGGCGGACAGCATGTTGAGTCCGATGGCGACGAGAACGACCGCGATCATGAAGGTGATCGAGAGGGCCGCCGCGAATGGCCAATCGTTCGCACCGACCGCCTGCTGATAGATGCGCAGCGGCATATAGAGCAGGCGGGCGCCGCCGATCAGGCTCTGCGTCACGAACGCCGTGACACAGGCGGAATAGGTGAGGAGGCAGCCGGCGATGATGCCGGGCATCGACAATGGCAAGGTGACGCGCCGGAAGGTCCGCCATTCTCCTGCGCCGAGCGCGCGCGACGCGTCGGACAGGTTCGGGTCGATCTTGCCGATCGCGGTCAGGATCGGCAGCACCATGAGCGGCATCTGCACCTGCGCCAGCACGACGACGACGGCGGTTTCCGAAAACAGCAGCCGGACCGGCTCGTCGATCATGCCCAACGCCAGCATGGCGCGGTTCAGCACGCCATTGCGGCCGAGGATGACGATCCAAGAGAAGGTGCGCACGACGACGCTCGTCATGATCGGCAGGACGACCATGAACAGCAGGATCGACTGCCACCGCGGGCTGGCACGCGACGCCACCCACGCGACCGGATAGCCGAACAGCAGGCAGAGCAAAGTCGCCTTGACCCCAAGCAGGAGCGTGTCGAGCAGGATGGAAAGGTTGAACGGATCGGTGAAGATCGCCCGGTAATGGCCGAGCGTGAAACCGCCCGCCGCGGCCTGATCGCTGAAGGACATGACGACCAGGATCGTTAGCGGCGCGATGAAGCAGAAGGCGAACAGGATCGCCAGAGGCAGGGATAACCTGAACTGCGCGCCGGTCATGGCATGGTCCCCTTCACAGCCTGACGGCGCGGTTGAACTGGTCGATCAAGGCGCCTCGCTGCGGATTGATCCTCGCCCAGTCGAAGCCGCGCACTTTGGCGAGATCGGCGAAACCGGCGGCGATCCGGGTGATCGGCCCGCTCAATGGCACCTTCGCATTGGTCGGGATGACGTTGTAGGGTGGCTTCATCATCGCCGTCTGCACATTGGGATCGAGATGCGTGTCGATGTAACGAACCGCCAGATCGGGTTCCACCGCATGCGCGACCAAGTGGATGCTGGTGTACCAGCCAATTGCGCCGCTGTCCGGGATGACCAGTTCGACCGGCGTCTCCTTGGCCTTCAACGTCTGCACGAAGTTGAAATTATAGGGCGCAATGTCGATTTCCTCCTGCTGCCACAGGGTCGAATAGGCGCCCAGACTGGCCCCGATCGCGCCGACATTGGGGAGAAGTTCGCGCAGTGCCTGAAACCCCGGCCGGAAATCGCTGTCGGTGCCGCCGCGCAGCCGGTTGATCTCCGCCAGAAAGGCGATGCCCAGCGTGCTATTGAGGGCCGTCAGGCCGACGCGCCCCTTATATTGCGGGTCCCACAGGTCATTCCAGCTCCTGGGCGGCGTCTTGATCCGGTTCGGGTTATAAGCGATGCCGACGATCTGCATCGACACGCGCGGTCCCCATCGGTCCTGCGCTTCGGGCCGCAAATCGCCGAAATTGGGCGAGCGGGCGGCGGGATATTCAGCGATCAGGCCCTGTGCGACGGCATCCCCCACTTGCGGAGCGTCCAGAAAGGCGACGTCGAAGGGCGGCTGACCGCCTCTGGATGCAGCGAGCCGCGAGAGTTGGTCGGTGCCCAGAATGATGGCCTGTGCGACCTTCGACCCGGTCCTCCGTTCGAAAGCCGGGGCCAGGATTTCACGATGCGCCTCATTCCAGGTTCCCGGAAAGGTCGCTGCCACCAGATCGGCACGCGGAGCGGCCTTGTTCGCCTTGCCGCCGCACGCGGTCAGCATCGCGCCCGCACCTATGGCCGCCCCGCCCATCAGGAACCCTCGCCGGTCGAAACCGGGGTCGGAACGGGTCGGAAGCAGTTGCGTCATGCCCTACTTGCTCTCCGGCTTGGGGAAGACGCGGCAGGCGAGCGGCGATACGGGATTGAGGGCGACCCGCTGGCCCACGGTCCATGTCCCGCCATCGGCCTGCCGGGGCGTCATCACTGTCACGAGGCACTCGGGCCCAACTCCTATCTGGCACGCAGTCTGCGGTCCCAGCGGCATGACCGACCGCACCGTACCGGCGAGCGTGGTGGGGGAGGGGGCGGCATCCGCGACAATCGCCAGTTGCTCGGGCCGGGCCGTCACGACCACCGCCGCGCCGGGTGAAAGGCCCGCCGCGGGCGCAGCCGTCAGGATCGCGCCGCCCTCGATGCGCACCATGCTCTGGCGGTCGTCCGTCGCAAGCAATTCGCCCGGCAGTATATTGGCCGACCCGACGAAGCAGTTGACGAACAGGCTGGCAGGGGAATCGTAGATCGCGTTGGGGCTTGCAATCTGTTCGATCTTGCCGCGATTCATCACGGCGATGCGATCGGCCATGGACCGCGCTTCCTCCTGATCGTGCGTGACCATCAGGGTGGTGATCCCGAACTGCTGCTGCAATCTCTTCACCTCGATCTGCATGTCGAGCCGCAGATTCTTGTCGAGCGCCCCGAACGGCTCATCCAGCAATAGCACCTTGGGATCTATTGCAAGGCAGCGCGCCAGCGCTACGCGCTGCTGCTGTCCGCCCGACATGCCGCGCGGAAAACGGTCGGCAAAGGCGCGCATATGGACCAGGTCGAGCATCCTCTCGACCTGCGCCTCGATCCGGTCGCGCGGCCATTTGCGCACCTCCAGGCCATAGGCGACATTCTGGCGTACGGTCATGTGCGGGAACAGCGCATAGTTCTGGAACACGATGCCGACGCCGCGATGGGCAGCGCCCAGATGGTCGACCGACTGGCCGTCGAACAGCACGCGCCCGTCGGTTTGCGCGGTGAAGCCCGCGACGATGCGCAGCAGGGTAGACTTCCCGCAGCCGGACGGCCCCAGCAGGGCGACCAGTTCGCCCGCCGCGACGTTCAGGTCGATGCCGTCCAGCACGGTGGCCGAACCGAACCGCTGCGAGACCGCCTCCACGATGACATTATGGCCCCCGCCTCCTGCCATGGATCAGGAGACGTCCGCTGGGGTGAAGAGCCGATGCAGTCGGCCGCGCATGACCTCTCCGATCTCGGCCAGGTTCGCACAGAGTTCGGCGTCTGGCTCGTTGCGCAACCGCGCCTCAAACGCTGCAAAAATGCTCGTCATGTCGTCGTGGCGCCACAGAGCGATGATGCAGGGATAGCCGAATTTGGCGCGGTAGCGGGCGTTGAGGTCATTCAGCCGGGCAAGATCGTTCGCGCTCATCGCGGTAAGGCCAAGCCTTGCCTGCTCCCGCGTGCTGTTGGCGGCCATCGCGCCTTGCTGGGCTTCGGCGCCGGCCAGTTCGGGATGATGGCGGATCATGTCGCGTTGAACGGCCTCCGGCGCCATCGCTATGGCGCCCGTCATCGCGAGCCAAAGCGCATGCACGGAGGAGAAGGGACGCAGGTCGCATATCGCCTCCTGCACCCAGGTCGAATTTTCGGTGATTTCGGCAAGCGCTTCCACGAAGGATGCGCGATCCGACCGGTTCAGAACCCCCAGATCCACTGGCTTTCCATCGTCACCCACATCGCCGCCCTTGCTGTCCGTCGTGAAGTCAGTCTGAAGCGATGATGCATTGCAGTCTATGGCATTGTCAGCAATCATGCGTTCGACTTTTTGCAACGGTGATGCGATGTCCGAACGCCTTCTACCCACGTCACTCCACTATCTGGATCATGTCGCGAAATGCGGCTCGATCCAGGCGGCTGCCAAGCAGCTCAATATCTCTGCATCGGCTATCGACCGACAAATCCTTCTGCTCGAAGGTCATTTGGGCGTCAGCCTTTTCGAGCGGATGCCGCGCGGCATGCGGCCTACCGCGGCCGGGGAATTGATCATCACGCTGGCGAGACGCTGGCGCCGGGAGGTCCGCCGTATCGGTGCGGATATTCGATATCTAGAGGGGCAGAATCAGGGACATCTGCGCCTCGTCGCGATGGACAGTCTGGCCAATGGGGTGCTGCCCGATATCGCCGGGCGACTGCACCGCGACCACCCCGGCGTCACGCTGGAGATCGATATCGTCCCGACCGACGCGGCGCTCACCGCGATCGTCAATGGCGAGGCCGATATCGGCTTGGTCTTCAATGTCTACCCCCATCGCGAACTGCGGGTGCTTTGGTCGGCGGAACTGCCGCTGGGCTGCGTGGTCGCCCCGACGCATGATCTTGCAGGCATGTCCTCCGTCAGCCTTCAACAGGCGACGCAATATCCCATCGCGCTGCAGAACCGGGCGTTGATGATCCGCCGCTATCTGGAGGCGCGGCACGACTGGCTGTTCCAGAAGGGGCATCCGCCCGTCACCACCAACTCGCTCCAGCTGGTGAAGATGCTGGCGGTCAGCGGGGACTTCATCATGCTCACCTCCGAACTCGACGCCGCGCCGGAACTGGCTAGCGGCGCGCTGATATTCGTGCCCATCCGCGACAAGGCAGCGGAGGCCCAGACGATCAGCGTGGTGGTCAGCGCCCGCTCGCCCCTGTCCAAACTAGGACAAATGGTGGCGGGAGTGACGGCGGAGGAGGCCGCAGCCAGCCTGGCATCTGCCCGCAACGTTCGTCCCGTGCCGACGGGGTCGGATGAAGCCGAAGCGGGAGAATGAACTGGGACGTCTGAAATATTGGGGGTGACTGCCGCGCCGTCGCTAGCGCGCAGATCTGGGGGCACATGAGCGCGCTAGCCGCTTACGTCCATATCGATAGTGGACGATGCAAATCGGAACCCGAATTAGCGATCACGACCACGCTACAATGAAAAGGGCGGCCATCGGGCCGCCCTTCCATGCTGTTCGAGACAAGCCCGGATTAGAACTTGATGTTTGCACCCGCGCGGAACGTACGGCCGATCAGGCCGGGCAGGTGCCAGGATGCGAGATAGTTCGGCTGGGTGGTGTAAAGCGTGTTCGCATAAAGCGGCGCACCCGCCTTGGTAACGTTACCGATAAAGCCAAAGAAGCTGAAGTTCTCGTTGACGTCAACGGTTGCGTTCAGATCAGCGTAGACGAAGCGCTTGATCTTACAAAAGGCCTGGCCGCCGCCGTACAAAGTGGCAGCGCACGAGGTGTCAAGATTACCCTGATCGGCAGCAACTGCCTTCATGCTGCCCACATAGTAGGTCGTGGCAGTGAGCGAGAACTTGCCGAGAACCAGCGTATTCTGCCAGTTGCCGCGCCACTTGGGCGTTCCGCCGCCTGACGACAGGTCTGCCGGGCCGACCGTGCCGGCAAAGCGCTGCACATCGCCGCCCTCAAGGTGACGATTGAACTTCAAAGTCGCCTGTACATCCAGACGGCTCAGGAACGTAACGTTGTCGCTGATGTCGAATTCGCCATTAGCTCCGAACTGCAGGCCGGTCGTGAGATCGAAGTCGGAATTCACATAAGGCGCGTTGACCACGAGCAGACGCGGCAGCGCGTTAAGCGCAAACGGATCTGCTCCGTCGATGACGTTGCATGAATATCCTGCGCCGACCGCTGCCACGGCTGCGCAACCTGCTGCCGACGCGGCGTCCGCCGAGGCGAAGGTCTGATTGGCGACAGAATAATAGGCAGCGATCGCATCGCCGGCCAGAGGCCCGGCCGTAACCAGCCCCCTCTTCTTCACGTTGAAATAATCGACGGTGAAGCTGATCTTGCGGCTCGGTTGAAAGACCGCGCCCAGCGTAAAGCTGCGTGAGGTTTCGGGCTGGATGTCAGCATTGCCGACGAAGCCGCGGCCGATGGAATATGCGGTCGTATAGGAAGCGTTGGTGGGGTGAGCAGCCCGGAAAGCCGCATCCGGCGTGTAGCCGACAAAGCCGGAGAAGGAGCTGCGCGGGTCGATCTCCGCGAAAGTCGGGGCGCGGAATCCTTCCGAATAGGTGCCACGCAGCGTGACTTCCTTGATCGGCGTGAACTTTGCACCGAACTTGGGCGAGAAGCGGCTGAAGCCTTCGGAATAATGGTCGTAACGGCCCGACGCATTGACCTCCAGCGTGTCGAGGATCGGCGCGTTGATTTCGAAGTAACCGGCCCAGACATCACGGTTGCCGAACGCCTGCGCCGTCGAAAGACCAGGAACGTCCAGGTTCGGGTTGGCGCTGCGGTTGGTCAGCTTCTCCTTGCGATACTGCCCACCGACGGCGAACTGCACCTCGCCGCCCGGCAGCGTGAACAGGCTGCGGCTGATCGAGGCGTCGACCGTGGCCTCCTGAGAGTTGGACAGCGACGTGATCGGCGGCAGCACGGAATCGCGGACGGCCTGCGAATTCAGGGCGGGGTTCACGAAATTGTAGGAGCCGGTGTTGATCGCCTGCACGAGGCCGTTGAGATTGGCGAAGCCTGTCTGAGTGAGCTTCAGGTCATCGCGCGAATATCCCGCGTCGATGTTCCACTGCCAAGTGTCTGCGATCGTGCCGTGCAGGCCGCCGGTGATGCGGTACAGTTCGTTGGTGCGGACCGAACCGGCCTTCACATCACCGAACAGATAGTAGAGGCGCGCCGCACCCGCCGCAGGATTATCGGCATAAGCGGCGGCATAGGGGTTATTCGGGTTCAGCGTCCGGCCGGGCGTGGCCGGATCGGCACAGTTGACGCCCGACGGGCAGATCCACACAGGCAGAACGATGCCCGGGTTCGACGTCGAGGTGGACGGCGAACCGCCAAATGCCTGATTCTGACGGGCGCCGCGCGGCAACAAGGTGATGTCGACCTTGTTGCTCGAATAGCTGCCCGCGACATAACCCTCGATATTGTCACTCAGACGGAAGCTGAGACGGGCGACGCCGGCGTAGCGCTCCTGCTTCGGCAGGATCTGGACATATTCGCGGGTCAGGTCGTGGGCGCAGGCGGTGCCCACGCGCGACGCCGTATTTTCCGAGAAGGTCCCGTACGGGCACTGCCCCAGCGGCGTCAGCGAGTTGAAGATGGCCGGTGTCGTGGCGTTCGCCACACTGCCCGCCAGCGGATTGTTGAGATTGGTCTGCGTGACGCGCGTGACGACAGCGTTGGTCGTCGGCGAAGTCAGCGTGTCGTCGGCGCGGTTGTTATCGACGCCGCCGATGGGACGCAAATCAAGCGTATTGAAGGGGAAGCCGCGCGAATCCGCCGTGACTCTGCCGCTCCTCTCATATTCGCCGCCGACATAGATGTTCCAGCCCTGGCTGTCATAGTCGCCATAACCGGCCAGCAGGCGCAGGCGTTGCTTCGAGCCGTCGCCCTTCTCGGAAACGCCGGATTCGGCGCCGCCTTCCAACCCGGTGAACTTCTGGCGCATGATGATGTTGACGACGCCGCCGATCGCGTCGGCACCATAAGTGGACGACGCGCCGTCCTTAAGCACTTCGACCCGCTCGACGCCCACCTGTGGGATGCTGGAGAGGTCGACATAGGAATTGTGGCCGTCATCGCTGAGCGGGTAATTGGCCGAGCGCAAGCCATCGACCAGCACAAGCGTAGAGGAAACGCCCAGGTTGCGCAGCGAAACGGCAGAACCGCCCGCCGAAAAACCGCTGGTGAAGCCGATGCCGATCGAACCTGCGCCGTCCGCCGACGCCTGACGAACCGCATCGGCCATATTGGTAACGCCAGCGCGCTGCAGTGTCTCGGCGCCGATGACGGTGATGGGGGATGGGGTGGAAATATCTGCCCGGCGGAATAGCGTGCCGGTGACGACGATGGTTTCGTTCGCTTCGGCGCTCTCTGCGTCCGATGCGTTTGGCGTGGTCTGCGCCACTGCGGGCACAGCGCAAAGGCCGATGCCTACGAGCGCGAACGTGGCAACGGTTCCGCGCAGACGCGCGGCGCTAGAAAACGACTTCATTATCAGCACCCCTTGGAAACGGGAGGACGGTCATTACCGCTTCTTTCGCCCTCACCACTATGGCGGGAAGTGTGCCGTCGAGCTGCACATCTGTAAAGCAGATGCAGGCGATCGTTGCTTAATGTGTCAGATTTATTTCCGACTGCTGCATGTATGCAACATGGTCCATCCGGGACATGCTGGCACCGAACCATGTCGGTCATTGGTCATGGCAGGGGTGGTAAGAAGCCGCCCTTGGCAGGCTCAACCTGCGTTACGAACGGATGCCATATGGCAGCGGGTAGCGCTGTTTGAGACTAACCGGCGAATAAGGTCCGCGTGATCGGGTGCGGATCATCCGAATAGTTGATGCGGGACCGTAATTACCTAGTCGAGCTTGGCGCTGTTCATGGATCGAAATCATCTGCCCAAGGCGGTCGCAGGCAGCGGCACCGACATGATCCGGAAGGCTGGCGATAGCGCGTCCTTCACGCTACGAACGGCGGAACGAGCGCAACAAATAATAGGCTGCGTCAAGCGAAGGGCGATACCAACTGCACTCCGAACGAACATCCTTTCAGTTCGGCGATTTCGAGCTGATCCCGGACCGGCAATCGCTTACGCACCGCGGCGAAGCCATCGTTCTGGGCGGTCGGGCTTTCGACATTCTGACGCTTTTGGTACGCCGCGCGGGTGAGACGGTAAGCAAGGCCGAACTGTTCGCGCACGTCTGGCCCGGCTATCTCGTGCATGAGCATAATCTGAAGGTCAATGTCGGCAATCTGCGGCGTTTGCTGGCGGCTTGCGATCCGGCGGCCGAGTATGTCGCCACGATAGCAGGCCGGGGCTACAAGTTCGTGGCGCAACTGGACTCGGCCGTGCGGGCAATCCCGCCACGTCCGGCAGCACCCGGCAAAGCGCGGCTGGCGCCACCGCCAAATGCGCCGCACCTTTACGGCCGCGAGGACGCGCTGCACCAGATCGCCGCGCGCATGCAGCAGACAGGTTATGTCACGATCGTAGGTCCGGGCGGTGCCGGCAAGACATCCATCGCCGTCACGGCCGCCCAGCATTTCCGCGCCGCCGATCAGGGCGTCTCTTTCGTTGACCTTTCGACCCTGAGCGATCCACGGTTCGTCATCCCTGCAATGGCAGCGGCACTGGGCGTCTCGCTCGGCCTGGACGACCCGATAGCCGGTGTCATCGCTCTGCTGCGCGCGGAACGTCCCATTCTGATCATCGATAATTGTGAGCATGTTATCGCCGCAACAGCAGTCTTGTTGGAGCGCATCTCCCAAGAGGTGCCCGAGGCTCAGATCATCGCCACGAGTCGCGAGCCGCTACGCACCCGCCATGAGCAGGTGTTCCATTTGGCCAAACTCGGTTTTCCCGATCCACGCGGGACCACCAGTGTGGAGGAGGCTTTGCAATATCCGTCGGTACGCCTGTTTCTTGCCAAGGCCGGTCGCGGCAACGAGGCGGATCTGGAGGCAGCCTATGTGCAGGCTGTTGCGGCAATTTGCGCGCGGCTGGATGGACTTGCATTGGCAATCGAACTCGCGGCCGGGACTGCGGGCAGCTTCGGGGCCGACGCTCTGACGGAGTTGTTCAGGGACGGCTTCGGCGCGATGCAGCGCGGGCCGCGCGGTGCGCCGTTGCGGCACCAGACACTCGAGGCCGCGTTGGACTGGAGCTACCGATTGCTGCCGGAGCAGGAAGCGGTCCTCTTCGAGCTATTGTCCGTGTTCGCCGGCCGCTTCAGCGCGGAGGATGCGGAATGCGTCTATGCGGCAGGTGGGCTCGATCCGATGACGGGCCGTGACGCACTTGGCCAGCTTGTCGCCAAGTCGCTGGTATCTGCCGACGTCATCGGCGGCGCGCTCCGCTATCGCCTCGTGGAAAGCACCTGGGTCTATGCGTCGCAGCGATTGCTGGGATCGCCCCATGTCGATCAGGCGAAGCGGCTGTTTGTGACCCGTGTCCTGACGCGCATGCAACGGGCCGAGCGCGAATGGACATTCCTGACCTCCCGCGAATGGTTGGGCCGTTACGGGGAGCAACTCGACGATCTGCGCGCCGCCATTCGCTGGGCCTTCGGTCCTGACGGCGACACGGGCACAGGTTTCGATCTGGTGGTCGCCGCGCTGCCGCTGTGGCAGGAACTGTCGGCCTTTCAGGAAATGCTGGCGGCTATCGAACAGGCCCTGATGTCCGGCGGCGACGGCGATCTGCCGCTGGCCAGCCGCGCTCGGATGCACATGGCCCAGGCCTGGGCCATGACGCTGGCCCGCCAGGTTCACCCGCAAACGGGCGAGGCGTGGCGCGAAAGCATTCGCTACGCTCATGAAGCGCAGGACGACGATCTTGCCCTGCAAGCCGTTTGCGGGGAGGCGGTCTACCTCGCCTATTCGGGCCGACCGCTCACGGCGCTGCGCAGCATGTTGGATTTCGCCAAGTCGGCCGATGTCGACTGGACGAAGTCGCCGGGCGGAATGAGGTTCCTCGCGCATGACGAGATCTACGCCGGACGCCTGGCGTCGGCGGGAGAGCGCCTGACATATTTGCGGCAGTCCTGGGGAGACGACGGGGACGAGCAGGGTCTGTCGCGCTTCCAGGTCGATCTGCCCGTCGCGATCAATCTGTCGTCTTCGCTCCTGTTTTGGCTGCAAGGGCACAGCGAACCCTCGGCGGAGCTGGCCGATAGAGCCATCAAGAGGGCAAGCGACCTTGGCCACATGATCTCTCTGGGAAATGCCATTTGTCTGGCGGGACTGCCGGCCGCCTTCCTCGACGGAGACCTCATGCGGGCCGAGGACTTGCAGTGTAGGTTGGCCGACGTGGCGCGGCGCGAAAGCGTCGGTATTTATGAGGGAACCGCGCGCTTTTTCTTCGGGGCGATCGCTGCGGCGCGAGGACGCAGCGATGGTCTGGAAACAATGTCAGCCAGCATCGAGGCGCTATGGGTCGGCGGATGGCGCCTGCGGACCAGCCTCTATCGCAGCCTCCTGGCCGAGGCTTGGCTGCGCGCTGGCGATCATGTCCGCGCGGCGCAGTGTCTGCGGCCCGTTCTCGATCATCGTTATGCTCGGGAGGAACGCTGGTGGCACCCCGAGCTATGGCGTGTCGCTGGATTGATCGCCGCGCATTCGGGGGAGACGGACCGGGCTCGGCACTATCTCGGCCGGGGGCTGGCTCGCTCCCGAAGCATCGGCGCCGTTGCCTTCTCACGGCGGATCGAAGCATCGATTGCAGGGCTGAGCCTTGGGCTGCGGTTGTAGACCACGTCCACCAGCAGGCCGGTGCTGAGCGAAACTGGGGGGTCAGGCCTCCAGTCCGGCGAGACGCGCGCGCAGATCCGCATTTTCGGTTTCGAGCGCGACGAGCCGGTCGCGTAAGGTCTGCGTCCCGGCCAGGACCTCGGCTTCGGTGAACCGCGGGACGATGTGCTGCGGGCAGTTCCAGTCGAACGCCCGGAGACGAATGCGGAATATCCGTTCGATCTTGGCACCGTACATATGGTCCGTGACTGCGGCGGTCAGGTCCGGGTCCGCATCGAGTGCCACCGTCTCGGCCGCCGCGTAGATCTTCAGCCGGGTTCGGTGCGGGTAGTCCATCAGGAACAGGCAGACCCGGTCATCCGCCGCGACATTCCCGGTGGTGATATACTGGCGGTTGCCGCGGTAGTCGGCGAAAGCCAGAGTCCGGTCGTCGAGTATTTTGAGGAAGCCGGCCGGTCCGCCGCGGTGCTGTACATAGGGCCAGCCCGTTTCGGAAACCGAGGCCATGTAGAAGCTGTCCCGCCGGGCGATGAACTCTCGTTCCTGAGGGCCGAAGCGGTCGAATTCCCGGTGGCCCCTGAAGTCCGACCAGAGGAGGTCGGCACCCATTTCGGCTTGCGCCCGGCGAACGCTGGGAGTGATAGCGATGTCCATGAAACCATAGGGCATTTGCGTATCTCGCTTTCTTTCGGTTCGTGTTCGCCGGGCGATCCTGCCCATCGCTCGGTCAGTGGGATTGGCGCGCTGCCTGCTGTGCGCGGGCGTAGCTTTCCGCGACGGCGGCATAGTTGGGCGCGACCAGGCCATAAAGCGCGCCGAGCTCGGCCGCTTCGGGGCGGGCCCAGGTGCGGTGCAATTCGGATAGCAGAGCGTTGGTGGTGGTCGGGATGACGTCGCCCTGTACGAACCGGGCGAGAGAAGTGCGCGACGCCATCTCACTGGGATCGCCCGAAGCATCGATCACGGCGTAGACGTCATAGCCCGCCGCGCGCGCATCCAGTGCGGGAAACATCACGCAGACGCTGGTCCATACGCCGGCCATGATCAGGGTCTTGCGCCCGGTGGCGGCGACGGTGTTGACAAAATCGTCATTGTCCCAGGCGTTCACCTCACCCTTGCGCGGCACGTAGACGGCGTGCGGGGCGTACTGCTCGATCTCGGGCATCAGCGGGCCGTTGGTGCCGTTCGGCTCCGAAGCGGTGGTGATCACCGGGATATGGAGGAGGGTCGCAAGCTTCGCGATCATCTCGACGTTGCGGCGCAGGTCGGCGACCGGGATGTCCTTGACGGTCTGGAACAGGCCCGACTGATGATCGAGCAGCAGGATCACCACGTCGGACGGATCGAGCAGGGCAACGCCGCCGCCGGAGGGCAGGATGCTGGTCTTGGAGGTCTTGGCGGTCATGGTCATTCTCCTTGGTTGGATTGAACGTTGTTCGAAAGGGATCGCGCGAGAAAGTCGCGCATTATCGGGATCATCTGGTCCGCCCTCTCCTCGAGCGCGAAATGACCGGTGTCGAAAAAGTGCAGTTCCGCCTCGGGCAGGTCGCGCAGATATGCCTGCGCTCCGGCCGTCAGGAAAATGGGGTCGTTCGCGCCCCACAGGACCAACGTCGGTGGCCGGTATTGCCGGAAGTAGGCGTGGATCGCGGGATAAAGC
This sequence comes from Sphingobium sp., assembly GCA_040508315.1. GTDB lineage: Bacteria > Pseudomonadota > Alphaproteobacteria > Sphingomonadales > Sphingomonadaceae > Sphingobium. The sequence continues at coordinate 20,579 of JBEVNC010000092.1, forward strand.
GCCACGCTGGTTCGATAGTCGTAGATGATGTCGAGCTGGATCTCGGCGGCACCCGGCCGGTCGAGGAACAACTGGTCGTACAGCCATGCGGCGGGGTCGATCCGCGCAGGATCGTGCGCGCCGGTCAGATATTGAAACCGCGTGCCGTCCACCGTCAGAAACGGGCGCATGCCGTCGCGATTGGCAGGGCCGTTGTCGGCCCAGTAGGCACGGGTCTGGTCCCAGAACGCGCCCATTCCATCTTCGTAAGCATTGCCGTTCTGGATGATGAGCGCGGCGATGCTGTCTGGATGATCGAGGGCCAGCCGCAACCCGGTCGGCGCGCCATAATCCATCAGGTAAAGCGCGTACCGCTCCACCTCGATCTGGTTAAGGAAGGCCGCGACAACCTTGGCAAAATTCGCGAAGGTGTAAGCGAACCGGTCGGCTGGCGGCATGGCCGACAGGCCGAAGCCGGGCAGGTCGGGGGCGATGACATGGTATCGATTGGCCAGTTCCGGGATCAGATTGCGGAACATGTGCGATGAACTGGGAAAGCCATGCAGCAGGACGATCACCGGCGCCCCCTTATCACCGGCTTCGCGGTAGAAGATCTCGGTCCCGGCGACGGAGACCGTGCGGTGGAAAATGGCTGACCGGGTCATCGGCGTTCTCCCGTCAAATCGCCGCAACGACCGCAGCGATGAAGTCTGCGACCTTTGTCGGCTGCGAGAGCATCACGGCATGGCTCGCCTCGACTTCGGTGATCGACGCGCCGGCGCGCTGGGCCATCTGCCGCTGGGCACGCGGCGGGAGCATTCGATCGGCGGCGGCGACCAGATAATGCGACGGCTTCGATTTCCAGGCCGCCTCCGCCATCTGCGCGCCGACCGCTTCGAGACCCCAGGGCTGCTGCGCGGCGGCCATGAACCGGCTGGTTTCCACATCGACATCGGCAGCGAAGGCTTGCGGAAATCCGGCCTGGTCGACGATCAGGAACCCGTCCGATCCAGGGACGACAGGGGCCGGTGCCTCGCCCTCTTCGAGCGGACCTGCGGTCAGCGTGCCGATCGATTCTCCAATATCGGGCACGAAGGCGGCTACATAGGCGAGCGCAGCTACTTTGGGATGGGTTCCAGCGGCGGTTATGATCGCGCCGCCATAGCTATGACTGACCAGCACGACCGGCCCTTTGGCGGTGGCAATCGCTTGCCTGACCACAGCGACGTCGCCGTCGAGCGAGAGGGTCGGGTGCTGGGTGACCAGAACCTCAAGCCCGCGGGCGCTGAGGTCGGTATAGACCTGTTGCCAGCCTGAGGCGTCGACGAACGCGCCATGGACGAGGATGATCGAAGGGGGCGGCGAACCAGTGACCTGGCCGCCCGTTGCAACGCTATTCATGAGACGTTCCTTTGGGATTTGTCGGGAGCCCGAAGGCTCGGGACGCGAGGGTGTTACTTGCAGACCTTGCGGTCGAGGAAGTCGCGGATCAGGGGCGCCATCTCGTCGAGCCTGTCCTCCAGCGCGAAATGGCCGCTGTCGAGGATGTGCATCTCGGCCTTTGGCAGGTCGCGCAGATAAGGATGCGCACCTGCTTCGGGGAAGATGTAATCATTCTTGCCCCAGACGATCAGCGTTGGCGGCTGGTACTTGC
>JBEVNC010000100.1:0-3495 GCA_040508315.1 Sphingobium sp.
CATGAATAAATCGGCTTTTTCCATGGCCTATCGCACCGACGGCTGTGGTGGGACATGGCCGATCATGTCGCGAACGACCCCGCAAGCGACCCCATGGTCAGCGCCCAGCCATCGACCAGCACGAACAATAACAGTTTGAACGGCATGGATATGATCGTGGGCGACAGCATCATCATGCCCAGCGCCATCAGCGTAGACGCGACGACAAGGTCGATGATGAGGAAGGGCAGGAAGATCAGGAAGCCGATCTGGAAGGCGGTCTTGAGCTCGCTGGTGACGAAGGCCGGCAGCAGGATCGAGAAGGGAATGTCGGCGGAGGTGCGGAACGCGGGTGCCTCGGCCAGGCCCGCGAACAGCTTGAGGTCGCTTTCGCGCGTCTGCTTGGCCATGAACCCGTGCAGCGCCTTGCCCGATCGGCCAACCGCTTCCTCGATGCTGATCTGCCCCTTGCCATAGGGGTCGTAGGCCTGCGCGTTGATCTGGTCCAGCACGGGCCGCATCACGAACAGGGACAGAAACAGCGACAGGCCCACCAGCACTTGGTTGGGCGGCGTCTGTTGCAGGCCCAGCGCCTGGCGCAGCAGCGACAGGACGATGATGATGCGGGTGAAACTGGTCATCATCAGCACCAGCGACGGCAGCACCGTCAACAGGCTCATAAGGACGAGTATCTGGAGCGACAGCGACAATGGGCGTCCCTCGCCCGACACCTCGCCAAGGGCCTGCGTCAGCGCGCCGGAGGTCTGCGCCGCGCCCTGCTGCGCCATGGCGGGCGCGGCCAGTACAGCCACGCCGACAGCCAGACCCACGCTCAGAAAGCGAACGGCGCGCTCAGTCTGCACGACGGTCGCTCTCCGCGATCCGCTCGATCCGGCCGCGCGTCACCGACAGCAGCAGCGTCTTGCCGTGAAACTCGACCACCGCCAGCTTGCCGAAGGCGCCCAGCGGCACCGCGTCCACCACGCGGACGGCGCGGTCGGCCTGCCCTTGCATCAATCCGGGCTGATATTTCCGCCAGAGCCACAGCACACCGAACGCGAGACCCGCGATCATCGGCAACAGGATCAACAGCTTCACGAAATACCAGACCATGGCGCATCCTCTCAGATTCGCCGCTCGATCCCGGCCAATCGTGCGTCGGTGGACGCGATTTCGACGACGCGGATTCCGTAGCGACCATTGACGGTCACAATCTCGCCTCGCGCGATGAGTGTGCCGTTGACCATGATATCAAGCAGTTCGTCGGCCTGCCGGTCAAGCTCGACCACGCTTCCCTCCGCAAGATTCATCGCGTCCGCCAGACGAAGCTGGGCCGAACCCACCTCCACGGACATACGGACGGGAATATCGGCCAGCAGGCGGAAGTTCCGTCCGCCCGGCAGGTCGGGCACGAAATCGTCATAACGGGGGGAGTCGCTCATATCGCTCATCATCGCATTTCCTTGGATATTATGAGGGTCAGGCCAGTCTCTCGACCATGAAGGCGGCACGTCCGTCCTGCTCGCCCAGCGTGCCGTGCGCGACGACGCGTTCCCCCACGATCAGGGGGAGGTGGCGAGCGACATGGATGTCGATGACGTCGCCGGGCTGGAGCGCCATGAGTTCGGTCATCTTGAGATTGGGGCTGGCGATCACGGTGCGCGCAGGGAGGCGGACGTCGTCCATCGATCGCATCAGCCGCTCCTGCCACTCTATGTCGATAGGAAGGTCGTCGGCGGGCGCACGGCTCGCGCCCAGTCCCTCTATACCGACCAGGCCCTCGCCCGGATAGACGATCTCGACGGTCCAGCTTTCCGCGCCGCCAAGGCCGATCTCGAAGCCCTGAACGATCATGTCCGTGTCGGGGGATGCAATCTCGCCCTGGGTCACGGCGTTGGCTCGGCCGACCAGGATGGCATCCAGCGCCGCCGTCTCTGCCCAGCAACCGACCATCGCCACCACGGTCTGGTCGGCCAGCCGCTCGGCAAGACGAGTCTCGGCGGGGCGGAATTCGCGGCCCGCGGATTCGGGGAGAGCGCCGCGACCGCCATAGAAACGGTCGACCAGCGTGGAGACGAGCCGCGAATCGATGCGCAGCGTCACGATACCCTTGATCGGATGCAGGCGATAAAGGCCGAGCGAGGTGAAGCCGGGCAGGCCCGCGCTCCACTCGGCAAAGGTCACGCGCTGCGCGGGGCGCGGCGTCACCGACGGACGCACGCCGCCCAGCGGTTCGATCAGCCCGCGCAATTCCCGGCCGATGCGCTCGCCCAGCCGATCCAGAGAGGTGAGCAGCGCCGGCGACTGGATCGCGGCGCGGCCAAATTTATACGGCTTGGGTTCGTCCATCATCTGTCCCCGACCGGGGAGAACTACCACCGGCCACGGACGTCACTGTATAACGAAGCTGGTAAAATAAACGTTATCAACCCCGCCATAACCGGTCTGGTCCTTGAGGACGCCGTTGATGATCTTGACCAGCTTTGCCTGGAGTTTCTCCTTACCCGCCGGGGTCGCGAGGTCCATTTCCTGCTCCTGCGCGAGCATCATCAATATGGCCGAGCGAATCGCCAGCTCATGCGTCTGGATGCCGGTGATGACGCGCTGGTCGTAATAAGTGGACACCGCGATGGCGATCTGCGCGAAGGCGTCGCTGTCGGCCATGTTGCTCGTGAACGGCGTCGGGATCTGGTAATAGGTCGCCTGGAAAGCGGCAGGATTGCCGGGTTTCGGCAGGTCCATGCCCTTGCCATGCCCCTTGCCCACCTCGGCCGAGGCTTCCTCGCCCTCATGGGGTGCGAATTTCGCAGCGACATCCTCGGGCTTCTCGCCCTTGGCGACGAGGCGCGGCATGTTGGGATCTTCCTTCGGACCCTCCTCCTTGTGCATGGAGCCGGCCGCGTAGAATCCGGCCGCAGCACCGCCGCCGCCCAGCATCGCGATACCGGCAACGGCGAAGATCAAGATTTTGCCTTTGCCCTTCTTCTTCGGGGCGCCGGGCGCTGGTGCGTCCTTACTCATTGCCGGTCTCCATCAAGCGTAGCGCACGAGCCGGCCGCCACGACGGCCGACCGACGCTTCAGCGTCCCGAGGCGCGGGTGCCGCGCGCTCGTTAAGTACGTCCCGGCGCGCCGGAGCTTTATGCTGCGCGGCCGAATTTTGCCCCTGCCCGCCCGATTGGCCGGCGGGATCGTTGAACTGGTGGCGCTGGCCCTGCTGGCCCGCCTGATCGCGTGCGCTGTCGAGGTTGCCGGGCGCACGTTCGATGCTGATCTGGTTGAGCGACAGGGAAGCGACGCGCGCATCGGCCTGGAGCATGGGCTGTCCGTCGCGCAGTCTCCGCGCGGCCTCATCCGTCTCCGTCAGCATCTGCACGCGCGCGCCATCGTCGCCCTGCCACATATCGACCTGGATGCGGCCGAGATGGGCGGGAGCAAGCTGGAAACGGCTATGGCCGCTGCCATCGGCGAGCGTGGCGATCTCCTGCGCCATGCGGTCGATCCACTGGCCGCCGAC